>JAMJIN010000323.1:0-2341 GCA_036784775.1 Chromatiales bacterium | reverse complement strand
GCCATGGCGGTCTCCTCATTTGGCTTCAGGTTCAGTATGCGCCACCCACTGACTCAATAGCTGAGCCTCAGGGGTAATCAGGTATGAATTTATTGATGAGCTACGTGAGGTGATCTGGAGTCGATACGGGTTGCAACTGCAGGAGCTGATGCAAGAGGATCGGGTGACAGTCTTTGACGTGGACGAGGATGTGACGTTCTGACGGAGGATGTATCGACGCAGCGAGGCGGCCTTCGCCATCTATGCGCGGTTTTACTCAGCCGCTAACACCCCGTTATCTGGCTGAATTCTGTTATCGCTTCAATCGCCGATTCAAGCTTGAAGAGATGATTTCGCGCCTCGGCTACGCTGCAGTGCGCACACCACCCATGCCACAACGCCTCCTCAGCATGGCTGAGGCTCGGGGGTAATCAGGAATACTTATCAGGCTCGTGCTTTGCACGGCTCTTGAGGTGCGGTATCGGGGGACTGTCGAGGTCGATACACCCGGTACCACACCTTCTCAACGGCTCCCTACATCTTCCCGATTTCTTTCTCGATGTCACTCTTTGTCGCTGGCTGTTTCTTCTGACTCGCTATTTGCAGCTATTTCATCCGGTTACCGCTGTTCGCCAATTATGTTCGGGTTTTTACCGCCATCTACACCTGGTCATCGAAGGTAACAGTAGCACGCTTACTGTCGTAATCGACCTCGGCCTGACTGACGCCATCCACTTTTTCCAGCGCTTTACGTACGGTGATTGGACAGACCGGACAGTTCATGCCGGGAACTGACAACGTAACCGTCTGCTCCTCGGCAAAAGCGGTTGTCGTTAGCTGGCTAATGAATATAAATACAAGGAAGAGGTATTTCATATTAAGTTCCTCATGCAAAAAAAATCGGGATCCAGTAGGGGCTTGTCACCAGAACCATGGCGACCAGCAGAACGGACCAGAAAATTTGGCGATAACGAAGGCGAGCAGAGGGTATAGCGCAGACGCTACCTTCCGGGCATTGCTCAAGGGGGCGATAAAGTTGCCAACCTGCCCTGGCAAGCAGGATAGCCACGAGTGCAATAAAAACAGGCCGGTAGGGCTCGAAGGCAGTGAGTCCGCTTACCCAGGAACCTCCAATGCCCAGCATCAGCATAACCAGCGGACCCACACAGCAAACACTCGCCCCAATCGCGGCGATGACTCCGCCTATGAGCGGCAGTTTAGGCGTTTCTTTGGGCATACTCGCCATTCTGTGCAGGCGCACGATAATTCCCCCTGTGGCGCACGATAATTACAAATCGAGAAATTCCGAGCAATGAAATATTAAATTCGATATGCGGAGGGTGATTTAGCCTTTTTGGTGCCTTTTGAGTTCCTCACTCGTTGCTCTATTTGCCATATTCTACTTAAAACAAGCTGATCACATTCGATGCTTCAGAGGCAGGCCTTGGCTCAGGAACAGGAATTCCTATCAATTTTTCAAGAAATATGGGGCGATAGCCCAGTTGATTGGCAAACTCTGCAGACTGGATGCTGAGGTACTCCTCCAGACTTGAGATAGACAGTTTAAGCAACTCAGGTTGTTCAATATGCTCTGGCTCGAATGGCTCACTCATCCTATAACCGTTTTTACTTATATAGATGTTGGCTCTTCTATACTGCGCAGCATCAAAAAAGCCCAGATCATAAGCTCGCCTTACGATAGCTTGAAGGCTTGTTTTCCAGCGTAGCTTTATTTCAAACATAGCCTTCCAGTCAATCCGTTTTTTCTTGGGAAACTCACGCACAAAAGCTCTTCTGGGTAACAGAAATGCGCTAGCGAAACGATTGGCCTCCCTTTCTGTTTCGGTATCTCCAGTTACAATGCCCCGATGCATTACCAAATGGCCACATTCGTGAGCAATATCGAACCTAAGTCGTGTAGGAGCAGCTTTTGCTGTACTTCTAACAATGGTGGGCCTGGCCCGGTCAATCGACAACGCATCAATTTTCTTGATTAGCACGAAAGTTCAGCAAGCCGCAGCCATGTCTCGGGACGTGGTGAAGTCGTTGCAGCAGCCCGAAGCAAACGAGGTAGCATGGCTCTGAGGTCGAAGCGGCGGTTGAATCGGTACTGATACTCGGCCAAGTATCTGTGGGCATATTCTTAAATCGAAAGGCATGGTATGTACCGGCAAGCGATGTTTTCAGATTCCCAATAAGGATATTGACCCACGCAAAACAGGGCATATCGGTACTGCGTCTGTGGGTTCCAACCACCTCACGTTGATGTGTCATTCCCGCTTTGTAGATGGCGGTAAAAACCCGAACATAATTGGCGAACAGCGGTAACCGGATGAAATAGCTGCAAATAGCGAGTCAGAAG
>JAMJIN010000322.1:0-2343 GCA_036784775.1 Chromatiales bacterium | reverse complement strand
ATTCTTCCCCTCTATGTGTCGCACATCTGTGGTGAATTCGGAGATGTATGCCAAGTGCCTCTGTTGTCGCGGCGACCACGGATCGCTGATTTTAGAAATCTTGTGGTCCGTGTAAAGCGTGAAGGTGCGGCCTTCGAGGAAATATCGAAAGTGACGAATGGCTAGATACATAGCTAAAAGCTCGCGATCGAAAGCGCTGTACTTTTGTTCTGCAGGTCGAAGTTTGCGACTGAAGAACGCCACTGGCTTCCACGAACCAAGGTCCTGTTCAAGAACGGCGCCAATCGCTGTTCCCGATGCGTCAACTGTCAGTGCGGTGGGTCTATCGGCGCGTGGGTGCACGAGCATCGTTGCCCTTGCTAGAGCTTCTTTGGCGGCGTTGAAAGCGTCTTCGAGGTCGCTCAACCACTCCAAGTTGACAGGATTGCCAGCCAACGCAGCGTAGATGTGACGCATGATGTGAGCAGCGTTCGGTACAAAACGATGGTAGAAGTTGACCATACCGGCGAACTGTTGGAGTCCCTTCACTGTTGTCGGTCTTTCAAACGTTCGAATAGCGTCTACCTTAGCGGGTAGCGGAATTGCTCCTTCACGTGTGATGTGATGACCGAGGTAGTCGATAGTCGGTGTTCCAAACTGGCACTTGCTCTCGTTGATCACCAACCCGTGTGAAGCCAGGCGCTCGAAAACTGTTCGTAGGTGCGACACGTGATCCTCGGCAGTTGCGCTACTAACCAGGATGTCGTCTAGATAGACGAACACGAACGTGAGTCCTTTGCAGACAGTGTCCATGAGGCGTTGGAAGGTTTGTGCTGCATTCTTAAGGCCGAAGGGTGTACGCAGGAACTCGAAAAGGCCGAACGGCGTGATGACGGCCGTCTTGCTGATGTCCGTTGGCGCGACAGGGATCTGGTGATACCCACGTACTAGGTCGATCTTCGAGAAGAGAGTGGCGCCCGCAAGTTGCGAGGAAAAGTCCTGAATATGTGGAACTGGATACTTGTCAGGCACAGTGATATCGTTAAGTCTCCGATAATCGCCGCACGGTCTCCAGCCGCCAGAGTTCTTTGGCACCATGTGCAAAGGTGACGCCCACGGACTGTCAGATCGCCTGATGATGCCCATTTCTTCCATAGTGTTAAACTCTGCTTTGGCCACTGCAGTTTATCAGGTGGTAATCTGCGGGCCTTGGCGTATACGGGAGGGCCTGTCGTTGTGATGAAGTGTTCAACGCCGTGGCGAACGGAAGGGCTCGCAAACTCAGGGCGTGTAATAGCCGGAAACTCGTCGAGTATACGCATGTAGGGGTCGTCTGAAGTGACGTGGTGCAGATGTAGGGCCGGCTCGTCAGATTGCTGTAGTGCTGATGACGCGAATGAAGTGGCGTTTATCAGACGTCGGCTTTGTAGATCGACGAGTAGTGCGTTGGCCTGTAGGAAATCTGCGCCAAGAAGCGGTGTCCTCACATCAGCGATGATGAAAGGCCACGTGTAGTTGCGCCTGTCTAGACTGAGAGACATCTCTCTGGTTCCGTATGTAGCGATGTTCGTCCCGTTGGCAGCGACAAGGGAAGGCGTGCGTACGCCACCGTGTCTGTCCTTGTGCGAGGCAGGAAACACGCTGACGGATGCTCCCGTGTCAACCAGGAAACGCTTGGCTGAGATGTCGTCCACGATGAACAACAGGCTGTTGCGTTGGCCGGCCGCCGAAGCTACTACTGACGACCGGCTCCGTCGTTTCCCGTGAACGTACACGGTGGTTTGCACTTCCTGGCCGCGTTGCCGAATCGCCGATGGTAGTAGCAGATGTCGGTCGCTATCGGTCGCGCGTTTCGTTGAGTGCGGTTGTTTGAAGTTGGTGGAGAGCGGTTATCTGCAGCAGACACCACGGATGCCTGTCCTCTTGCTTGCCACAGCGCATCGGCGGTCTTCGCGAGGGCTCGTGGGTCGTCGAAGCTGGCTGTTGTTAGTTGCATTCGCACGTCCTCTGGCATCGACTTCAGGAACAGGCTTTCGAAAAGCAGGCACGGTCTATGCCCACCGAGTAAGCCGAGCATCTCGTCCATCAGTTGAGATGGGCGCATGTCACCGAGACTGTGCGCGCCAAATTCGAGCAGACGATCCGCTCGCTGCCTCGGCGACAGGCCGAAAACATCCGTTAGGCGTCGCCTGAGGTTGTCGTATTTGCCATGCTGTGGTGGATCTTCCAGTACATCAATTACGCGCAGTGCAGTGGTTTGATCGAGTGCGGCGACCACGTAGTGATATTTCGTCACGTCCGATGTGATATTTTTCAGCGCGAACTGGGCCTCCGCCTGTTGTAACCACACCCGGGGTTGGTCGA
>JAMJIN010000498.1:0-1303 GCA_036784775.1 Chromatiales bacterium | reverse complement strand
AATACCGTTTCAATGTTGTTGCGTTTGTAATTTGAAAACAAATACATAAGAAAAACAGACGTACGTATACGTCGTTGCTGAAAGCATGTTACAATATGTGCACACCAACGTGTGTGCGTGTACGTGCGTGTAGTCGAGTAAATATCACGTCAGTGTGTGAGTGCCCATTTAGTAAAGCGTTCCGATTACGAAGTTATTAATTAAATTAAATATTCACCCACCCTTCGCATTAGAAATCATAACACGAACTGTCGTTGTAATGCGTAAAAAGCATAGACGTAATTTTTTTAATACATCAGGATTAACATGTATGAAGAATTGCACACGATTCAAAGGTAAGGTAGCGTAATTAGGGAATGGTGAGAAGGTGCGGATGCACGAGTGAAAGAACTAGTAGCAGCACTACAACAATCAATGAGTAGCAGACACTCCTCTTGGAGGATGTGGTTGGCTCTGAAAAGAGCCGTTTGTTTTTCGACGAAGTAAGGCTGAGTCGTCTAGTGGGCCTTCTGGGTCTTTTTTGGCAGAAGAACCGCCTGGATGTTGGGCAATACACCGCCCTGTGCGATGGTGACGCCAGAGAGGAGCTTGTTCAACTCCTCGTCGTTGCGGATGGCCAGCTGCAAGTGACGGGGGATGATCCTCGACTTCTTGTTGTCGCGGGCGGCGTTTCCTGCCAGCTCGAGAACCTCGGCAGCCAGATACTCCATGACGGCAGCCAGGTAGACGGGCGCACCGGCTCCGACGCGCTGAGCATAGTTGCCCTTGCGCAGATGACGGTGAATACGACCGACGGGGAACTGAAGTCCGGCACGAGAAGAACGAGTCTTGCTCTTTCCCTTCGCCTTTCCACCCTTACCGCGTCCAGACATAATTGCTGTGCTACGAACGTAAAACGACGAACACAACTGATGAGAGGAGAATAGAGAATGCCACAACGCCGCGCAGATTTTCCTTTTATAAGGCGGTCGCGCGCGCGGGTGAAAAGCCCGCCTAAATTGCGCGGGCTCGAAACGACCACGTGACCGTAACGACCACCCTTCTTACATCCCGCGCGCTATAAAAGCTCGGCGGCTGATGTGCACCGGCAGTTCTACGTATCTATCTGTGTACGACTAAGACAACATGCCTCCTAAAGCAGCATCGAAGGGCGCCAAGAAGGCCGTCAGCAAGACGAAGACGCCTAGTAGCGGTGGCAAGAAGCACCGTAGGCGAAGGAGGGAGAGCTACGGAATCTACATCTACAAGGTGCTGAAGCAGGTCCACCCCGACACCGGTATCTCGAGCAAGGCGATGAGCATCA
>JAMJIN010000131.1:0-11809 GCA_036784775.1 Chromatiales bacterium | reverse complement strand
CCTCAGAGCCATGCTACCTCGTTTGCTTCGGGCTGCTGCAACGACTTCACCACGTCCCGAGACATGGCTGCGGCTTGCTGAACATTCGTGCTAATCAAGACCTTTTTTAGGCTGACTATCTGAAATCACTTGGTCCTAATGTCTTGCCTGATGCTTTTTGAAGTTCTCCGCCTGCTCGAAGATCTCCTTATAAACCTCGTCACGGTCGACGGGGGGATAGCCATGCTCGGCAAGCAGAATGATTAGATCCACCTTCAATTCGGCCTTGATATCATCACGCCGATTCCAGTCTGTATATCGGGCCTTATCCTCTACGACGGTTTTAACTGCTTTGGATAGGGCAATCAGTTTATCTTCCGGGTACTCAAAATCGTATTTGACAGCCAGCCCTCTGAGAATGTCGTAGAAGGCTTTTTCTTCTAAGTCTATTCCCAGATCAGCAAACGATTCCTTTTCCTTCTTCAGGGCATGCAGCAGATTGATGATTTCATCAGTAAAGTCTTCTAACACGTTACTGACCAGCACGTCATCCTCTTTGCGTTCATTGTAGCTATCAACAAGTTCCTTGAGCTTCTTGGAGAAATCCATACCCTTGGTTTTATTGACCTTCTTGAAGTCGTCTATCGCCTTGGCGAGCAGCTGTTGAAGTAGCCTTATCCTGGTATTCGGCAGTTTGATCTTCTCGATCTTGGCCAGATAGTCGTCATCGAAGATGTCGGTTGCGCTGGCGGAGTCTTCACCCATCTTGAAGACCTCATCCACCCCATCCGCTTTAAGGGCTTCGGTAATCATCTCCCTGACTTTGGCGTTCATCTGCGCGGTATCCGGCGCATTGCCCTTGGTTAGTTTGAAGACGATGGAGCGAACGGCGAGATAGAAATGAATCTGGTCGCGCTCGGCCTGCTTCAGCGCTTCCGAACCACTACAGATGTCGTAGGCGGCCTTCAGGCGTTTCACCAAGTGCATGAAGCGCTTTTCGATCTTGTCGGTGATCTGCGCATACTCAGCCGCCAT
Source organism: Chromatiales bacterium (assembly GCA_036784775.1). Taxonomy (GTDB): domain Bacteria; phylum Pseudomonadota; class Gammaproteobacteria; order Chromatiales; family Chromatiaceae; genus QGON01. The sequence goes on along the minus strand of JAMJIN010000131.1, from coordinate 10,795 downwards.
ATTGAGACAGTTGAGTTGTTCCAGCGGGCTGCCCTGATGGTAGGGAGAGTCATCAAACTTGTGAAACAGCTTGTTGAGCAGATCGAGATGATCGCGCACCACGATGATGGACTGTTCGACCTCCTCGATATTCTGTTTGTCGGCCTTGTTGTAGTGCGCCAGGGCAAGGTTCATCTGCTTCTTGATGCCGATGTAGTCAACCACCAGGCCTTTCTCTTTGCCCTCGATCTTGCGGTTCACCCGCGAGATGGTCTGAATCAGGTTGTGACGCTGTATGGGCTTGTCGATATACATGGTCTCGAGGAAAGGCACGTCGAAGCCGGTGAGCCACATATCCACCACGATGGCGATCTTGAAGTTGGACTTGGGGTTCTTGAACTGCCGGTCCAACTCTTTGCGGTGCTCCTGGGTGCCCAGCAGATCGTAGAGTTCCTTTGGGTCATCCTTGCCCCGTGTCATGACCATCTTTACCCGCTCCATGGGTTTGATCGACTTTTGCTCTTGCTCTGTCAGCGTTGCATTGGCCTCAAAAGCCAACACCTCATTCCACTGCGGGCGAAGGGCAATCAGTTCCAACCAGAAGGCATAGGCAATCTCCCGCTTGCTGCATACGAACATCACCTTGCCCTTGAGGGTCGAACCTTCCCCCACTCGCTTCTCGTAGTGCTGCACGAAATCTGCGGCCAGCGCCTTGATGCGATCCGGGTCACCCAGGATGGCGTTCATCCGGGTACTGGCCTTCTTGCTCTCCTCGATCTGGTAGTCGCTGGCCCCGTCTTCGGCGCACCGGGCGTAATAGTCTTCGATCTCTTCCAGCTTGGTGTTGTCGAGCACCACTTTGGCGGCACGTCCCTCGTAGACAATGCGCACGGTGATGCCATCCTTCACCGATTCGGTCATGGTGTAGGCGTCGACCACCTCACCAAACACATCCAGAGTGGCGTCGATGGGTGTGCCGGTAAAGCCAACATAGGTCGCATTGGGCAGGGAGTCGTGCAGGTACTTGGCGAAACCGTAGCTGCGCTGCACGCCCTTTTCGGTCACCCGCACCTTCTGATCGAGGTTGACCTGGCTGCGGTGGGCCTCGTCGGAGATGCAGATGACGTTGTCGCGCTCGGTGAGCAGCTCGGTGTCTTCAGTGAACTTGTGGATGGTGGTGAGGAACACGCCGCCGCTGTTGCGCCCCTTGAGCAGCTCGCGCAGTTGAGAACGGCTCTCCACGCTGATCACCGTCTGGTCGCCGATATAGCCCTTGGCGTTGGTGAACTGGCCCGAAAGCTGGTCGTCCAGATCGGTGCGGTCGGTAATCAGCACGATGGTCTGGCTTTCAAAATCGACGCTCTTCATCAGCAGCCGGGTCAGAAACAGCATGGTGAAGCTCTTGCCGCAACCAGTGGCCCCAAAGTAGGTACCGCCCTTGCCGTCGCCTTCCGGCTTACGGTGCGCCTTGATGCTCTGGTAGAGCTTTGTCGCTGCGTAGAACTGCGGATAGCGGCAGACCACCTTCATCTCCTGCTTGGAGACATCGGGGAAGTAGATATAGTGGCGGATCACCTGTCGCAGGCGGTCCTTGTCGAACAGCCCCTGGATCATGGTGTGCAGGGCGTTGATGCCGTCCTGTTCGATGGTCTCGTCCCCGGTCACCTTGCGCCAGGTGTAGAAATATTCGTAGGGCGCAAACAGCGATCCCATACGCGAGTTGACCCCATCACTGATCACGCACAGGGCGTTGTATTTCATCAGCTCCGGAATATCACGGACATAGCGGGTGGTGAGTTGCACATAGGCGTCGTGGATGGTCGCCTCTTCCCGAATCGCGCTCTTGAACTCGAACACCACCAGCGGCAAGCCGTTGATGTAGAGAACGCCGTCGGGGATGCGCTTCTCGCTGCCCTCTATCTCCAACTGATTGACGATCTTGTAGATGTTCCTGTCGGTTCCGTAACCGGCCGGCGTTTCCGCAATAATGGACTCAAGCTCACCTTCACGGGGAAGACGCTGCTCGGGCAACCCGGAATAGTCGATAAGCTGGATATAGAGGTCTTTCTGGCTGCGATGATTATTTTCATTGGCTGAAGGCTCTCGCTTGAGCAGGAAACCGTCGGCGACCAATTTGTGGATGGTTTTATTGGAGTCGTAGAGGTCAGCCGGGGAGAGTGTTTCCAGACGGCGGATGATTGAATCTATCTCACCGTGTGTAATACCGTCATTGGTGTAGCGGGTGTAGAGATATGCCTGCAGGTCGTCCTTGAGCAGTACTTCCGTGGGCTTACGCGCCAGCGTACCCGCAGGGTGTTGCGGATAACCCTGCCCCTCCAGCAGAGTGATGTTGGCTTTTTCGAGCTTTTCTTCCGTGAACTTCATTCAGCGTGTCTCTTTGTCTTTGGTCAGTTGCTCCAAAGCCTTTAGGGTTTCGGCAGCGCCAGTGTCTTCCAACAACTCCCGGCGTCTTTCCACAAAGGCATCGTATTCACGCTTGGCCTTGTCGTCGGCCTGCTTCTTACTGACCGCGCCTGCATTCGGTAGCACACCGCGTTCATTGAATTGCAGAAACTGGTCGAGTTTTACCAGCCAGTCCCGAAGAAAAACCTGCTTACGGCGGCGTGCTTGATCTTCAGCGTAATCCAGCCACATCACCACGATGCGGTTGAGTTCATCAATCTCCGGTTCATTCAGATAATTCTTTGCGACCGTGACATCCGTTTTGCGGACAATCTCGCCTTTCCAGACCGTGAGCCCCATGTTGGGTTTTGATGCGTCGGTGCGCTTGTGGATCAACTCGGCCGCCGTCTGGCCGGTAGCGGCGAAATGCAGCTTGTTCTGGATGATGCGGAAGAACTGCGTCGTGTCACCAGATGAGGGAGCATAGTCGGCGGACAGGGTAAATATCTCCTTCACCCGCAGATACATGCGACGCTCGCTGGCACGGATGTCGCGGATGCGCTCCAGCAGCTCATCAAAGTAGTCCGGTACAGGAGTGGCACCCGGTACAGGCTGGTTTTTAAGGCGCTCGTCATCCATAACAAAACCCTTCACCAGATACTCTTGCAATTGGGCGTTGGCCCAACGGCGGAACTGGGTACCGCGCGGGGATTTCACCCGGAATCCGATGGCAAGAACCGCTTCCAGATTGTAGTGCTGAACCCCGTAGGATTTCCCGTCAGCGGCAGTTGTCCGGAAATTCCGGACAACTGAACCCGCTGTTAACTCGCCCTCTTCAAACAGGTTCATCAAGTGTTCGCTGATCGTCTTTTTTGATCGGTTGTAGAGCTCCGCCATCAAGGCTTGTGATAACCAGAGGGTTTCGTCTTCAAAGCGGCATTCCACGCGGGTTTGACCGTCTTCCGTGGTGTACAGAATGAACTCGCCGCCGGGTTGCTGTAGTTCCGTCATGATTACGTTCCTTGTGAAGTTATTCCGGAATTTGAGGCGACCCTGTCTGCGACCAGCAGCTCTTTCATTGCCTGCACCGGCCAGATGCAGTCCTTTACCCCTTTGACAGTACAGGGCCGGTCGGCCAGCCAGACACTGGTGCGGTAGGGGGCCAAGTCCATCACCGAGGCATTTTCGTACCAGAGCCTGTGTTCAATATCCTGTGCCATCTGGTTCATGGTGCCCTGCACCGAGCGGTTGCAGTCCATGTCACACACCAGCGGCCCCAGTGCCTCATGAGCGCGATCCATGATCTCTTCGTCGGCTCCGGTCTTGAGCAGCACATTCATGAACACATCAGAAAAATGCCAGTCCAGCTCGGCGAAGTCATCTTTCTTCAAGGCGGGGACGAACAGCGGGAAACGGGTGGCATCGTGCACCAACAGCACACACTGGCGGCGCTGCAACAGGATCAGGTTGGCGTGCCAGTCGCTAAGCAGGCTTTCGCCTTCATCGTTGGATGCGTAGTGGTTGGGCAACCTGTTGCGCAGGCGACCGCCCTCGCGCAAAGGTAGCTTGGCCAGCAGTTTTTTTGTGCAATGCAGGCGGATCATGATGCATGCCTGGGGTCGGAGTCGGCAGAGCCGACTCCGACCCCTGAGCTCGCTGCCAACCGATCGGCATCGGGGATGCGGAGTTGGCCGGAGAGGAGTTTGGGGAGGAGGGTGTCGCGGAGTTTTGACAGCCCGTTTATCCCTTCAGAGACCAATAGAGCCTTCTCATAGATTACTTCGGCCTGTTCGTTAAAGAACTGGATAACTTCGTTACTTGGAATCAAGAAGGGTATTGGTCTGAAGTTCTTTTTGCTGATTTCTAAAAAGGTGCTGCCGTTCGCACGGTCTGTAATTTTTTCCATATTGAAGTGTGCCCAGCACAGAAGGTAAAAGGCACCATATTTGTCACTTGGCAGCATGGCTATGATCCCCTGATTCACTGATACGGGAACATCACTAATGGCAAGATAGCCAATTGGTGCTCTTGAGGACATCAACACAGCACCAGCAGGCAACTGGCCGGAACTAATCTTGTTTACGCCAGCTTCAGTCAGGTGCCTGTCTGTATCCATAAGAATGATTGAATCCAGTTTCGACATATCCTTTGGAGTGCAAAACGAATGAACTCCTCCGACCCAAAATGACTCTTCTTTGGTGCTCGGAGTGCCGCCGCCAGTCGTTTCGACCTCATCACCAATGACACTTGTACCCCACCCCTCCGGCACCCAGCCCATCTCCTCGTTGAAGACAAAGCGGCTGGGGAACTGTTTTTGAATCGCTTCGGGCAGGGGCTTGCGTTTGTCGCCCAACGCCTTGCGGACCTCGGCGCGGGCGTGCAGGGGTTCGGGGATGGGGTGGCCTGCGGCCAGGGCGTTGTCGATGACCGGATCGAAATCGACAAACCAGCTCTTGAACAGCGCCTGCGCCATCGCCTCCAGCGTGGCGTTCATCTGGCGGTTGAGTTCGATTTTGTCGTCGAGGGTGCCGAGGATGTGGGCGATGGCTTTTTGATCAACGAGAGGTGGAAGAGTAAAAGGTAGCTGCTTGATAGTCGGGATGTTTGTATATCCCTGAACAGAGCCGGATTTGTAGGACGCATGGACAGCCTTGAAGCGCGGGCTTGTAAGAACGTAATAGAGAAAACCCGAGTCTAAGACATTTTGATCTGGCCGTATAAGTGCGACAGCGCTTGATACTCCAAACCCATCCGTACTCTTGTAACGGTAGGCATTCCCGAAGGTTCCGATAATTCCAGTTATGATGTCGCCTTCTTGAGGTCGTCGCTGCGCTTTCGCAGTATTGGAAAATAAGCGTTCGTAATCGACCCTGCTGATGTAGTCCACTTTGTCCAGAATAAGTGAACCAACACCAATATTTTTTGATGTCAGATAGAGTACACCTTCATTTTGCCTTTCAACTTTCGAGTGTGCTCCGTCAGTGACATAGCACATGTCTCCAATGGTGGTCTGACGAAAGCTACTTTGCATATCCCAGCCCCGTTAAATTCTCCCGAATCACCGCATCCAGCTTTTCTGACTCTTCCATCTGCCGGTACAGGGTCTGGGTCAGCCCCGCCATCTTCTCCTCAAACGGCACACCGTCATCTTCGATCTCGGCAGCACCCACATAGCGCCCCGGCGTCAGCACATAGTCGTTGGCCTTGACCTCGTCCAGGGTGGCCGTCTTGCAGTAGCCGGGCTTGTCTTCGTAGGGGGAGATTGCCGCGTCGCTATCGCTCCTCGCAATGACGGTGTGATGTTCGCCCCGCCAAGCGTGGTAAGTGCGGGCGATTCCGGCGATGTCGTCGCTGGTCAGCTCCTTGTGGGTGCGGTCGGTCATGCTGCCCAGGTTGCGGGCGTCGATGAAGAGGGTCTCGCCCCGGCGGTCGCGGTGGTTGCTCTCGGTGTGGTGCTCGACGGTCTGGGTCTTTTTGTTCTTGGTCAGAAACCAGAGGCAGACCGGGATCTGGGTGGTGTAGAAGAGCTGCCCGGGCAGGGTGATCATGCAGTCCACCAGATCATTCTCGATGAGCTTCTGGCGGATCTTGCCTTCGCCCTTGGTGCTGGTGGACATAGAGCCGTTGGCCAGCACAAAACCCGCGACGCCGTTTTCCGACAGCTTGCTGATCATATGCAGTATCCAGCCGTAGTTGGCGTTGCCGGTGGGCGGCACCTCGTATCCGGCCCAGCGCGGGTCGTCGCTCAGTTCGTCGTTGCCGCGCCATGCCTTCAGGTTGAAGGGCGGATTGGCCATGATGAAGTCGGCCTTCAGGTCGGGGTGCTGGTCTTTGAAGAAGGTGTCGGCGGGTACTTCGCCCAGATTCCCGGCGATGCCGCGTATGGCGAGGTTCATCTTCGCCAGCTTGTAGGTGGTGCCGGTCTGCTCCTGACCGTAGATGGAGATATCTTTGCTGCTGCCTTCGTGGCTTTCGATGAATTTCACCGACTGCACGAACATGCCGCCGGAGCCGCAGCAGGGGTCGTAGATATTGCCCTTGTAGGGTTCGATCATCTCGGCGATCAGGTTGACCACGCACTTGGGGGTGTAGAACTCGCCGCCGCCCTTGCCCTCGGTGGCGGCGAACTTGCCGAGGAAGTATTCGTAGACACGGCCGACGGTATCTTCTTCTTTGTCTTCCACCGTATCGATGTTGTTGATGGAGTCGATCAGCGCCGCCAGTTTGCTCACATCCAGCCCCAGGCGGGAGAAGTAGTTGTCGGGCAGCGCGCCGCGCAGGGACTTGTTGTTTTTTTCCACGGTATGCAGGGCGGTGTCGATCTTGACCGCGATATCGTCCTGCTTGGCCTGTTTCTGAATGAACGACCAGCGCGACGCTTCGGGCAGGTAGAAGACATTCTTCATGGTGTAAAACTCCACCATGTCGAGGTAGTCCTCCCTGCTTTCGTCGATCAATTCCTGCCTGCGCGCCTCGAACTTGTCGCTGACGAACTTGAGGAAGATGAGACTGAGCACGACGTGCTTGTACTCTGAAGATTCGACAGTTCCCCGGAGCTTGTCGGCGGTATCCCAGAGGGTCTGTTCGAAGGATTTTTGCTTTTTTGCTGCTGCTTTTTTGGCCATCTTCCTGATCCATGCGGGGTTATGCCGTGGTCGTACTGCAATCTACATCCGATCAGAACCAGGAACAAGACTCGGGAAGACCGTCCTTTTCGATTTTGGTATGTGACCTTTTGGTACACTGGCTCCCACAGATGGATCGTTGCAGGCCGCAGGGAATCAAACCCAAAGAGATTCAAAACCCCGAGGAGGGGATCCCACGCCAACAGTTGTTAGAATGGGCAGATGCCCGATTCTATTCAACGCACACTCTCCATCGCACCCATGATGGATTACACCGACCGCTTCCAGCGCTATTTCATGCGCCTGATCACCCACCATGCCCTGCTCTACACGGAGATGATCACCACCGGCGCACTGCTGCATGGGGATGCTGCACGTTTCCTTGAGCACGATAATTCAGAGCACCCCGTCGCCATACAGCTGGGGGGCAGTGATCCAAAGGATCTTGCTGCGGCGGCGCTGATAGCAGAACAAGCCGGTTACGACGAGGTCAATCTCAATGTGGGCTGTCCCTCAGACCGGGTGCAGAACGGCAAAATCGGCGCCTGTCTTTTGGGGCATCCTCAACTGGTGGCGGAGTGTGTGCAGTCGATGAAGGAGACGGTCTCGATCCCGGTGACGGTAAAGACACGTATCGGCATCGATGACAACGACAGCTACGAGGCCCTGTGCAACTTCGTGGCGACCCAGATCGGGGCAGGATGCGACCACTTTATCATCCACGCACGCAAGGCATGGCTGCAGGGATTGAGTCCCAAAGAGAACCGGAATATCCCACCGTTGCGCTATGACGTGGTCAAGCAGCTCAAACAGGACTTCCCTGCGATGGGTTTTAGCATTAACGGCGGCATCAAGACGCTGTCTGAAACAGAGGCGCTGTTGCAGGATCTCGATGGTGTGATGATCGGCCGCGAGGCCTACCACAATCCCTGGATTCTGGCGCAAGCCGATCACCGGCTTTATGGCGATACACGACCACTGGCAAGCCGTCATCAGGTGCTGGAGAGTTTCCTGCCATTTGTTGAGTTACAGTGCCAAAAGGGCATTCCACTCAAGCATATCACCCGGCATATTCTCGGACTCTTTCACGGCTGTCCCGGCGCCCGTGCCTGGCGCCGCCATCTCAGTGAGCATGCCCATAACCCCGACGCAGGCCCTGAGCTGATTCAACAGGCGGCGGCTTTGGTTCCGGAAGGGTCAAACAACTCCGTTTCGTAATTATTCAGTTTCAACTATCAAGCATGTAGGCCCGATCAAGCGTAGCGGATCGGGCGCAACCACCGGATGAACCGGGCAAGCGGGATTGCCGGTTCCGCTACGCTTGAACCGGCCTACGTCTTTACTTATTACCTGGTTTTCACCTAGTCTTGTGAGTGAGGAACAAAACGCCTCCATGCCGAATAACATCCAATCCAGGGAATGAACGATGTCTGCGAAAGCCACCAAAGACCCCTATCTCCCTTACCATAATAGAGATGGCTCTTTCTCCGATGTAAAGATCATGCAGGAGGAGTTGGATGAGTACATCAGCAAGCGGCGTGAAAGTTACGAGCAGACTGAACCCACAGACAAAAACCTGACGGGACTGGCCCTCTCCGGCGGCGGCATCCGCTCCGCCACCTTCTGTCTTGGCGTGATGCAGGCATTGGCCCGCGAAGGCATCATGAAGCGGTTCGACTATCTCTCCACCGTCTCCGGCGGTGGTTATATCGGTTCATCACTGACCTGGATTCTGCACAGCAAATGGGCAGAGGGAAAACAGCGTAAGGAGGATTATGACGACTCCAACGCACCCAAGATCCGTTTCGGCGTCTCCGTGGATGACTTTCCCTACGGCACAAAACTGCGTAACCGTGATGCCGATCCGCACAATGGAGCAGCAGGCAAAGGCGACAATGTCGAACTCAGTGGCGACGACTACCGGGGCGCTGCCATCCTGCGCTATCTGCGTCAACACGGAAACTACCTGACACCGGGTGACGGCATCAACTTTCTCTCGCTGGTCGGCGTCATCCTGCGGGGCATGTTCATCAGTATTCTGGTATTCCTTCCCTGGCTGCTGCTGGTCTTCTATCTGTTGGTTGCAAACGACTGGTTTACCGCTACGGTCTTCCCAGGCAAGGTCTATGGTGACGTTACTGCATTTACCTTTGGCGGGCTTGCACTGTTCACTGCCTTCTTTGCCCTGTCGATTCTGTATGCCGGTCTGACCCGATGGTCGAGCAAGACTTTCAAAGTCGATAATCCTTCATACAAAAGCGCATGGTCGCCTGCGACTTTTTGGTACAGGTTGCGCCGGGAGTACGAAAAATGGATGCCCTACCTGCTCGCCCTCGGCGCAGCACTGCTGCTGTTGGGCTGGCTGCCTGACCTGGCCGAACTGATTACCAAACTGCTGCATCCGGACCCAGGCAGTGCGGACATCACCATCGCTATCGCCAAGGATGACAAAGGGCCATTAATGGCCCTGCTGAGCACCATCGGCGGTGTTCTTGCAGCGATGGGGTCGTTTTTCAAATCCGGGAAAGATGAGCAGGGCACACTCTCTACCGGCCTGCTCGCCTTCGTTGCTTCCCTGCTGCTCACATTGGGACTCTTCGTGGGTACCTACTACATGGCGGTCCGAATTGACGCGAGCGAAAACGACCATGTTGGATGGGTGGTGGCATGGGGAGTTGTGGCCACCAGCGTTCTCGGATGGCTTGCCAGCATCAACTACCTCTCAATCCATCGTTACTACCGTGATCGTCTGATGGAGTCCTATCTGCCGGATGTCGGCCGCGTTCTGGCCGGCAGCCCTGGGCCTTCTCAGGCATCACCCCTGGCGGATGTCGGCGCGCTAAAGGATATGTGCCCGGTGGATACGGAGGACAAGGATGATTCTGCAGTCGGCCCCTACCACCTGATCAACAGCAACGTGATCCTGGTGGAGTCGGGGGTAAACAAATACCGTGGACGGGGCGGTGACAATTTTCTCCTGTCACCACGCTACTGCGGTAGCAACGCCACCGGCTGGCACCGTACCGACAGCTATATGGGAGGAGAACTGACACTCTCCACCGCAATGGCGACCTCCGGGGCGGCGGCCAACCCGAATACCGGCGTCGGCGGCGAGGGTCCAACCCGCCAGCCCCTGCTGTCTCGACTGATGGTGTTTCTGAATCTCGGCCTTGGCGTATGGGTGAGCAATCCCGATCCCCAATGCCGCAGATGGGCCAAGGTGCCTAACTTTCTCTCTCCTGGAAGCTGGCCACTGCTGCCATGGAAGAAACTGACGGAAAAAGAGTCTTTTCTGCAGCTGAGTGACGGCGGCCACTTCGAAAACCTCGGTATCTATGAGCTGATCCGGCGCCGTCTGAAACTGATCGTTGTCTGTGATGCCGCCGCCGATCCCGATTTTCAGTTCGGCGATCTTGCAAACGTCATCGAAAAAATCCGCACCGACTTTGGCGTGCGCATTGAATTCGAAGATGGCCTGAGTCCATTGATTCCATCGGCGCACAAGGCTTGTAACGACAAAGACCCTAAACAGATCCCACACGCCGACGCCGGTTATGTCCGTGCAGCAATCAAGTATCCGGGGGCCAAAAGCAGCGATGAGCACGGCACCCTGTAGATGGCGGTAAAAACCCGAACATAATTGGCGAACAGCGGTAACCGGATGAAATAGCTGCAAATAGCGAGTCAGAAGAAACAGCCAGCGACAAAGAGTGACATCGAGAAAGAAATCGGGAAGATGTAGGGAGCCGTTGAGAAGGTGTGGTACCGGGTGTATCGACCTCGACAGT
>JAMJIN010000130.1:0-11879 GCA_036784775.1 Chromatiales bacterium | reverse complement strand
CTTTGTGAACATCCAAACCTACGTAAACACTGTTAAACTCTTTCATGACCTGTCCCCTCGAGGTGGCTCTGTGTTGAAGGTTTATTACCAACCCCTAAAACATAACCCACGTTTTCGAGGTTGGGCAGGTCAATCCATTATGTCTACTTGTCTGTGTGATCTTCTCCACCGAACTGCTTCCAGCGGCGACGAAAAAAGGCGAGCACAAAAATAGCGGACCCGAACAGCAGATAGGTTCGTGGTTCAGGTACTTGGGTGGAGTAGGCGAAGTTATCGATATTCAGAAAACGGCCGGAAAGAGACTCGAAAGTAATGGAACTGATGGCTTCATCCGAGATAAACCCGGCAAAGGTTCTATTACGAGGGTTTGCGGTTGCTATATCAAAGATATCTCCGGAGGACAAAACGACCCGAACGTCCGAAGCGAACGGTCGGAAGGTCATCAAGTCCACACCGATGGCATAGATGGACTGAGGCAGATAGGCGGTGATACGGCCCTCAGCGTGTTGGTCAGAGAGCACATCACCGGAGTGCCAGTCGTAGAATCTGCGGTAGTAGTCGGGATCCACGGTATAGAGATCACCGCTGCCCTGGAAAACAACATCGGCAAAAAGGGCCTGGTCACCGTAGGAGCGCCAGCGTCGCCGCTCATTTTCCTCGAAATCTATGGTGGTGACACTGCCCAGCCTGCTGGAAAAGGTGTCCCAGTCGTTAAAGGAGATAATGCCGGCCTGTGCGGCGCTGGCCGCTGCCAAGTGCAGCATGATAACCGCCCATTTACCCATTGAAGTCACACCGATGCCTCAAATTCGATCTGTATTAATAGAGGTAGTCGGTCATTTCAGGGCATAGTTTAATTATTCAGGATCTTGTTTCCTTTTCAGGGCTGGCAAAAAACCATGAAATTCTGATCTTCATCAGCTGAGCAGGTATCGCATCGGCCTCTTGCCCGTTATCATAGCGTGCTCCAGTCTCAACCCGGTCTGAAATTCATGGGTCATATCATTACCGTCGCGAATCAGAAAGGCGGCGTGGGCAAAACCACTACTGCCGTCAACCTGGCCGCCTCCCTGGCAACGCTGAAGAAGCGTGTTCTCATGGTGGACCTCGATCCACAGGGCAACGCGAGTATGGGGTGCGGGGTGGACAAGTACCAGCTTGAGCGTTCCAGCTGCGATGTGCTGTTGGGGGACGTACAGTTGCACGAGGCTGTAATGAAAACCCCTGAGGCCGGGTTTGATGTTCTGCCTGCCAATGCGGACCTGACGGCAGCGGAGGTGGGATTGATGAACGCCACCCTGCGGGAAAAGCGTTTGAGCCTGGCGCTGGCGACAACAAAGGACAAGTATGATTTCATCATCATCGACTGCCCACCGTCCTTGAACATGCTGACATTGAATGCCTTGGTAGCAGCGGATGCAGTATTGATACCGATTCAGACCGAATACTATGCGCTGGAAGGGCTATCCGCGCTGATGGGTACGGTGAAGCAGGTTCAATCCCATCTCAATGGTGATTTGGAGATCGAAGGTATCCTGCGTACCATGCACGACCCCAGAAATAACCTGGCGGTTGATGTATCCACCCAGCTGATCACCCATTTCAAGGATAAGGTGTTCAACACCATCATTCCGCGAAATGTGCGGGTCGCCGAAGCGCCGAGTCATGGCAAACCGGTTTTACTGTATGATAGATCCTCCCGCGGTGCGACGGCCTATCTGGCTCTGGCGAGTGAAGTGGTGCGCCGGCATCGCAAGCGGACATCCTGATTAAATATTAAACAGCTACGGTACGCAGAGAGATGGCGGCGAAGAAACGGGGCCTCGGTAGAGGATTGGATGCACTGCTCGGCGGAATGAATAACGAGAGTGCAGCAGCGGATGACTCCGCGGGTAAAAAAGTCACGGGGGGCAATCTTGCGCACCTGCCTGTTGATCTGATCCAGCGTGGTCGCTATCAACCCAGACGGGAGTTCGATCCGGACAGTTTGCGGGAACTCGCCGACTCCATCGCCGCTCAGGGCGTAATCCAGCCGGTAGTGGTGCGGGAGATCGAAAACAACCGCTATGAATTGATCGCCGGTGAACGGCGTTGGCGTGCAGCACAACAGGCTGGCCTCGATACCATCCCGGTGGTCATCAAAGAGGTCACCGAACAGGCCGCCATGGCCATGGGGTTGATCGAGAATATCCAGCGGGATGATCTCAATCCGTTGGAAGAGGCCAACGCCCTTAGCCGGTTACTGCTTGAATTTGAACTGACCCACCAGGCTGTGGCCAAGGCGGTGGGTAAATCCCGTACAACGGTCACCAACCTGTTACGCCTGTTGGAGTTGAAAGAGGATGTCAAAATACTGATCGAGAGCGGCCGCCTTGAAATGGGTCATGGTCGAGCCTTGCTTGGCCTGAAAGACCGAGCCCAGAGCAATGCCGCGGCAAAAGTTGTCGCAGACGGGCTCTCGGTACGCGAAACAGAGCGCCTGGTTCGGCGTATCCAGGGGGAGCAGGATGCGCCTGCGAAGGCGGTCAGCAAGACCGAAGATGACCCGGATATCCGCAGACTGCTGACCGATCTCTCAGAGCGCTTGGGTGCCCAGGTCAACCTGCAGCAGAATGCAAAAGGCAAAGGCAAGCTGGTCATCGCCTACAACAGCCTCGACGAGCTGGAAGGGATTTTGGATCACATTAAGTGAGGCTTTGATCTCTATCGGTACAAGTTGTCGTAGTACTGCTTGTAGTCCATCTTCGCCTTGGCACCCTTCACCGCTATCTCCGTATATTTGAATGTCTGCATCAGGGCTTTGGCTTTCTTTTCATCTATCTCTTTTATAAAAATACCGGTTGTGTACCCCATATGACAAAAGAGATAAATGGTCTTACCGGGATTTTGCAGCACCCGGAAATGGGTGAGCGGACTGGGTGACATGTAGGCGACGACCTCATTTTCACCGCTCTCCACAGTGTAATGAGTGAAGGTGCCGGGAGTTACTACACCGACGATGGTGTCGTTGTTGATGATCGAGAACTTTCTTGCGCCGCCAAAAGCGCTGTCTTCACGGAAGATAAAGACCTGAGTTTGTTCCTCTGTTGGCGGTGGTGGGGGTGTAAAAGCAACCTCCTTCACACCAAAGGTGTTGCCGCTGCATCCAGCAAGCAGCAGGGAAACAACGGAGAATAATAGAGCAATCCATTTAAAAGTCCCGATCATTCAAATACCTCGGCCTTGCTGATTTCCCGCTCAAGTTTTAACAATGCTTCCTTGGCAGCCTTTCTCGCGGATAGGGAAAAGTCGTGTTTGAATTGTTCAAATTCAGCATGTCCCTTTCCTTCGACCGAGGTTTCCCAGACGGTGGATCCGGCTTCGTTCAGCGCTCGGCACTGCAGGGAGATAGAGAAATCCGTTGGGGGCCAGGTCAGGATGCTGTCAGAGGATGAGTCTGTTTTTATTGTCGGGACAAATATATAGGTGATGTTGTTTGATTGAATAAAGTCACGGTTATCGAGGGAGGGAACGGAGTGTACGTCGGAAAAAATATTGGCAAGCGCATGTTTTAGCGCCGGTTCCAAGTCACTGTAGGGCTTGTATTTGACCTTATCCCCGCCACCGCCAGGGGTTTCCACTTCTTTTGCCCTATCCTGCTCGGAAATATAATAACCAACACTTTTGGCTATTGATGCCAGGTTATCACTATCCAGCGTATTGAGTGGTGGCGTGAGGTTGATCTGATGTGCGCAGCCGGTAACGACAAGCAGAAACAGGATTGACAGATTTTTTACAGCGAAATTCACAGTTTTCTCCCTAATGTTGTACGTTGCACTATCGATGTGCCCCTGTATATGTACCAGAAAACAACGTTTAATCGAGTCTATTATCGACCTTCATTGATGCACATCAACCACAGATAGTTTGCTTTTTTCATGAGTGGTCCGATGGTGCCAAAATACCAGTCATTCCCGATACAGGCGAGGTTTATAGCCATTCTAAATTTATTCGCCCATCATTTGACCCTATATTAAAAAAAACTTACACTTGTAAGTCTAAGTGAACGTGGTTAAAGGGGTGCCGGGAAACTGGGATGCAGCTTGCCGGAAACGACCAGATTCGCCTCATAGTTCTGACTCAGACCGTATCCTCAATTGCCGTGGCTATTGTTCTCGGCGCTTTTGGGTGGGTATATGTCTGGTCCGGCCTCTTGGGTGGTCTAATATCCACAGCCACAAATGGTTTTATGGCAGCCAGAATTTTTGTAACCTACCGGGCGCAGGAGCCAGGCAGGATGCTTGCGAAAATGTACGGCTCAGAGTTGCAGAAAATCCTGCTAACAGGAATACTGTTCGGTGTGGTGGTTTTCTGGATAAAACCATTGAGCATCGGTGCCATGCTGGGGAGTTACCTGTTTGTTCAGGTCGTGGCTCCCCTGTTTGTGCTAATCTACACTGATCAAGTGAAGTCCAGGTTAAAAAGAAGATAATGGCCGGCGATACCCTGACCTCAAGCGAATACATCAGACACCATCTGACAAACCTGACCTTCGGTAAGACGCCGGAAGGATCCTGGGCTTTTGCGCACGATGCGGCAGAAGCCAAGGCAATGGGTTTTTGGGCGATCCACGTGGACACCATGTTCTGGTCCATCCTGCTCGGCGTCGCCTTTCTCTACTTTTTTACGCGTGCTGCCAAAGGTGCAACCACCGGTGTTCCCGATGGCCTGGTGAATTTTGCCGAATGGATAGTTGAGTTTATCGATACCAGCGTGCGTGGTTCTTTCAGCGGCAGAAATAGTCTGGTGGCGCCGCTTGCATTGACGATCTTCATCTGGATCTTCCTGCAGAATATGATGGATCTGGTGCCTGTGGATGTCATTCCTGCTCTATCGGGCCTTCTGGGCATCCACTTTATGAAAGTGGTGCCCTCCACCGATCCCAACGCTACCTTCGGTATGGCGATTGGCGTTTTCGCCCTTGTTCTTTTCTACAGCATCAAAATAAAGGGTGTCGGAGGCTTCGTCGGTGAATTGACCCTGCAGCCTTTCTCTTCCAAGAACCCCGTGGTGAACTTGCTGTTCATCCCGATAAACTTTATCCTCGAATTCGTCAGTCTGATCGCCAAGCCGATCTCTCTTGCCCTGCGACTCTTCGGCAACATGTACGCGGGTGAGATGATCTTTATCCTGATCGCCATCATGTACAATGCCGGCCTGGTTCTCGGCCTGTTTGGCGGTGCCCTTCAGTTGGGTTGGGCGATTTTTCATATCCTGATTATTACACTGCAAGCGTTCATTTTTATGACCCTGACGATCGTCTACTTGGATATGGCTCATAACGAGCACTGATTCTAAACATTATTACTACTTACTAAAATTCATTATACGGGAGACCAAAATGAGTGAAGCACAAGCACTGCTGTACATAGCCGGCGCGCTGATGATGGGCCTGGGTGCCTTGGGTGCTGCTGTAGGCATCGGCGTTCTGGGTGGCCGCTTTCTGGAAGGTGCTGCACGTCAGCCTGAGCTGATTCCCATGCTGCGTACCCAGTTCTTCATCGTTATGGGTCTTGTCGACGCAGTACCCATGATTGCTGTGGGCCTGGCCATGTACGTGCTGTTCGCTGTCGCCGGATGATCCGACCGATAATCGAACCGACTATCATCTCGTCAAATACGAGGTAATTCCGGGATGAACATCAATCTGACTCTGATTGGTCAGCTACTCTCTTTTATGGTGTTCGTGTGGTTCACGATGAAATTCGTCTGGACCCCGATCATGGGCGCGCTTGAAGTGCGTAAAAAAGAGATAGCCGACGGTCTTGCTGCAGCAGAACGTGGGCAGCATGAACAGGAGCTTGCGAAAGAGCGTGCCAAGGGCGTACTTCACGAAGCGAAAGCCCAGGCGGCGGAGATCGTTGCCCAGGCGCAGAAGCGAGGCGCTGAAATTGTAGACGAAGCGAAGGGTAGCGCCCGTACCGAAGGGGAGCGAATCCTTACCGCTGCGCATGCGGAGATCGAACAGGAGACCAATCGTGCGCGCGAACAGCTGCGCGGGAAGGTTGCCGAACTGGCTATTGCCGGTGCGGAGAAGATCCTGAAGAAAGAGATCAACGCCGAGACGCATAGAGATATCGTCGACGGCCTGGCCAAAGAGATCTAAGGCACCGCTATGGCAGGAGAAGCTACTACTATCGCCCGCCCTTACGCGGAAGCCGTTTTTGCCCGCGCCGAAGAGACCGACAAACTCGACCTCTGGTCTGAAATGTTGGGATTGCTGGCAGCGGTTGTTCAGGATTCGACCATGGCCGGTGTCATCAAGGACCCGCTGTTTGATCGTCAACAGCTGACTGAATTGATGCTGGATATTGGCTGCGGACGCCTGAACGAAGAGGGTTCAAACCTGGTCAGGCTGCTGGTGCAGAATAGCCGTCTTACTGTTCTGCCGGAGATCGTCGAGGTGTTTGAGCTGCTGAAGGCTGAACGCGAGCGAGTACTCAAGGTCCATGTCACTTCTGCCTTCGCACTCAGCGCTGTCCAGCAAAAACATATTGCCGATGCCTTGAAGACCAAACTCGGACGTGATGTCACCATCACCAGCGAAAAGAACACCGATTTGATCGGCGGCATCCACATCCGCGCTGGCGACATGGTTATCGACGGATCCGTCCGGGGACAACTGCAACAACTGGCGAACGAATTGGGAATCTAAGCGAGAAGCCATCATGCAACTCAATCCATCCGAGATCAGCGAGCTGATCAAAAGCAAGATCGAGAAATTCGATCTTAAGACCGAGGCCCGTAACGAGGGCACGATTATCAGTCTTACCGACGGTATCGCCCGCATCCACGGTCTCGAGGACGCCATGTCTTACGAGATGCTGGAGTTCCCGGGTAATACCTTCGGTCTGACCCTCAACCTGGAGCGCGACTCGGTCGGCGCCGTGGTTTTGGGTGACTACAAACATTTAACTGAAGGTGATGCGGTCAAGTGTACCGGTCGCGTACTCGAAGTGCCGGTGGGTGAAGGCCTGCTCGGTCGAGTGGTTGACGCCCTGGGTAAACCGATCGACGGCAAGGGCGCGATACAAGCCACCGAAACCGCGACCATCGAAAAGGTTGCACCGGGTGTTATCGCCCGTAAATCGGTCGATCAGCCGGTACAGACCGGCATCAAGGCAATCGACGCCATGGTGCCGATTGGTCGCGGTCAGCGTGAGTTGATCATCGGCGATCGTCAGACCGGTAAGTCGGCCCTGGCGATCGATGCGATCATCAACCAGAAAGGCACGGGTATAAAGTGCATCTATGTCGCCATCGGCCAGAAGAACTCCACCATAGCGCAGGTGGTGCGTAAGCTGGAAGAGCACGGCGCGATGGAACACACCGTCATCGTCGCCGCCCCTGCTGCCGACTCCGCCGCCATGCAGTTCCTGGCCCCCTATGCCGGCTGCTCCATGGGTGAGTATTTCCGCGATAAAGGCGAAGATGCCTTAATTGTATATGACGATCTAACCAAGCAGGCTTGGGCCTACCGCCAAGTCTCCCTGCTGCTGCGTCGTCCACCGGGCCGAGAAGCCTATCCAGGTGATGTGTTTTACCTTCACTCCCGCCTGCTGGAGCGTGCGGCCAGGATCAACGCGGAACAGGTTGAAAAGAACACCGGCGGCAAGGTTACCGGCAAGACGGGTTCTCTGACGGCTCTGCCGATCATCGAGACTCAGGCAGGTGACGTATCGGCTTTCGTACCGACAAACGTTATCTCTATCACTGACGGCCAGATCTTCCTTGAGGCGGATCTGTTCAATGCCGGTATCCGTCCGGCGATCAATGCCGGTCTCTCCGTATCGCGGGTGGGTGGTGCTGCGCAGACCAAGATCATCAAGAAATTGGGTGGTGGTGTGCGACTGGCGTTGGCGCAATATCGTGAGCTGGCAGCCTTCTCCCAGTTTGCCTCCGATCTCGATGACGCGACCCGTGCCCAGCTGCAACTTGGCGAGCGCGTAACCGAATTGATGAAGCAGGGTCAGTACTCCCCCCTCAGTGTGGCCGATATGGCAACCACCCTGTTCTCTGCCAATGAAGGTTATCTGAACGACATAGAGACGAGTAAGGTCGTGGATTTTGAAGCGGCGTTGCACGACTATATGAAGAGCAACCAAAAGGCACTGGTCGACCTGATCAACGAGAAAGCGGACTACAATCCCGAGATCGAGCAGGCGTTGCACGAGGCATTGAAGGATTTCAAGGCCAACCATACCTGGTAACCAGAGAGCATTGGAATATCACACGATAGGACCAAAATAGGGTTTTTAGAGATATGGCAGGCGCAAAAGAGATACGCACACAGATCGCCAGCATCAAAAACACGCAGAAGATTACTTCTGCGATGGAGATGGTGGCGGCCGCGAAGATGCGTAAGGCCCAGAACAGGATGAGCGCGACCCGTCCCTACGCGGAAAAGATGCGTATGGTGATCAGTCACCTGTCCCATGCTCATCCTGAGTATCGCCACAGCTTCATGGTCGACCGTGAGGTCAAACGGGTAGGTTATATTATCGTCTCGTCCGACCGTGGTCTTTGTGGCGGTCTGAACAGTAATCTGTTCCGCAGGCTGGCGAAAGAGATCCAGTCTCAGAACGAAGCTGGCGTGGAGGTGGATTTCTGTACCATAGGCACCAAGGCGCTGGGTTTTTTCGGGCGTTTCGGCGGTAATGTGACCGGGCAGGCGACTCACCTTGGCGATGCGCCGCACATTGAGGATCTGATCGGTACGGTAAAGGTGTTGCTGGATGCTTATGCCGCTGGTGAAATTGATCGTATCTATGTGGCGTACAATCGGTTCGTCAACACCATGACGCAGGATCCGACTGTCGAACAGTTGGTGCCGATCAGCGCCGAGGCAGATCAAGACCTGCTGCACCACTGGGACTATATCTACGAGCCGGATTCCAAGGAAGTGCTGGACAACCTGCTCGGCAGATATGTGGAGTCCCTGGTTTACCAGTCTGTGGTAGAGAATGGTGCCTGCGAGCAGTCAGCACGAATGGTTGCGATGAAGTCCGCCTCCGATAATGCGGGGGATCTCATCAACGAGTTGCAGTTGATCTACAACAAGGCTCGTCAGGCAGCGATTACCCAGGAAATTTCCGAGATCGTCAGTGGTGCTGCAGCGGTCTGACGCGCAGGCCTTGCCACAGAATTAGTTTTTAACAATTAGAGAGTCGCCTGGAGCGGCAAGAGGAACCGAAATGAGTTCGGGCAAAGTGGTTGAAATCATCGGCGCCGTGGTGGACGTTCAGTTCAGCAGCGGTGACATGCCAAAGGTCTATGAAGCACTCAAGATCGAAGAGGCCAACCTCACTCTGGAAGTCCAGCAGCAGCTGGGTGATGGTGTGGCGCGTACCATCGCGATGGGGTCCACCGATGGCCTGCGGCGGGGTGTGATGGTCGAGAGCACGGGCTCTCCTATCACCGTACCGGTCGGCCAGGGAACCCTGGGGCGTATCATGGATGTGTTGGGTGAGCCGGTCGACGACGCGGGCGAGGTCAAGGTTGAGACGCGCATGCCGATCCACCGCAATCCTCCGCCATTTGAAGATCAGGCAGCCACCACAGAGGTTCTCGAGACCGGCATCAAGGTTATCGACCTGATCATGCCCATCGTCAAGGGTGGAAAGGTCGGTCTGTTCGGCGGCGCCGGGGTAGGCAAGACCGTGACCCTTATGGAACTGATCCGCAATATCGCGGTAGAGCACTCCGGTTTCTCTGTTTTCGCCGGGGTGGGTGAGCGTACACGTGAAGGTAACGACTTTTACCATGAGATGGCCGAAGGTGGCGTACTCGACAAGGTTGCCCTGGTTTACGGTCAGATGAACGAACCGCCGGGCAACCGCCTGCGAGTTGCCCTGACCGGTCTGACAATCGCGGAAAACTTCCGTGACGAAGGCCGTGACGTGTTGTTGTTTGTCGACAATATCTACCGTTATACCCTGGCAGGTACCGAGGTATCCGCGCTGCTGGGCCGCATGCCTTCTGCAGTGGGTTACCAGCCGACCCTGGCGGAAGAGATGGGTACGCTGCAGGAGCGCATCACTTCCACCAAGACCGGTTCCATCACCTCATTCCAGGCAGTCTATGTCCCTGCGGATGACTTGACCGATCCCTCTCCGGCAACCACCTTCGCGCATCTGGATGCGACCTTGGTGCTCTCCCGTCAGATCGCCGAACTGGGTATCTACCCGGCGGTGGATCCATTGGACTCCACCTCTCGGATTCTCGATCCCAACATTGTGGGTCAGGAGCATTACGATACCGCCCGCGCTGTTCAGGGCACCCTGCAGCGATATAAGGAGCTGAAGGACATCATTGCAATTCTCGGTATGGATGAGCTTTCCGAGGAAGACAAAACGGTGGTACAACGTGCTCGTAAGATCCAGCGCTTCCTCTCCCAACCCTTCTTCGTGGCGGAGGTCTTCACCGGTAGCCCGGGCAAGTATGTTGGCCTGAAAGACACCATTGGCGGTTTCAAGGCGATTGTCGAGGGTGAGTATGACCATCTGCCTGAGCAGGCTTTCTACATGGTTGGCTCCATCGAGGAAGCCGCCGAGCGTGGCGGTGACGTCTGATCCCACTATAGGGAGTGCTAAGCTATGGCAATGACAATTCATGTCGATATTGTAAGCGCCGAAGGCGAGATCCATTCCGGTAGTGCGGAGATGGTCTATGCGCCGGCGGTAATGGGTGAGGTGGGCATTGCACCACGTCATACACCGCTGGTTACCCGGCTGAAGCCGGGTGAAGTGCGAGTCGACACCGGCGGCGGTGAGATGCAGCACTTTTTTGTCTCTGGCGGCATTCTGGAAGTGCAGCCCCATGTGATCACAATTCTGGCGGATACTGCCGCTCGTGCCGCCGATCTCGATGAAGTGGCAGCCCAGGCAGCCAAGCGACGCGCTGAAGAGGCGATGGTGGATAAGTCTGCCGAATTTGAATATGCCAAGGCCCAGTCCGAGCTGGCTGAAGCAGTTGCGCAGCTGCGCACTATCGAAAGTCTTCGCAAGAGGGGTCGCGGCTAGACCGTTCTGATTGCACCGTTCAACAGGGTCTCTCTGTTAAGAGAGGCCCTTTTTTGGTTTTAAAGCTATGTCCAAAGAAGTGATCAAAACAGGCAAATTTGTCTCCCTGACCTATTCCATTGTCGAGGAGCAAGGCAATGTTCTCGAGCAGAGTGACCTGCCGGTCAACTATATTCACGGCGGTGAGACTGAGCTGATCGGTGGCATGGATGCTGCGGTGACGGGTCGCTCTCCTGGGGATAAGGTGTCGTTTACCCTCTCCCCAGATCAAGGTTTCGGGGATCATGACCCGGATCTGACTTTTACCGATGACATTGAAAACGTACCCCCTGAATTCCGCAAGCTGGGCGCTGAAGTTCAGATGCAGAGCGAGCAAGGTGAAGCCAAGAGTTTTTTTGTCACCAGGATTGAAAACGGCAAGCTGACGGTTGATGGTAACCATCCACTTGCCGGCAAGACGCTCACTGTCAACATCAAGATTGTTGAAGTGCGTGACGCAACCAAAGAGGATGCCATGAGTGTTGGTGTTCCCGGTCAGACCCCAACCATCAACTGAAACACTTATTTCACTATTGCTCCCTGCCAACAGGTGCGCTCCGCGCCCCCTGCCGTTATACTCAGAAATGAGAATAAAAAGGATCTTGATTAGTACGAATGTTCAGCAGTGACTCACGGAATGAGTCACTGGTTGTTGCAAGATGATGCCACGATCCACAATAGGAGAGCGGACATGGCGCAGAATCCAATCCAATTTCAGACAGGCATGAGCTTGAGCGATTTGTTCAAAGACTACGGCACCGAAAGCCAATGTGAAGCGGC
>JAMJIN010000321.1:0-2350 GCA_036784775.1 Chromatiales bacterium | reverse complement strand
ACTGTCGAGGTCGATACACCCGGTACCACACCTTCTCAACGGCTCCCTACATCTTCCCGATTTCTTTCTCGATGTCACTCTTTGTCGCTGGCTGTTTCTTCTGACTCGCTATTTGCAGCTATTTCATCCGGTTACCGCTGTTCGCCAATTATGTTCGGGTTTTTACCGCCATCTACAACATGCACTTCTACGCCACTGGAATTACACCAGCGATGGCGATCAAGAACGTTGGCAAGGGATCCCAGTATGCAATCGCTTACCTCGACAAGGATAGCAATGTGCTGGATGGCAGCAAGACCTACAAGATCAATTTACCAGCCAATGTGCCGGCCAAGGATTTCTGGTCTTTCACGCTATACGACAACCAGACCCGTGGCATGCTCCAGACCGATCAGCGTTTTCCCGGCCTCGACGACAGCAAGGAAGGCCTGAAGCAGAATGCCGACGGTTCCTACGATATCTACTTCGCTCCCAAGCCGCCAAAAGGGCAGGAAAACAACTGGATTCAGACAGTTCCAGGCAAAGGTTGGAACACTATTCTGCGCCTCTACGGACCGCTGGAGCCCTTCTACGATAAAACCTGGAAGCCGGGAGACCCAGAATTGGTTGAATAAATTGTACAGCCGAACCTGAGATATCGGAGTTCGTGATAAATAAATATCATTTGTCACGAACGCCTATAACCCAATAAAGATGGTAACTATTCAGCTCCTTGTTTAATTTGCACCACAACAGTAAAAAATGCAGGCGTATGATGCGGTTCGTTCCTCACCGACATCCTACACATTATCGTTGTATCCACCATGAGCTGAATAGTTGCGTTTTTTTAAGACATGGGCAAGGGCGGCTTACGTTTCAAAGACTTCTCTCAGCTACTGATTAATTAATTCGGAATGGGGAAGAAGTCCCAATGAAAAAAGTATTAATCAATTTACGTTTAACTTTAAGCGCACAAATTTTGTTAACTATTGCTTTGAGCGGTTCTATTCAGAGCGCCCAGGCAGGAGATGACCTCTCAAAACAGCTGGCTAACCCGCTTGCATCCATGATTAGTGTCCCTTTCAAGTTGGACTACGATGAGAATATGGCTCAAGACGATAAGGGTGATGCCTGGAAATTAAATATCCAGCCGGTTATCCCTGTCACACTTAATGATGACTGGAACCTAATATCCCGCACGATATTGCCTATTGTTAATCAGGACAATATTCCAACCGAAGGGGCAGGTGAATCGGGGCTTGGCGATACGCTGCAGAGCTTTTTCTTTTCCCCAAGCAAAGTGGGTGATTCTGGAGTGATTTGGGGTGTTGGCCCAGTTTTTCTTTTGCCCACGGCGACTGAAGATATGTTGGGCGGCGAAAAATGGGCAGCAGGGCTGACGGGTGTTGCGCTCAAGCAGGATGGCGCATGGTCCTATGGTTTTCTGGGTAATCACATAGAATCTTTTGCGGGTACGGATAGCCGCGCCGATGTGAGTTCAACATTTTTGAACCCTTTCATGAGTTATGTAACCAGCACAAAAACTACGCTTGGCTTGAGTGTGGATGCTACCCGCGATTGGGAGAACGATGAGTGGACTGTGCCGGTCAATGCAACTGTAGCGCAACTGCTTAAAGTTGGGGATCAGTTAATGCAGGTGGGTGGTGGCGTGCGTTATTGGGCCGATGCACCAAAGGGCGGACCTGAGGGGTTCGGATTGCGTTTGCAACTGACGCTTCTGTTTCCAAAGTAAGTATTTTTCAGTATGAAATTATTTAAAAAACTGAATCTTCAGCCTCCTTCGCTACAAAAACCTGTGGCCTATGGCATGGGAAGCATGGCATCATTTTGGTTACTAGAACGTAGTGTGGTTTTCTTACTTTGATTGTCACCTCATATTCCGAGCTGCTTTATGAATGGAGTGCTGTTTAAATTACCGTCTCCGGGTGTGGGCCTGCTTTCAACTGCATCTTCCAAATCTTCCTCTAATCGACAATCTTGACGCCTATCCGAACGACTAATTACACCAGTTGCGCCCGCGAGGCCAAGCAGATTGATTTGATGGTGGCGGCGCTTCCTCAATGATGGTCGTCTCTTCAGCACTTGTCGTGATCGCTTCATCAGTATCCGTAACGGTATCATCACCGCCAGCGCTGCCAATGAGCCGGTTACTCAGCAGACAGGCCAAGTAAAAAGATTTTATATTTTACGCGGCCTGTGTTTTTTGAACTCATTTTTTCTCTTATGGAAGCCACATGCACCAAAAGTGTTCATTGGATATAGAGTAAACCCCAGCGTTGCATAAAAACAGGCCAGCAATGACTACGCTGCCTTCTCGATTTCATCCAGGTAATGCAATAACTCGTTTTGC
>JAMJIN010000497.1:0-1309 GCA_036784775.1 Chromatiales bacterium | reverse complement strand
AAAGATAATGCCTTTTTCCACGGGATCTCTTTTCCCGCCAAAGCCGCCTTTTTCTGTCAACAGCGGCTGCAGGCATCAGCAAATGCACATGTGGATGATAATCCAATGCACGTGTATGGGTATGCAACACCAGGGTGGCTCCTGCAGCCCCCTTTAGCTGCTTATCATTCAGAGAAAAATCACGCACCGTCTCCCAGGCACACCGCATCATGCAGGAATAGAGCGTGCGTTGGTTACGCCAAACCAGCGACCTGAACTGCGCAGGCAGAGTAAAGGTGATGAGAAAATACCCCGCCGGCAACTCTTTGCTGAGCTGTCGAGTTAACCACCGCTGGCCCTCATGGGCTTGGCAGTGTGGGCAGTTACGGTGACCACAGGAGTGAGGAACAAGAGACTGATGTTCACATGCCGGACAGCCGGCTAACATCTTAGGACTTTCAGCCGTGCGGCAAATGGCCATACGTGACAATGCCTTTTTGTGAGAAGGCAAAATCTGTTGCTGATATTTTGCTAAAAAACCGGCTTCAAAGGTTTTGATAATGGAGGATAGCCTGGTCATTTCACATTCCCCCATTGGATGGAGAAACCATTCATCAGGTTATTGATCAGCTTGTCAGCATTTTCAGCCGTATGTGAGGTGAGATGGGTGTATTTTGCAGTGGTCAGGATGCTACGGTGGCCCAGTATTTTCTTGACCTCCAGCAGGTCGAGGCCGGACTCGATCAGATGGGTGGCGTAGCTGTGGCGCAGAGAGTGCGGGGTAATCTTTTTTTTATCCCACACTCCTCAGCTACCTTCCGGAGCGTAATCTGTATGCCACCCCGGTCCAGTGGTGAGGTGGCATCTTGCGCCCCCCTCAGGCCACCATGGCGATTCGGAAACAACAATACCGGATTACGGTGTATCGACCAGAAGCGCCGCAGTACATCCCGAGTCGCATCTGGCAGGGGCACCAATCGATCCTTATTTCCTTTGGAATCCCGGATGTGTACACGTTGGCGCACGGCATCGATATCCCCTACCTGCAACCGTAACCCCTCCCCCAGTCGCAGACCCAGGCTGTAGAGGGTGAAATAGAAGACTCGATAACTGAGCTTATGTGTGGTCATAAACAGGTGTTTGGCTTCCTCAACAGTGACGATATCCGGCAGGCGCTGGGCCTTCGGAGGCTTGATCAGATCGACATTGACCCAGGTCTTTTCCAGCACGTGGGTGTAATAGAACTTGAGGCCATACAGATCAAGCTTGACCGCGCTCCAGGAGTGGCTAGCCAACAGATCGGTAAAATAGTCCAACAACTGTTGCTTGG
>JAMJIN010000013.1:0-38197 GCA_036784775.1 Chromatiales bacterium | reverse complement strand
GCTTTCTCATTTTTATCGTTTCAAATGTAGGATTTTTCATGGTTTCTGGATCTCACCAGCAGTGAACTCCAGAGATAGTGCATATTTTTTATTTCTCCCTGTCTTTTATACGGTGGAATGGTTGTTAGCACCGGAATTTATGCAACTACCGGGTAAACATACTGTAATAATTCAAGGGTATCATTGCGCAGAATGTGGAAGATATAGCCTTTATAGAGAATCTAAGAATGGGAGATATGAGATGGGTATCGAAAAGCTACTGGACAGTTTAAATGGCTACTTGAAGAAGGCTGAAAAGAAGAAAACCGCCCAGTGTGACCAAATAGACGCGCTGTTGAAAAAACTGAAGGAGAAAAAGAAGAAATTAGAGAAAAAATGGAGTAACGAAAATAATTCGACAAAAAAGAAACGACTATCAACTGAACTGAAAATTGTCACTCTGCAATTGAAGAAAGGTAATAAGCGGCGTGACGAATTGAAGAACAAGTGCAAGTGATTCAGTAGTACACGATTCTCTCTTAATTTGAATGCCACATAAGATATTGCCACCAGGGTGTTTTCCAAGGCAATCAGGGTGCCACGATATACGGGTCGCAATACCTGTTTATTTAGCAGTAAGGCACGGATAGTTCCCTTAGCTAGAGATCAGAAGGCCTAACGATGCGCAAACGAATCATTACCTCAGTTCAGCAAGGAACTCTATCTCCTGACCAGAATTGGTTGAATTTGGAAGGGCTCGCGGAGGTGGAGATCACCTCGGAGGACGCTTTGCATCCAATTGAGTCCGCATTGCTGCCCGGCCGGGCCTCTGGGTGGCGTGCTGCATGTCCAGGAAAGCAGACGATCCGGCTTCTCTTCGCCGACCCGCAAAGGCTCCGGCAGATTTGGTTGAACTTTGTGGAAACCAGCATTGAGCGAACGCAAGAGTACGCCTTGCGTTGGTCGCCGGATGGCGGGCAGTCGTTTCAGGAAATCGTACGGCAGCAGTGGAACTTCAGTCCCCAGGCTGCAACCAGCGAGACGGAAGAGCACCATGTCGAGCTGCCGGCGGTTACTGTGCTCGAACTGACTATCATTCCGGACATAAGTGGGGGAGATGCGATCGCTTCTTTAGCGCAGTTGCGGCTTGCCTGACCAGTGCGTCAGCAGCGATAACAATTGTAGTGGTGACCAATGACCGAAGAAGAGATGGAACAAATCAGACAACACCTTCTTAGTCTGAGATCTGAGCTCCAGGAACTGGAGAAAACCTTCAAGGAGACAAACAAACCCTTGGAACTTGATCAGGCAAGAGTTGGCAGGCTTTCTCGCATGGATGCCATGCAGGCACAGCAAATGGCACTGGAAGCCTCCAGGCGACGTCAGTCTCAGCTCTTGAAGGTCGAAGGTGCCTTGCGTCGCATTGAATCAGGTGAGTACGGATACTGTTTTGTGTGTGGCGAAGAGATAGGTATTCGTCGACTTTCCGTTGACCCGGCGAATACGCGTTGCATGGAATGCGCCGAGAAGTGAATTTGTTGGGCGCAGCGAATCTGCCGAGAGAGGATCTCTATCCCTCACCCTCTTACCAAGTTCGAGTGCGCGTGGACAAAAATGTCTGTCTCTCATATATTCAGGGTGTTATTTTTGGACATCTTTAGAATATTGGCTGTCTTTGGGGATCTCGCTCCAAACTCTTTGAAAAATTCACAAAGCGGTGAGGTAATCCCATGAGCGTGGGGGATTTTAGCTGCATTTGTCCAAATGCCTAAAGTATTTCCTTTTTACTGCCGATGACTTGGGCATCCATCACAAACAACAGGTACTCAATGTCATTATGAAAAGCTCAAGCAACTGCCCTGAGCGTGAGTAACCGGACAATTCAAATTCTGCTCAAATGAAAATGGCAGTCGGTGGCGATTACATCGTTTCCGTGTCGCTCAAAGTCTAAAGACTTGGCTGCCTTTGGATTAAGGTATCTCTATGATATCAAGCAGAAAAATGCATAAGCATGCGCTGATATTTCCATTCTGTATTGGCTGTCACCTTTCTTTACAGGCGCATTGGTAACTGGGTCGATGCATCTGTATCATATAGCGGCTTGATGGGCAGGGCTGTGCCGGTAGCTGGCGAAAGAAACCGGCTGTTACAGAATGCTAATAATGGCTGGTCATCCATCCCTGTGATTACCCATGGAACCGGGTTGCGTTCTATTTATGCAAGGATATATTTTCTCGCACCGATGAACGGAATCTGGAAATTAGGATATTAGAGACCCCTAGATACTCATGTCATGAAAGATTTAATCAATATCATCAAGAATCAGATTCGCTCCGCATGGCGGTATCGCTGGTATGCGATGATCGCAGCCTGGCTGATTGCTATTGCCGGCTGGGCTGCAGTTTTTGTCATGCCCGACAAGTACGAGGCGAATGCCAGGGTTTTTGTGGAGACAGAAACGGTCCTGCGTCCCCTATTGAAAGGGCTGGCAGTGGAGACCAATCTTGCACAACGGCTTCAGTTGATGACCCGTACGCTTTTGAGTCGGAAAAACCTTGAAAAGGTGATGCGCGAAACGGACATGGATCATGATGCTACGACCGTGGCAGAGAAAGAGCACATGCTTGAAAAGCTTAAAAGTGAGATATCGATTGAGACTCAACGGCGGCAGAATTTCTACACCATAGCCTA
Organism: Chromatiales bacterium; assembly: GCA_036784775.1. Taxonomy (GTDB): domain Bacteria; phylum Pseudomonadota; class Gammaproteobacteria; order Chromatiales; family Chromatiaceae; genus QGON01. Next base: position 35,527 of record JAMJIN010000013.1, on the reverse strand, counting down.
TAGTTCGAAGGATCCCTATGTTACGAAAAAAGTGGTGGAGACACTGCTGAATATCTTTGTGGAGTCGGCACTGGGTGATACCCGGGTTGAGTCGGATACTGCACAAAGGTTTCTGGAACAACAGATCAGGGAGTACGAATCCCGGCTTATTGAAGCTGAGAATCGGCTGACCGATTTCAAAAGAAAGTATATCGACACCTTGCCAGGCCAGGATGGTGGTGTTTTTGCGAGACTGCAAGATGTGCGGGCTACATTGGAGGATCTCAATCTGGAGCTGAAAGAGGCCAGGATTCGACGTGACGAGTTGAGGCGCCAATACGAAGCCGCCGAGAGGGATGAGAGACAACGCAGGGAGGCAGAGGGACGTTTGGCAGTGGGTACGACCCCAGGTGAGCAGCGTATTCTGGCCATAGAAAAAAGGCTCGACGACCTTCTTCTGAGATACACTGAAGCCCATCCGGATGTTAAGGAGGCAAGGCAGACGATAGAAGAGCTGAAGAGACAAGAGAGGGAAATTCAGGAGAGTCAGGCTGCCGGCGATTCCGCTGTTAATGTAACCTCGATCGCGGTGGAGGAGTTGAAACTGGCTTTTCGCCAATCAGAAGTTACCTTAACGGGGATTCGCGTCAGAACGAACGAATATGAAAAGAGAATTAAAGCACTAAGGGAAAAGCTCGATACCTTGCCGCAGGTAGAGGCTGAACTGAAGAAGCTCAATCGAGATTACAGCATCAACAAAGAGACCTATGAGCAGTTGGTGCAGCGCCTGGAATCTGCCCGCATGTCGGAACAGGCAGACGAGGCGGGTGACAATGTAAAGTTTCGGGTAATTGATCCACCAAAGGTTCCGTTGGTTCCTGCTGGCCCCAAGCGGGTGATTTTCAGCGTAGTCATCCTGGTGTTGAGTCTCGCTGCCGGTGGGGGTTTGGCATTTCTTATCGCGCAGTTCAAACCAGTCTATTACGATACGACATTGCTCAGGAAAGGGACGCAAATACCCGTGCTTGGCCAGGTGTCCAGAGTCTGGACCAGTAGTGTGGCGATGAAGCGCAGGCTTGAAGTCAGTGCCTTTGTGACGGTCGGGGCGATGCTCGTGACTGTGTTCGGCGCTATCATGGTTGTTTATAGTATTGGTTTGCGTGGCGAGATTATTGCCCTCATTAAATAGTTGACGGCGGTTAAGGAAGGTTTTCCCCAGGGAATTCCTCTCAAATACATCGCCTATCAGTCTGAATCCTAAGGCTTGTGTAGTGTCTGGAATGACAGTAAAAATTTATCTCGTGGCGCACAATGCCTATGGTGCTATATCAGGTGGGAGCGCCGGGCATGTGGGTGGCGTTGAGCGTCAGACCAGCATGATGGCTTTCTGGCTGCAGAAGAAGGGTTTCGACGTCTCGATCATTACTTGGGATGAGGGTCAGGAACAGGACTTTGTTATTGATGGTGTTAGGCTCATCAAGCTGTGTCGTAAGGACGAGGGTCTTCCCGGGCTTCGTTTTTTTCACCCGCGTTGGAGCAGTCTCAATGCTGCACTCAAACGTGCTGATGCCGATGTCTACTATCAAAATGGCGCCGAGTATGTAACTGGCCAGGTTGCCATGTGGTGCAAGCGGAACCATAAGAAATTCATCTTCTCCTCTGCCAGCGACGCTGATTGTCAGCCAAATCTGCCCTGTCTGGACTCCTTCAGAGAGAAGTACCTCTACAAGAAAGGGTTGGAGTTGGCGGATCATTTGATTGTGCAGACTGAAAAACAGGGTGTGGCCTTGTTGGATGCTTTTGGCATGACGTCAACCGTGTTGCCTATGCCCTGTCCCGACTTGCTGCCGGCGGAACAATCGGCGCCCAAGGTTTTTCATGAACGCAAAGGGGTGATCTGGGTTGGCCGGATAAGTGAGGAGAAACGCCTGGAGTTCATGCTTGAAGTGGCAGCCAAAACTCCGGAAATCACCTACGATGTTCTGGGAAAACCCAACAAAGACTCCGAATATGCGCGTAGCGTGCTCGATGCGGCGGAGCAGGCGGAGAACGTCAATATTCGCGGCATGGTCGAGCGGGACAGAATTCGGGACTTCTACGCGAATGCCAGAATTCTATGTTGTACCTCCTCCTTTGAAGGTTTTCCCAATACCTTTATCGAGGCCTGGAGCGAGGGACTGCCTATCGTCACAACCTTCGATCCCGACGATCTCGTGCAACGGAAGCAGTTGGGTTTTGCCGGTTCGGATATCTCAGATCTTGCCGAGAAAGCAGCTCATCTGCACAGTAATGAGGATGAGTGGACGCGGATGTCCCGGAATGCCCGGCACTATTTCGTGGAAAATCACGAACTGAATGCTGCGATGGAGAGATTTTCTTCTCTCTTCAGGGACATTTGATTTTCTGTAGAACGAGGTGCCGGCCCGCCGGGGCAGATCAATCCGGTTTTATACCTACATCAATGCCGCATACATGCCGGTAATCTTATTCATTGCGACGAGAATCTTATCCAGCGAACGGATGACCAGAGAGGGGACAAAATTACCGTCCTCCAGGTTGTTGCCAAGGCTGAATAAATCCCATTGCTCCTTTACCCCCGTCAGTGCCTGATCTATCTGAGGTGTGTTCTCGGGAGCCGTCCTTAACTGCTGCAGTGCGCTGTCGAAATCAGCTACCGCCTTTTTGTAATCGGATTCGTAGAGGGGTTGTTGGAATTTCCAGCTGCGCAGCATATATAGATTGGCCATGCGCTGGGATAGCATGCGCTGGCGTCCGGCCATATTGACCAATTTGCCGGTGGACGTGCCGGAGGCGGTCTCGAGCAACACAACAACCCGGTGTGATGCATTCAGCAGCTCCTCCCCGGCCTGACGTACTGCTTTGGCGGAGGTGCGATTGGGCTTGCCTGCCGCGAGCTGGTGAAAAGGAGTCCACAGTGTGGAGACCGTCGCTAATGCTTGGGTGACGCTGCTGTTTACCTTGAATTTTTTCAACTCGGCAAGTTGCACAGCAAAGAGATCAAGTGAAGCCTTGCGCTGTTTTTTAGCGATGCGATAGCGGATATCCTGCCCCATTTGGCAATAGGTCTTGATGATCCGTTGGGTCAGCATGCGCTGTCGGCCAGCCTTGTTGATCGCCTCGCCCATGCTCAATTCGACGGCAGGTGCCTGGACCGGAATGAAGAGCAGCGCCAAGAGAAAGAGCAGAATGGTCTTTGCCGATACACGACGCATGGAGAATACCCCTTAAGTTTTACTTCAAAAGTGCCAAGCAGATGAATGTAATTATTATCCCCGCTAAAATAACGGCTAAGGCAACAGCCGTAAAGGGAAAAACTGTGATTTTCTGCAGAGAGTGAAAATCTTTTTCTGTCTCTTAGAGCAAGTGAACTGGTCTAGAGACCGGTTTGCTTTTTTTTGCTATATTAGTTCGTTTTTTATTGGCGGGGAAATGGCCTGATGTTTAACAAGAACATGCAAATCCAAGGGTATGACGATGAGTTGTGGTCGGCAATGCAAGCCGAAGAGACACGCCAGGAAGAGCATATCGAACTGATCGCCTCTGAAAACTACACCAGTCCCCGCGTAATGCAGGCTCAGGGTAGTGTGCTGACGAACAAATATGCCGAGGGCTATCCCTACAAACGCTACTATGGCGGATGTGAGAATGTGGATGTTGCCGAACAGTTGGCCATTGATCGCGCCAAGGCGCTGTTTGATGCGGACTACGCGAATGTCCAGCCTCACTCCGGTTCTCAAGCCAACGCGGCGGTCTATATGGCGCTCTGCCAGCCAGGCGACACCATACTAGGCATGAGTCTGGCTCATGGAGGCCATCTGACTCACGGCGCCAAGCCAAATTTCTCCGGCAAGCTTTACCATGCCGTTCAGTATGGTCTCAACTCCGAGACCGGTGAGATCGATTATGAAGAGGTCGAGCGTCTTGCCCGTGAGCACAAGCCAAAAATGATCGTCGCCGGCTTTTCCGCTTACTCCCGTGTTGTCGATTGGCAGCGTTTTCGTGATATTTCCGATGAGGTGGGCGCCTATCTGTTCGTTGATATGGCGCATGTTGCTGGCCCGATTGCAGCCGGCCACTATCCGAGTCCGGTAAATATTGCCGATGTGACCACTACGACCACGCACAAAACCCTGCGAGGCCCCCGTGGCGGCCTGATTCTGGCAAAGGCTAACGCAGAGATAGAAAAGAAACTGAATTCAGTGGTCTTTCCCGGCATTCAAGGTGGTCCCCTGATGCATGTGATTGCCGCAAAGGCAGTGGCCTTCAAGGAGGCGATGGAGCCTGAATTCAAGACCTATCAGGGTCTGGTGATCAAAAATGCCCAGGCGATGGCTCGGGTTTTTATGGATCGCGGCTACGACGTGGTCTCCAAGGGTACCGATGACCATCTGTTTCTGGTCAGCTTCATTGAGGCAGGTCTGACCGGCAAGGATGTGGATGCCTGGCTGGGTGCTGCCAATATCACCGTCAACAAGAATGCAGTGCCGAACGATCCTCAATCCCCCTTTGTGACTTCGGGTATTCGGGTTGGCACACCGGCCATCACTACCCGGGGGTTCGATGAGGCCGATGCCGCTGAACTTGCGGGCTGGATGTGCGACGTAATCGATAGCCGTGGAGATCAGGCGGTGATTGATGGGGTTAAGGAGAAGGCTCTGGCCATCTGCGCCAAATACCCGGTCTACGCTTGAATAATAGGGCCAAGGAGATAGGGCCGAGGGCCAAGGTTTTATGTCTGGTGGAATGGGGTAAAAGATTAAGGTTATGATGATGGCGCTGCATAACGATCACACTAGGTACCAGGCACCAGACTCCGGGTCCTCACCCGTCGGTTCTCGGCCCTAATCCCTCCATGCGCTGTCCTTTTTGCGGAGCACAGGATACCAAGGTCGTCGACTCCCGCCTTGCGGGAGAGGGCGATCAGATTCGACGTCGCCGTCAGTGTGCAGTCTGCCAGGAACGGTTCACTACTTATGAAACCGCTGAGCTGAATCTGCCCAGAGTCGTCAAGCACGACGGCAGTCGCACGCCCTTCGATGGCCGTAAACTGCGTTCAGGCATGATGCGGGCGTTGGAGAAGCGCCCGGTCAGTACCGAACAGGTGGAGACGGCAATCAACCATATCACCCGCAAGTTAACGGCCAGTGGAGATCGAGAGATCGCGTCGCTGCAAATCGGGGAGATGGTCATGGATGAACTGAAGACGCTGGACCAGGTTGCCTATGTGCGCTTCGCGTCCGTCTACCGTAAATTTGAGGATGTTAACGCTTTCCGGGAGGAGATTGACCGCCTGGAGAGTCAGCCCGGTCCCGAGGCGCGCAGACAGCAGATGGATCTTCTAAGTCGCGATAAAAAGGACAAATGAGTAGCGGCAGCGACCACGTCTATATGGCCAGAGCGATTCGTCTGGCGGAGCGGGGACGTTATACCACCCATCCCAATCCCCGGGTTGGCTGTGTGTTGGTGAAGGGGGATGAGATTGTCGGTGAAGGCTACCATCGCCGCACCGGAGAGCCCCATGCCGAACGCAATGCCATTGCCATAGCGGGTGCGCGGGCCGAGGGATCGACGGCTTATGTCACACTGGAACCCTGCTGCCACCACGGGCGTACCCCACCCTGTACAGAAGGACTGATCGCAGCGGGTGTGACACGTGTTGTGGCAGCAATGGAAGATCCCAACCCCCAAGTGGCCGGGAAGGGGCTTGCGCAGTTGCGGCAGGCCGGAATAACTGTTGAGGCGGGGCTGATGCAGCTCCAGGCCGAGGCGTTGAATCCGGGTTTTATCAAGCGCATGCGTCACGGCAAGCCCTACGTGCGCTGTAAGCTGGCCATGAGTCTGGATGGGCGTACGGCGATGGCCAGTGGTGAGAGCAAGTGGATCACCTCGTCCGCGGCTCGCCATGATGTGCATCTGTTGCGCGCCCGCAGTAGTGCGATTCTGACCGGCATCTCCACGGTGCTTGCCGATGATGCTTCGATGAATGTTCGGCTGACTTCACAAGAGCTGGGGTTGGATGAGGGGCTGCAGACACCGCATCCGGTGAGGGTCGTTTTGGACCCACAGTTGCAGATGTCACCCAATGCCAAGATGCTGGCCCTGCCGGGGAAAACACTGATACTGGGTAGTGATGACCATCCCCGGCAGACAGCTGCCCTGGAAGCTGCTGGTGCAGAGGTGGTGCTGGTGCCTCCCAGGGAAGATGTGTTGGACCTGACTGCGGTGATGGCGCAGCTCACAGCGCGTGAACTGCATGAGGTGATGCTTGAATCAGGCGCTGTGCTGGCCGGAGCAATGCTGGAGCAGCAGTTGATCGACGAACTGGTGATCTATGTTGCGCCCCATATTATGGGAGATGGGGCGAGGGGACTCTTCCATCTGCCGGGTCTGGAGAAGATGGAGGATCGTTTAGGACTCGATATCACCGACCTGCGCCAAGTGGGCGAAGAGATCCGTATCACTGCCCGCCCGTTATATCGCCAATAGAATTTAGACGTAGGTTGGGTTAGATGCGCAGCAGCACCTTGCTTTCTGCTTATCGACACTGTTTGAGCGCATCGTAACCCAACGGTTGAGCTAACGGTAATGTGCACCTAATCTACGCTCTGGCTGAGTATTGGTGTTAACCAGGAAAGTCAATATGTTTACAGGCATCATTCAATCGGTCGGCACGCTTGCCGGTCAGGAGTCGAAGGGCGGAGACGTGCGCCTTTACATCCACACTGGGCAGTTGAACCTGGCTGACGTTGCCCTTGGCGATAGTATCGCCACCAACGGTGTCTGCCTGACAGTGGTCGAGTTGACTGGGGATGGCTTTCGGGCGGATGTTTCCCGTGAGACACTTTCCTTGACTACGCTCCATAATCCCAAGCCGGGCAGCCCGGTGAATCTGGAGAAGGCCTTGACCCTGAACTCCCGTCTCGGCGGCCACCTGGTAAGCGGACATGTGGATGGCGTGGGGAAGGTGCTGGGTCGCCGGGAGGATGCCCGATCCATCCGTTTTGACATTGAGGCACCCAAAGCGCTGGCAAAATATATCGCCCACAAGGGATCCATCTGCGTTGATGGCGCCAGCTTGACGGTGAACGGCATCGACGGAAATCGCTTCGATCTCAATATTGTTCCTCATACCCTGAAGGAGACAACCCTCGAAGGGATTCAGGTGGGGCATGAAGTGAACCTGGAGGTCGACCTGATCGCCCGCTACCTCGAACGGCTGGTGCTCGGGGAGAAGGCGTCTGAATCAGCGGCATCGGGTGTTACCGAAGCGTTGTTGCTGGAGCGGGGTTTTATCCGCTAAAGGCTTAAACTTGGTCTGACAACGTTTGTTGTTAATCCTGCCTCTGTTACAATTATCGGTTCGCTTTGCCAATAATCAAGACTGAATATATGTCCCTTAATACTACAGAAGAAATCATTGCCGACCTGAAACAGGGGAAGATGGTTGTCATTATGGATGATGAGGATCGTGAGAACGAGGGCGATCTCATCATGGCTGCCGAGATTGTGACCCCGGATGCAGTCAATTTCATGGCCCGTTACGGCCGTGGCCTGATCTGCCTTACGCTCACCAAAGAGCGCTGCAGCCAGTTACGCCTGCCCCTGATGGTGCCCACTGACGATGAGCTGGCGGCCACCAATTTCACAGTCTCTATCGAGGCCGCCGAAGGGGTGACCACGGGTATCTCAGCCGCTGATCGGGCTACCACCATTTTGGCTGCTGTGGCAGAGGGCGCACAACCTCAGGATATCGAGCAACCGGGACATATCTTTCCGCTGATGGCGCAGCCTGGTGGTGTGTTGGTACGCGCCGGTCATACTGAAGCGGGATGTGATCTGGCTCGCATGGCGGGCTTCCGCGCTGCTTCCGTCATTGTGGAGATTCTCAACGACGACGGGACCATGGCACGCCGGTCGGACCTTGAGAAGTTTGCACAAGAGCACGATCTGAAAATCGGCACTATCGCCGATCTGATCCAGTATCGGGTGAAAAATGAGCATACGGTGGAGCGGGTCAGCGAATGTGCATTTCCCACCAAGCACGGTAATTTCCGTCTGGTTGCCTATCAGGATATGGTGGATAACGAGCTGCATCTGGCGCTGGTGATGGGGCATCCGAAGCCGGATAAGCCGACACTGGTTCGCGTTCACATGCAGAACAGCTTGTGTGATTTGTTCAGTTCAACCGGCGGTGATTGTGGTTGGCCACTTGAAAATGCCATGAAACAGGTGGGTAAAGCGGGGCAAGGCGTGATCGTGGTGCTGCGCAATCACGACACCGCCCGGGAGATCGTGCAGCGTATGATGGAACTGCAGCTGCAGAGGCCGGAAGGCGAGTCGTTTGTTAAACAGGACAACAGCAAGGAGCTACGCACCTATGGTGTCGGCGCGCAGATTCTCTCTGATCTGGGTGTGCGTAAGATGCGCGTACTCAGTGCGCCGAAAAGTATCCACGGCCTCTCCGGCTTCGGCATGGAAGTGGTTGAATACGTCGATTGTGAATAACCAATAGCTGGAACGCGAGCCTGCGTTTTTGATAATAGATCTATTTTTTCAGGGTAAAGAACATGACCATCAAAACCATTGAAGGCGCACTGACGATTGAGAATGCGCGGTTCTGTGTAGTGGCTGCGCGTTTCAACAGCTTTGTTGTGGAGAGTCTGCTGGACGGGGCGATTGACACCCTGAAACGCCACGGCGCGTCCGAGGACGATATTACGCTGGTCAGACTGCCCGGCGCCTTTGAGATGCCGGTATTACTGGAGAAGATCGCCGCAAAGGGCGAATATGATGCCATCATCGCGCTGGGCGCAGTGATTCGTGGTGGCACTCCCCATTTTGACTATGTGGCCGGCGAGTGTGTGAAAGGGATGTCTCAGGTCAGCCTGAAACATGGCGTCCCCATCGCCTTCGGCGTATTGACGGTCGACACCATCGAACAGGCCATCGAGCGAGCAGGGACCAAGGCCGGCAACAAGGGTGCCGAAGCGACACTCTCCGCTATCGAGATGGTGAATCTGCTGCGTCAGATCGAGGCATGAGCCGCAAACGCAGTCAGGCGCGCCAACATGCGGTTCAGGCCATCTACCAGTGGCAGATGGCCGGTCAGGATATTGGTTCCATCGTCGATCAGTTTCTGGCGGAGCAGGATGTCAAAAGCTTTGAAGTGCCCTATTTTCAGGATCTGCTGCACGGTGTCCCCAGACACCTGACTGAGTTGGACGAACTGCTGAAGCCTGCCCTCGACCGCGCTATCGAAAGCGTCGATCCGGTGGAGCGTGCGGTGCTGCGCCTCGGTGTCTATGAATTAAATTTTCACCCGGAGGTGCCCTATCGGGTGGTGATCAATGAATCGGTGGAGTTGGCCAAGGTGTTTGGGGCGGAGCAGGGCCACAGGTTCGTCAATGGTGTATTGGATAAAGTGGCCAAAGAGATCCGCAAGGTGGAGATGAAGGCTAAAAAGGCCTAGGGTCTGTTAACAGGACCTAAGTTCTTTAGAACTCATCCTGAGTGCTGCTGAGTTTCGAAGTGCCATACCTCAGTACCAGGATGGCAAATGTCAGCATCAGGATGGCGCCGGTCAGGGTGAGAATGGTCTCGTTTGACATGGTCTTGATGTCGATGGTGAGCAGGCGCGTAAGCGCTGTGACGGCGATATAGATCAGGAACTGCACCGGCATGCGGCGGGTCTTGAAATAGATGCCGACCATCGCGCCCAGTTCCAGGTAGATGAAGAGCAGCAGGATATCCTTCAACGTGGCATGACCGTGCGAGATCATCTCCAGATAGACGGTTACACTCGACCAGATCACAGTGGCACCGATCACGAACAGACCGACGGTGTGGAACACCTCGACCATGAAGTCTCCCGCCTTCTCTATCTTGTGAAAATGTTCGTTTTCGCTCATCTTTGATACCTATCACCGTATTCTGCACAAGCTACACTGATGTTGTCTCAATAGGCAAGCCTTCTTTTGTAATAAACCATTTATTTATCATGGCCTTATCCGAGTTTGATCTGATTCGACGCTATTTTTCCGAACCTGCGGCCATCCGTGATGACGTGGTGCTCGGCATCGGTGATGACTGCGCCCTGTTGCAGTTGCCACAGGGTCATGAGCTGGCAGTCACTGTGGACACCCTGGTGTCCGGTGTGCATTTTTTCCCCGATGTGGATCCGGAAGCGTTAGGTCATAAGGTGCTGGCGGTCAATCTCAGTGATTTGGCGGCGATGGGGGCGCAACCCGCCTGGGTGACATTGGCCCTGACTCTGCCTGCAGCAGACAGCAACTGGCTGGCGGCATTCAGCAGGGGCTTTTCAGCGTTGGCGAAACGCTATGGTGTGCAACTTATCGGCGGAGACACTACCCGCGGACCGCTCTCCATCACGGTTCAGGCCCAGGGTTTTTTGCCCTCTGGCAGTGCATTGACCCGATCTGGCGCTCATCCGGATGACCTGATCTGCGTCACCGGCAAACTTGGGGATGCCGGGCTCGCACTCTCCACAAAGCAGGGACACAGGTTGCTGAAAATCTCTGACCAGCGTGATGTCGTACAACGGCTGGAACGTCCGGAACCCCGCATTGGGATGGGGCTTGAACTGCGTGGGCTCGCAACCGCCGCCATCGATATCTCCGACGGACTCCTGGCCGACCTGGGACACATCCTGCAGGCTAGTGGAGTGGGTGGCAGATTGAATCTGTCACAGCTCCCCCTGTCGCCACCGGTGGCAGAGGTTGTTGCTGAAACGGATGGATGGTCGTTGCCGTTGGCGGCAGGGGATGATTACGAACTCTGTTTCACACTGCCTTCCGAGAGGCTGCATGAGGTGGAGGCGATCAGTGGCCGCCTGGCTTTGCCGGTATCGGTGGTCGGCCGTATTGAAGCGGACTCCGGACTGCGCTGCGAGCGGGAGGATGGTACCCTTTGGCAACCACTTGCCGCTGGATTTGACCATTTTGCCGATGTCTGACTCAACCGCCAACCCCGCCCCTAATCTGCGTAACCCGGTACATCTGCTGGCCTTCGGTTTTGGCAGCGGCGCCATGCCTTTTGCGCCGGGTACTTTCGGCACCTTGGTCGCGGTCCCGATCTATCTGTTGATGGCCCCACTGGCACTGACCGCCTATTTGGTTGCTGTATCGCTGATGTTCGTGGTGGGGATCTGGCTCTGCGAGCGAACCTCCCGAGACCTCGGTGTACACGATCATGGCGGTATCGTTTGGGATGAGATTGTCGGATATCTGATTACCATGATTATGGCGCCCGCAGGCTGGTTGTGGCTGCTGCTCGGGTTTGTACTGTTTCGCCTCTTCGATATTTTCAAGCCCTGGCCCATCAACGCCATCGACCGCAAGGTGGGCGGGGGACTGGGCATCATGCTGGATGATGTCGTGGCAGGTCTCTTCGCGCTGCTGGTGATGCAGTTGATCCGAATTTCAGGGCTTGTCTGATGCTGAGACGGCTGACCTTCCTGCTGATTGCCATACTGTTTCCTGTGGCAGCCATCGCGGTTGACAGGATTACTATCGAGGCGCTCTTTTCCAATAAGGCAATGGTCACCATTGATGGGGTCCGTCGTCTGCTGAAGCTCGATCAGCCCTCGCCGGAGGGCGTGATCTTGATCGATGCAGACAGCCGTGAGGCGGTGATAGAGGTGGATGGAGAGCGGCAGATATACCGACTCGGCAGTCATGTCGCCAGCCAATTCAGCAAACCGGAAACGACCACTGCCAGGATCCAGCGGGATCTGAACAACAGTTACTCGACGGTAGGCAGTATCAATGGTCGCAATGTGCCATTCCTGGTCGATACAGGGGCGTCGGCGGTGGCCATGAATTCAGGAGTTGCCAAGCGCCTGGGGGTCTCATATAAGTTGGATGGCAAACGTATTTCGGTCAGTACGGCGTCCGGCATAACACCTGCCTATGAAGTGATACTGGACCGGGTGCAGGTGGGGGATATCAGGCTGAACCAGGTACGCGGGTTTGTTATCGAAGGGGAGAGTCCGCGCCGGGTATTGTTAGGTATGAGTTTCCTCAGCCGGGTGAAGATGGAGGATCAGGGGGCGGTACTGCTGTTGCACAGCAAGTATTGATAACTCAAATTTCGGAGTTCAAGCCTGGTAGGGTGCGCCGTGCGCACCGGAATAAGCAGCAATCATGGTGCGCACAGCGCACCCTACGTGGTTATTCAGCTGTTTTATCCCGCTCGATCAGTGCATAGGCCGAGTGGTTGTGGATTGATTCGAAGTTCTCCGATTCAATGACATAGGCACTGATGCGATCTTCATTGTTGAGGCGCACCGCTACGTCCCTAACCATGTCTTCGACGAACTTTGGATTGTCGTAAGCGCGCTCGGTGACATGTTTCTCATCCGGTCGCTTGAGCAGTCCGAAGAGTTCGCAGGAGGCCTCTTGCTCAACTATGTCGATGATCTCCTCAATCCAGATAAATCCTCTGGTACGTGCCTGTATCGTGACGTGAGAACGCTGGTTGTGAGCACCACGATCGGAAATCTTTTTCGAGCAGGGACAGAGGCTGGTTACCGGCACTACTACCTTGATGTCGATGTTGGGAACACCGCTGTGGATCTCTCCTATCAGGGTGACATCGTAGTCGAGAAGGCTCTGTACATTGGAAACCGGCGCGGTCTTATTGATGAAGAAAGGGAAGCTCATCTCGATGTGGCCCGACTCGGCTTCCAGGCGTTCCGCCATCTCCTTCAGCATGTCCTTGAAGGATTCAACGGTGATTTCGTAGTCGTGGCTGTTGAGGATCTCCACGAAACGGGACATGTGCGTGCCCTTGAAGTTGTGGGGCAGGTTGACGTACATATTGAAGTTGGCAATGGTGTGCTGTTCGCCCTCACTGCGATCTTTGATGCGTACCGGGTGGCGGATATCCTTGATGCCCACCTTATCTATGGCGATCCTGCGGGTATCTTCGCTGTTTTGGACGTCCGCAATCTGGGTGCCGGTGTGAGGGGTGTTTTCTGCCATGTCTGGGATCCTGCTTCGCCAACCTGGTGCGAAGTCATGCAAATACTGAGTCGGGAAGTTGGAGGATAGTCTGCCGCCCGTTCAGGGACAACTGACAGAACCTCTGGTTTTTCCGTATCCTCCCCATTGGGAAGACGGCCAGCTTAAAACGATCAATTATCCCAAGCAGAGGGGTAGGGTGCAAGTTAATGATTTCGACCGATGATGTAATCGGCGATCCAGCGTAACGGTGCTGCCTCTTCGCCAAAACCCTCCAGGCTTTGTAAGGCATTCTGTCGGAACTCCTCCGCTTTCTCGCGGGCGCCTGTGAGGCCGAGTAGAGAAGGGTAGGTGGATTTGTTCTGGGCCTGGTCCTTGCCCTGGGTTTTTCCCAGGGTCTCGGTGTCGCCCTCCACATCCAGGATATCGTCCCGGATCTGAAATGCCAGCCCGATACATTTTGCAAAGTGGCTGAGTTTGCGGACTATTTCAGAATCGAGATCGGGATTCAATAGTGTGCCCATGCGGACGCTGGCGCAGATCAGCGCACCCGTTTTGTGGATATGCAGGTTTTCCAGTTCGGTAAGGTTCAGCTCGTGTCCGGTCGCACTCAGATCCAGCGCCTGACCACCGGCCATGCCTCTGGAACCGCTCGCACGGGCAAGTGTCTCCACCATCTTCAGCCGGGTTTCGGCATTTGCTTCCAGCGTGTTATCGGTGCAAAGGATCTGGAAGGCCAGAGTCTGCAGTGCGTCGCCGACCAGGATAGCAGTGGCCTCGTCGAATGCTTTGTGGCAGGTGGGGCGCCCACGGCGCAGGTCATCGTCATCCATTGCCGGCAAATCGTCATGCACAAGTGAGTATGCGTGGATCATCTCGATCGCACAGGCAGCGGCATCCAGTCGCTCTATCTTGACGCCGGTGGCCTGTCCCGCAGCATAGACGAGTACCGGTCGGACTCGTTTACCTCTTCCCAGGGTGGCATAGCGCATCGCTTCGTGCAGTAGAGTGGGCGTAGTGCCGGTCGTCGGCAAAGTGCGATCGAGGGCGTGCTCCACCCGTGCCTGGCAGAACTGCATGAAGTCCTTAAGATGGGTTTCACTCGTCACGCTGGAAAGGCTCCAATTCAGCGTCATTGGAATCGCCGGTCAATAGACGAACTTTCTGTTCCGCCGCCTCCAGCGCCTTCTGGCAGGTACGTGTCAGTTCCACCCCCCGTTCGAAAGATTTCAGTGACTCATCAAGGGATAAGTCGCCCTGTTCCAGGGTCTCGACCAGGGATTCCAGCTCGCTCAGCGCCTCTTCCAGGGGCGGACTCTTCTTTTTTCTCGGCACGGTTTGGCTCTATATACGGATGTTTGTGTGGATTGAATACCAACTATTAGACCACACGGTAAAGAGATAAAGCCAACCCATACGGGATTGAAACCTCGCCACGGGCTACCAGGATGTGTAAACTTCCTGGCTTCGTATATTTCCAAGTTTAAACTTGATTTGCCCCAAAATATTTTATGACAGGTAGCTACGACGCCTCCGATATTGAGGTTCTCAGCGGGCTAGAACCGGTGCGCAAGCGCCCGGGAATGTATACCGATACCAGCCGTCCCAACCATTTGGCGCAGGAAGTCATCGATAACAGTGTCGATGAGGCGATTGTCGGTTTTGCCAAATCGATCGAGATCACGCTGTTCAAAGATGGTTCCCTGCAAGTGCAGGATGATGGACGCGGCATGCCGGTTGATCTACACCCGCAGCAGGGGTTGCCCGGTGTCGAAGTGATCTTGACCAAGCTGCACGCTGGCGGTAAGTTTTCCAATAAAAACTACCAGTTCTCAGGCGGTCTGCATGGAGTTGGTGTGTCGGTCGTGAACGCACTCTCCCGACACCTTGAGATCTGGGTGAAGCGTGATGGCCAGGAGTTCAACATGGCCTTTGCGGGGGGCAGCAAGGTCTCTGATCTGGAACCGGTGGGTAAGGTTGGGCGCAACAATACCGGTACCCGTTTGCGTTTCTGGCCCGATGCCAAGTATTTTGACAGTCCACGCTTTTCTGTGCGCCAGCTGCGCCATGTGCTGCGTGCCAAGGCGGTGCTCTGCCCCGGTCTCCATGTTCGATTCATCGATGAGAAGAGTGGTGAGCAGGAGGAGTGGTGCTATGAGGACGGTTTGCGGGATTACCTGCTGGATGCGCTTCTTGGTCAGACGCTGATTCCCAGTGAAGCCTTTGTCGGCAACATGGAGGCCAACACTGAAGCGGTTGCATGGGCCGTGGTCTGGCTGCCGGAAGGCGGTGAAGCGGTGACTGAGAGTTATGTCAATCTGATCCCCACCGCCCAGGGTGGCACCCACGTTAACGGTCTGCGCAGTGGTTTGACGGATGCGGTCCGGGAGTTCTGCGAGTTCCGTAATCTGCTGCCAAGAGGTGTCAAACTGACGCCGGATGATGTCTGGGCACGGGTCAGTTATGTGCTGTCAGCCAAACTGCTGGAACCGCAGTTTTCCGGGCAAACCAAAGAACGTCTCTCCTCCAGGGAGTGTGCTGCTTTTGTTTCCGGTGTGGTGAAGGATGCCTTCAGCCTTTGGCTGAATCAGCATACGGATCTTGGCGAAAGTATCGCTGAACTTGCGATCAACTCTGCACAGAGCCGGATGCGCGCCGGGCGTAAGGTGACCCGTAAGAAAGTGACTCAGGGACCGGCGCTGCCGGGGAAACTGGCAGACTGCAGTACTGTCGACTCTTCCCGCAGTGAACTCTTTCTGGTGGAGGGTGATTCAGCTGGTGGCTCCGCCAAACAGGCGAGGGATCGGGAATTCCAGGCGATCATGCCGTTGCGCGGAAAGATATTGAACACCTGGGAAGTTGATTCGGCGGAGGTTCTGGCCTCACAGGAGGTACACGATATCTCCGTGGCGATCGGAGTGGAACCCGGTAGCGAGGATCTTTCCAAGCTCCGCTTTGACAAAGTCTGCATTCTTGCGGATGCGGACTCCGATGGTTTGCATATCGCCACACTGTTGTGCGCGCTGTTTCTGCGTCATTTCAGAAAGCTGGTTCAGGAGGGGCACGTTTACGTGGCCATGCCTCCGCTCTATCGTATCGATGTTGGCAAAAAAGTCTATTATGCGTTGGACGATGACGAGAAGCAGGGCGTGCTCGACAGGATCGAGGCGGAGAAGATACGCGGCAAGGTCAACGTGCAGCGCTTCAAAGGACTAGGTGAGATGAACCCCTTGCAGCTGCGGGAGACCACGATTCACCCGGATACCCGACGTCTCGTGCGCCTGACCATTGAGTCAGGGGATAATACCAATAGCGTCATGGATATGATGCTGGCAAAGAAACGCGCGCCTGACCGTAAGCGCTGGTTGCAGGAGAAAGGTGACTTGGCTGAAGTTTGAGTGACTCGGGTTTTGTTGGATTTTTTAACTGTTTGAGGGTGCTCCCCGGATTATTGAATATGTATAAACAGGGTCTTTTACTGATTGTCTTGGCAGTTGCTCTGATGTCGCCGGTCGTTATTGCCGCGCCGGAAGACAATGAGCGTTTCTCCAGCAATGGTGGAACGAAAACAAAGTTGCTTGATTCGGCCGATTTGCGCCAGCTGCAGAGTCAGCTGGATCAAGTGAGGAAACTGGCCCCGTCATTACGGGTTCAGCTACGAAATCTGCGTCATCAGGCAGGTTTCAGACAGTTTGATTCTTTTGAATTCGAACGTCATATGAGCCGCGCCCAGAGCGACATTGAACGTCTGCTTCGTCTCCACCAACATCCGACAGTCTCCTCCATGCAACTCCATTTTATTGCGGTGGACCTGCAGCGGCAGTTTGTGGGACTGACGCGTCAGCTGGAAAAAGTGGAAATAGTGATTGAAAGGATTGATGAGTCGCTGGATGAAGATAGCAAGCAGGAGAATGTGATCATTGAAAGGAATGAGAAGTTTCTGGATATGCTCACTATTGTATACCGAAACTGTCCAGGCTGCCTCAAAACTGATCGGGCAAAGAAGCGAATAGTGGCTAATTCGTATTAGCCACTTAATCTATACCAAAATCGGAAGTCATCATGCAGCGTATCTTCCTGCTGGGCGTTATTGTGTTGTTGGGCGGTTTACTGATATGGGTGGCGCTGTTCTGGGCCCCTCAGTCTGACAGCGTACCCAAGCACGAACAACTCTCCATCTCCGCAACACCCGTTGGTGGAAACTTTGCGCTTGAATCGCATCTGGGGCCTGTGTCGCTGAACGATTATCAGGGTAAGGTCGTCATCCTCTATTTTGGCTATACCTGGTGCCCGGATATCTGCCCGACGAGTCTGGGTTTTCTCAGCATGGCCCTGAACGAACTGACTGAGGATGAGCTTGCCGGGGTACAGCCGCTGTTCATCAGCGTCGATCCCAATCGCGATTCACTGGAGCGGCTCAGGGTGTATGGGGAGTACTTCCATCCAAGCATTTTAGGTGTCACGGGTTTGCCGGAAGCCGTGAAGGAGGTCGCAGAGAAATATGGCGCAGCCTATAGCATCGTGGAACAGCACTCCGGGACCAACTATGTCGTGGATCACTCGGCGGATACCTACTTTATCGACCGGGGGGGGAAGCTGGCGAAAGTGTTGCCTCATGGTACACCACCCGAAGAGATGTTGACCCTGATGAGGCGAATGCTGTCAGAAAGGGCGACGAAACAATAGGCCGGTTCAATATATAGTGGAACCGGCACCTCCTGGTGCCTGATCCCCTATGTTTGATCAGGTCTACTGATCCTGTTCTGGATTATTCGAAAGAGAGTCCGAATCCAGTGGCCTCAAGATAGTCCGCTTCCTGTTTTAACTCGGCGTGGGTGAGTGGATGAGACTCCAGCCAGCCTTTCGGAAACTCCAACAGCAGATGGTTTCCCTCGACCTCCAACAGGGCGTGCGGCTTGGTTACCGCTGAGCGGCTGCGATGCAACAGCACTGCAAGACGCAGCAGAACGCAAAGTTGTTTTGTACAGAGCACCACCTCCCTGGGAAGAGCTTCGAAGGTGGAGGTGGGGAATTTGCGCCTGTGTCCCCGCACCAGTGCGGCAATCACGCACTGCTCCTGCCGGGTAAATCCCGACATGTCGGAGTTTTCCAGCAGATAGGCGCCGTGCTTATTGAACTGGCTGTGGGAGACGGTGAGACCGATCTCATGCACAAGCGCGGCCCAACTCAGCATGCTGGAGTAGCGGGGGTCGCCTATCTTCCAGGCTTTGATGACTTGGTTGAAGAGGGCCAGGGCAGTGGCTTCGACGCGCACTGCCTGATCAGCGTCGATATTGTAGCGTTTGGATAGAGATTTGATGGTGCGATCGCGGGTGTCTTCGTGGCGGCTGCGGCCAACCATGTCGTAGATCAATCCTTCCCGCAGCGCCTCGTCGGAGACCTGCATCTGCTCGATGCCGATATGGCGAAAGACTGCCAGGAGGACCGCGACGCCACCAGAAAAGACAGGTTTCCGTTCCGATGTCAGTCCTTTCAGGTTGAGCGCTTCTACACTGCCCGCAGCAATCATCGCCTTTTGCAGTTTTTCCAGAGATCTTAGGGTGATGCCCTGTTCACTCCAACCCTCTTCCTGAACCACTTTTTGGATCGCCTTGATGGTGCCGGAACTGCCGATGGCGAGGCTCCAGTTGCCGTCGCGAAACCAGGAGCGTACAGGACGGATCTGGATGGCGCAGGCAAGCTCCGCCTTTTTCATCGTCTTGGCGGTGATATTACCGTCTTTGAAAAATTCCCTGCTTATGCTCACGCAGCCCATGTGCAGGCTCTCGCGCTGGCGGGTGGTGAAGCCTTCGCCGATGATGAGTTCAGTACTGCCGCCGCCGATATCCACCACCAGACGACGTTCATCTCCTGCGGCAAGGCCGTAAGCCACGCCGAGATAGACCAGGCGGGCCTCTTCACGGCCGGCAATGACTTCGATGGGATGCCCCAGCGCCTGCTGGGCGGCCGCCAGGAAATTATCTGCTGAACTTACCTGACGCAGGGTGTTGGTGCCGACGGCGCGAACATTTGCAGAAGGGATAGAGCCCAATCGCTGACCGAATCGTTCAAGACAGGCGATGGCCCTTTCTGCCACCTCGGTTTTAAGCTGTTTGGTTTTGGTCAATTCTTCGCCAAGCCTCACCATCTCCCGCAATTTGTCGATGACCTGCAGGTTGCCGTCGGTAACACGGGCGACAATCATGTGGAAGCTGTTGGAGCCCAAATCGATGGCAGCAACAGTCTCCTGGAGGTCTGTGGTTTGTGGTGTATTGTCCTGCATGATCTGACCATCTCCGGTGTGAAGTCCGGATGATTTTACCGGGAGCCATGGTGATTATCTAACCTTCGTTTTCTTTACCGGTTAGTGGCCACTGATTGTTGCTTTTGCCGGTGCGTGCAAACTGATGCAGTCTTCGGGGATTGCATTACTATTTGTATGGAAAATCGCAGGGGTTGGGGTCATTAGGTGATAATAGAAGGTGCCACTGGGCAATAAATGGTTTGAAAAATTGGCCGAAGGTCTGTTGGAGCAGGAGAAATATGAGAGTTGATCGATGAAGTATTGCAGCCAGTGTGGTGCTGAAGTGGAAATCAAAGTGCCGGATGGAGACAATCGGCCCAGGCACATCTGCGCTGAGTGTCTGACGGTCCACTATCAGAATCCCAAGATGGTGGTGGGTTGTATTCCGATGTGGGAGGACAAAGTGTTGCTCTGCCGTCGAGCGATCGAACCCCGTTACGGACTATGGACACTGCCTGCGGGTTTTATGGAAAACGGCGAGACCAGCCAGGAGGGTGCAGCCAGGGAGACCCTGGAGGAGGCGAATGCCAGAGTGGAGGTGGAGGCGTTGTATACTCTCTTCAATCTTCCTCACATCAGCCAGGTTTATTTGTTGTTCAAAAGCCGCCTGGTGGATCTCGACTTTGGACCGGGCAGTGAGAGTCTGGAGGTCGCCCTGTTCGCTGAGCAGGAGATTCCCTGGGATGAGATTGCCTTCCCTGTGGTCCATGAAACCCTGCGGCTTTTTTTCGAGGATGCCAGGCGTAACCACTACGAATTGCGCAGCGGGACGATTGTTCGTCTGTCAGACAATCCCCGCCGCTACCACACCCAACTGCTGTAGAGTCAGCAGGCGTAAGTCATAGACCATGATTTCCGTAAGAGGGCACAAGACGAACATTGTTGGCAACCATGCCGTCGCCTTTTTCACTCTTCTCGATATAGAATTCGAGCACGGTCTCCCTGTTTGACAGGAGTTCGTCGGTGACACCCTCGGCCAACTCATTGGCATGGCAGAATACGCTCTCATAGGGGGATTCCGGATCACGTGGATCCGTAATCCACAGGTTCGGATCGATACGCCTGATGAAGCGCAGAAAGCCATATCCTTTGTCGGGAAACCATTTCGAGCAGATGCCACGGACACAGGAGCCGGGGGAGCCCCACTCATTACGTGGTTCATAGGAGATCGGTAACAGGTCGGGAATCAGAAAACCGGAAAAATAGTCGTCGACCTGCCGTTGCAGTTCCTTGGAGACGTTGCGGAAACCGAGCAGTTCCACACGGCAGCCCCGGTCCTGCAGGGCAGTCACCACCTGCAGGAAATCGCCGTCGCCGGTGACCAGCAGCACCAGATCGAGTTTTTCCGACTGCAGCATGGCATCGACTGCCAGGTCAAGATCCGCATTGGCCTTGGTTGTGACATTGCCCTCTTCATCGGTGTAGCGGCGTACGATTTTAACGATGATCTTCCAGCCGTAATCCCGTACCATCTGCTGGTACGAACGTGCCCGTTTGGCGTATTCGTAATCATCCTTTGCCCGCTCCTGATCAAAGGCGATATAGGTGTTCATGCGTAATAAATTGCCGCCAAAACGTGCGGCAAAGCGGCGTAGAATATCGTATCGGAGTTGGTAGCCGCCGTTGTAGCGAATGTTTTCGGCGTCGACGAAAACGCCTATCTTGAGGTTATTATTCAATGTGGCTCTCTAAACAATAAAATGAATGGTATAGATTCGGCAATATAAATACGTGACTCAATTAATGGTGAATTAAGTTTCCATTTGCAGTCTTTTTATAACGGTAATTAATGATTGTTAAACATGCCTTGCTTTGAAGTGAGGCTATAGAATTGCAGGGTAACTGAAATTCGAAAAGGTTTCGAATGACAATATCCGTATCCAGGTGTTATTAACCCTATTGTTAATAGGATAATCCAGGCCATTGATCTCCAGACGAGCTCTTTTATTTCATAGTGTGATGGCGATTGCCATCTGGTCTGCATGGTATTTGATTGCCGGGGGAGATGTGATTATCGCCGCTATGAAGGATCATTGGCAAGTGACCCTGACAATGGCGTTCGGTTCTTTTATCGCAGGGGCCACCAGCGAAGGTGGCGGTGCGATAGCTTTCCCGGTCTTTACCAAGGTGCTGCAGATCGACCCTGCAAGCGCAAAGATTTTTTCACTCGCTATTCAAAGTGTGGGAATGAGTGCTGCATCCCTGATGATTATAGCGATGGGCGTGCGTGTTGAGTGGCGGGTAATCCGTTGGGCCGGAATTGCTGGTATTCCCGGGATGATTATAGGTGCGATTGTGGTGGCACCATTGCTGACATCGGCAATGATCAAAATGAGCTTTACTTTCATGGTGACGAGTTTTGCGGTTACGCTATTCATGCTGAACCGCCGAATGCGACTCTGCCACGACCGGCTGCCGGATGAGAGTGGGTACGAGTCCTGGATTATCGCTCTTGCAGGTTTCGTTGGCGGTGTGATGTCTGGTCTGGTGGGTAACGGCATCGACATCATTACCTTCTCTGTCATGGTGCTGTTATTCAGGGTGAGTGAAAAAATTTCAACACCCACCTCAGTGATTCTAATGGCATCGAATTCGATTGTCGGTTTTCTGCTGCATATTTTTGTGATCGATGGTTTTACGCCGGAGATCAGAGAGTGGTGGCTTGCCGCCATACCTGTCGTAGTGGTTGGTGCGCCTATGGGGGCGATGCTCTGTAGTCTGCTGGATCGTCAGGTTATCGCGAAAGGATTGATTTTGCTGATCCTGATTGAATTTATCAGCTCACTCTGGCTGATCCCCATGACACCGTCTGTTGTACTGGTCAGCCTGCTTATGCTGGTGGTATTTTCACTGCTCTACTATGGTATGTACAGTGTAAGACGTTACGAACCCATGGGATCAGATTGACCTGAGTTTGTTGAGTCTAAGACTCATCAATCAAAAGCACATAATGGTAACGAAAAGCGGGGACCGAGAGATGAACGAGAGGATCGATGATATCACCATCGTGGGTGGCGGTTCGGCAGGCTGGTTGATGGGCCTGTTTCTGACCACGATGCTGAACAAGGGTGAATCCAAAGTTAAGGTGACCCTGATTGAGTCGCCAAATATCCCGACCATCGGTGTTGGCGAAGGGACGGTGACGGGTTTTCCCCGCATGCTCCAGCAACTGGGTATCAAGGAGAGCGAATTCCTGCGTAATTCCGATGCCACCTTCAAATGCGCAGGAAAATTTGTAGGCTGGAATCTGGATGCCAAAGGCAAGCCGACTACCTTCTATAATCCCTTTAACGTGGGTGGATACGTTGGTGGTTTTGAAACAGGTTATTACTACCAAAAATATGGCAACGCACCAGGTGCGGGCAGTTTTGTCGATAGCATCATGCCGACTCAGATGGTGGTGGAAAACCTGCTTGGTCCAAAATTGATAGGCGCAAAGGACTACGAGAGCCCCGTACCCTATACCTACCATCTGCACGCCCACGACTTTTCCAGGCAGGTCGCAAATATTGCGAAAAAAAGGGGGGTTGTGCATATCCTGGACGAGATGGTGGACGCGGAACAGGATGAGAACGGCTATATCACGGCACTCAACCTGAAAGAGAAGGGGCGTGTGCCGGTAAAACTGGTGATCGATTGTACCGGTTTCAGTGGGCGTATATTGCAACAGGTGTTGAAAGAGCCCTATAACGAATTTGGTAACCACTTGCTGTGTGACAGAGCCATCCCCATCCCGCATCCCCATGAAGATCCTAAGAGACTTTCTCCCTGCACCACCGCAACGGCGATGAAGGCGGGTTGGACTTTCGATGTACCACTCTACAGCAGAATGGG
The DNA here is from genome assembly GCA_036784775.1 of Chromatiales bacterium. GTDB lineage: Bacteria > Pseudomonadota > Gammaproteobacteria > Chromatiales > Chromatiaceae > QGON01. The sequence goes on along the minus strand of JAMJIN010000013.1, from coordinate 12,409 downwards.
CACGGGTTATGTTTACTCAAGCCGTTTCATCTCCGATGATGAGGCATTGGATGAACTTATCAGACACATCGGCGATGAATCCCTGCGGGAAAGAACTCCATCTGTGATCAAGATGCGGGTAGGCCGCGTACGCAATACTTGGGTTAAAAACTGTATCGCCACCGGTCTCTCCGCCGGTTTTGTGGAACCGTTGGAGGCATCCGCGATCTATACCATCGAGATGACGGCGCGCATGCTGTTGACCTATTATCCTGAGCAGGGCATCGAGCAGAAGACAGTAGACCGTTTCAATGAAGTCATGAACCGGATGTATAATGAGATTCTCTCTTTCATCGTCATGACCTACTACACTTCCAACCGTACCGAGCCTTTCTGGGTAGCCGCCCGTGAGGATATCGATCTGCCAGACAAACTGCGGGAAAATCTTGAGATGTGGCAATCATTTATGCCGTCACCTCATGATGTCGAGGGCAAATTTCTTTTCAGCCACTGGAACTATATCTATGTCCTGCTTGGTAAAGGTTATTTCGAGGGACGCCATTTTCCGGCTGAACGTTTCCTTGTAAAAAGTGACTGGATGCGTTTTTCCAATCATATTGCAGAGGTCAAACGCCAGCTGAAACAGAAACTGCCTTCGCATTATGATCTGCTTACAGCGATTCGGAGTGGGCGGTAACGGTCCTGCATACTTGAAACGGCCTGCTTTTACAGAGTAATCAGATAGAGGAAATATATCGGTGTTACCCGTTGACTATGCTATACGGCCGGAGGCCGAGGAACCTTTTCTACAGGCGGATAGATCGACTCCCTGTCTTCTGGTCATCTTCGGTGCGGCTGGAGATCTGACTCGCCGTAAACTGATACCAGCGCTCTACAATCTCCTTTGTGAACGCGTGATTGATGAGCGGTTTGCGGTCATCGGCTACAGCCGAACCGAACAGGAGAGTGAAACGTTTCGGGCGACGCTGGAGAGCGCGGTCAGGGAATACTCCCGCACGCAGCCCGTTGATCCGCTGGTCTGGCAGAGCTTTGCGAAACGCATAGAATATGTGCGCGGGTCGTTTGAGGATCCTGAAGGTTACAATGCATTACGGGAACGAATCGATGTTCTGGAGCAGGGTTTTGGTACAGGTGGCAACCGGCTCTTCTATCTGGCTACACCACCCGCGGCGGCACCGCAGATACTGCATCGTCTTCAGGAGACGGGACTGCTTTACGATAGTAGCGATGAAACCCCCTGGTCGCGGGTGATCATGGAGAAGCCCTACGGTCGGGATTTGACCTCGGCTCAGGAGCTCAACCGTATTGTAGGCGAAGTGCTGGATGAGAGTCAGGTCTACCGTATCGATCATTATCTCGGTAAGGAGACAGTGCAGAATATCCTGGTGACCCGTTTCGGCAACACCATCTTTGAACCTCTCTGGAACCGAAAATATATCGACCATATCCAAATTACCGCGGCGGAGTCGATTGGTGTCGAGGGAAGGGGGCGCTTCTATGACCAGACCGGGGTGGTTCGGGATATGGTACAGAGCCATCTGTTGCAGGTGCTGTCGCTCTGTGTCATGGAGACGCCGGTCTCTTTTGCGGCGGACGATATCCGTGATAAACGGGTTGAGGTACTGCGTTCCCTGCGCCGCATGTCCGGTGATGATATTGAAAAACATGTCGTGTTTGGTCAGTACCGGGGTTACCGTGACGAGGATAATGTCGACAAGGACTCCCGCACCCCCACCTATGTAGCGCTCAAGTGTTTTATCGACAACTGGCGCTGGCAGGGGGTACCCTTCATGTTACGGGTCGGGAAGCATCTCAAAGCGCGGATGACTGAGATATCTGTCGTTTTTCGTCCTGTGCCACACTGTCTTTTCGGGCGTGACGATGTCTGCCAGACGCTCGACTCCAATGTGTTGACGATCCGTATCCAGCCGGATGAGGGGATCGATCTCAAAATCATAAGTAAACAGCCGGGGGATTCACTGCAGGTGGGTACAGTGGAGATGGATTTCAGCTACTCAGATGCCTATAACCATCCGATCAAAGATGCCTATGAGCGCTTGCTGCTTGATGCCATGCGCGGCGATGCCACCCTGTTTGCCCGCCGTGACGAGGTGGAGCATGCCTGGCGATTCGTAACACCGATTCTGCAGGCCTGGGAACGGGCGACAGATCGCTATCCGGCCTTCTATGCTGAAGGCAGCGCGGGTCCTGTGGAGGCCGACAAACTTATGCACCGATACCAACGAAAATGGCGGGAGATCGTATAAGTGGCGGGAGAGAGAATTATCGTTGACGGTGTGCGTTTTGTTCTTACTGCATCACAGTGGATTCTGGATACCATTGAAACCGTGTTACAGCAAAACGAACGTTGTCATCTGATGCTGGCAGGAGGTGGAACACCGATGCCGGTTTATCGAAAACTCTCTCAGCAGGAGATTCCCTGGGAGAAGATGACGATCTTCTTCGGCGATGAACGCTGTGTGCCCCCAACCCATGAGGTCAGCAACTATCGGGCGGCGGTTGAGGCACTCTTTCCCCGTGGTCTGCCGGATGATCTGATACTACATCGCATGCATGGCGAAGATGATCCTGAAACCGCTGCCGAAGCATACGAGGCGATTCTGCCGGAACAGATCGACATCCTGCTGTTGGGTTTGGGAGAGGATGGACATACTGCCTCTCTGTTTCCCGATTCGAATGCGCTGGAAGAGTGGCAGCGACGGATCATTCCGGTGGTCGGCAGTAAACCGCCACCGCAACGATTGACCATTACCCCTGCCGTTGTCAGGTCGGCGAAACATACTCTGATGATGGTGGAGGGTGACGGTAAAGCCGATGCGGTGCGGCGGGCGCTTGAAGTTGGTGATGTACCGGCTACCCTGGCCGACGAAGCTACCTGGTTGATGGATAGGGCAGCTGCATTGGCTCTTTCTGACTAGCGTCTTTTGGAGAATGTTTCTTGAGCCAGATGGGTAGGTCGGGTTAGCGCAGCGCAACCCGACAAGCGTAGTATTCTGCGTCAATTGCTAGTTGAGATTAATGCTTCCGTCGGCCTGATATTGGATGTAAGCGAGGTTGCTCTGCAAGCCCATATGATCTCCACTGTTGAGGAACCTGCTCAACACAATGTCGCTGCTGCCGAGATCGCCTTGTGCGCCATCCACTTCGATGAAGACGATACAGCCCTCTTCCCAGTTTCCCGCATCGTTACAGGTTTCCCCGTCGCCCGATGCGCAGACAGTGACAGGAAGCCCACGGCGAATCGCTTCCTGATGTGCGAACTGAAGGTGGTCTGTCATGGAGCCGGCCTCTTTAGCCGTGGTTTCATTTTCGTTCAGCTGACTAAAAGCCGGGACACCGGCAACGAACAAAAAAAGAAATACTGCCGCCGCCATCAGCAGCATTGTAGATCCTGTGCCATTACATCGACTGATTCTATCAATACCCATTACGTTACTGACTCCATAATTGACCTTGTTTCTCATTATCGGAAAGTCGGGCGATTTCTTCATGCAAAAATGGAATCTAGTTCACTGAATGACAGGAATTGACCCCGAAAACCCTAATCTGAGTAATAGAAATCCCAACCTGGGGAACGGTTTTCCGATTCCACGCAAGTTTCTATTTTGTTGCTGACAGATATTTATCTGCATCATTCTGAAAAGCAGAGGGTGGAGCAAAAGTTTGAGAGGGTGGGGGATTACCGCTGCACCGGTATGAATTGTGGTATATGCTAAGATTTATTATCCCACCGTCAGTTATTACGCACTAAATATGGACATCAATAAGATGAAGAAAGAGATGCTGTGTTTGCCCACAATTTTCCTTACTACAGCTGTGCTTATCTCTCTGTCAGGCTGTGCGCAGAAGGAAGCCCCTCCGGCAGAGGTAACCGCACGGCCGGTCAAGTCAATGTTAGTGGCGGCACCGGCGCAGGGGGGGGTACGAAACTTTCCCGGACGGATCGATGCGGAACACAAGGCGGAACTCTCGTTTCGGGTGCCCGGAAAAGTGATCAAGCTGGAGGTCACAGAGGGTGAGCGGGTCAAGAAGGGGCAACTGTTGGCGAAACTCGATGCCAAGGACTACCAAGTGGTCGTGAGGGACCGACAGGCGACTTACGAGAATTCCAAAAAAGATTTTAACCGCGCCAAGGAGTTGGTGGATAAGGGGCATATTTCCCGCCGTGATTACGACAAACTCGAAGCCTCATTCAAAAGCGCCGCCGCCGCGCTGGAAAAGGCACACCTGGATCTTCGTTACACTCAGTTGAAGGCACCTTTTGATGGCAGCGTCGCCAGGCGTTATATACAACAGTTCGAGGAGGTGCAGGCCAAGCAAACGGTCTTCTCTCTGATGGACAACACCTTGTTGCAGGTCAAGTTCGACGTGCCGGAAAATCTGATCTTGCGACTCACTCCTGCCAAGACAGATACCGAGAAGGGCGGCAAGGTGTCTGTTTGGGCCACTTTCGACACAGTGCCGGATAAACGCTTCGACCTGGTTTTCAAGGAGATCTCCACCAGGGCAGATGCTAAAACCAAGACCTTCCAGGTGACCTACACTATGCCCGCACCGGATGAACTGGTGGTATTGCCAGGCATGACGGCCAACGTCATTGCGGATCTCTCCAGGGCCATGGAAGAGAAAGTGGTCTACTTCGTGCCGGTCAATGCGGTTTCCGCTAACGGCAAGCTCGACTCCCGGGTCTGGGTTGTGGATGAGGCCTCGATGACGGTTACAGCACGAAAAGTGTCGTTGGGACGTATGAGGGGTGCCGAGATCGAGGTGACAGATGGGGTAGAGTCGGGATTGCGGATCGTTACCGCAGGTTCAGCCTATCTTGCCGAAAACATGAAAGTGACGCTGATGAAACAGACCGAGCAGGCTGAGCCCAGGGCGGAGGATATTCCCGTCATGGACAAACAGTAGCAGCGGCCCGACGGACTGACAGGAATCAGCTAATGAACATCGGTGAATATTCGATAGAGAAGAAAGTCGTCTCCTGGCTGCTGGTCATCATCATGGTGGCGGGTGGATTCTACGGCTTCGAGAAGATGGGCAAACTGGAAGACCCCAACTTCACCATTAAACAGGCCAAGATCATCACCTTCTATCCCGGCGCCACCGCCCAGGAGGTGCAGGATGAGGTGACCTACCATATTGAGGAGGCACTTCAGCTGATGGGGCAGCTGAAACGCATCAAGATGTCTATTGCGCGGCCGGGCATGTCCGATCTCAATGTCGAGTTCAAGGACGAGTATAAGGCGAAGGATTTTCCCGACATCTACGATGAGCTGCGGCGCAAGATCGCCGACATGAAACACAAACTTCCGCCGGGGGTCCAGGGTCCGATCATCGTTGATGATTTCGGTGATGTCTATGGTATCTATCTTGCCTTGCAGGGAGAGGGTTTTACCTATCGCGATCTCAAGGATGTGGCGGACGATCTCAAGAAACAGCTTGTGCTGGTGGAGGGAGTCAAGAAGATCGTCATCGGCGGTGAGCAGCCGGAAGTGGTCTACGTGGAGATATCCCGCACCCGCCTGGGCGAACTGGGGGTCTCCCTGGAACAGATCGGCAATGTCCTGCGGTCCCAGAATGTGGTTGAAGATGCGGGCAAGGTGCGGGTGGGTCCCGACTATATCCGCATCCACCCGACGGGCGAGTTTGACTCAGTGCAGGCGATCGGCGATCTGCTGATCAGCTCGGATAACAGGAAGCTGATCTACCTGAAGGATATCGCCTCCATCCATCGCGCCTATGAAGAGGTGGCCAGCAAACTGATCTATTTCAATGGAAAACCGGCCCTCACCATGGGCATCTCCATGCGCGGCGGCGAAAATGTCGTTGCGGTGGGTGAGACGCTGGTGCAACGCTTCCATGAGTTGCAATCGATTATTCCTGTCGGCATGGATCTGAATATTATCTATGATCAGCCCACCGAAGTTAACAATTCCGTCAACGGTTTTATCGTCAGTGTGGGCCAGGCAATTGGCATAGTGATTGCGGTCCTGCTGCTTTTTATGGGACTGACATCGGGGCTGATAATTGGGGCAGTACTTCTGATCACCGTTGCGGGTACGCTGCTTGTGATGGAGTTGTACGGTATCGAACTGCAGAGAATCTCACTGGGTGCACTGGTTATCGCGCTGGGTATGCTGGTGGACAATGCTATTGTGGTGGCGGAGGGCATGCTGGTCCGCATTCAGTCGGGTATGCCGGCAACCCAGGCAGCAAAAGAAGCGGTGGGAAAGACCATCTGGGCGCTGCTGGGCGGTACCGTTATCGGTATCCTTGCATTTTCCGCGATAGGTCTCTCCAGCGATAACACCGGTGAGTTTGCCAGCTCACTCTTCTATGTGATTCTGATCTCCCTGACGCTCTCCTGGGTTACGGCAATCAGTACGACGCCGCTCTTGTGTGCCCTTTTCATGCGTCCTAAAAAAGGTGGAGATGGTGCTGCGGACAATCCTTATGATAAAGGTTTCTTCAAACTCTTCAGAACCCTTCTGAAAGCGGTCATCAAGGCGCGCTGGCTGGCGATTATTGTTGTGATCGGCCTATTTGTGAGTGCCATGTTAGGGTTCGGTTATATCAAAAACGCTTTTTTTCCCAGTGCCAATACGCCGATGTTTTTTGTCGATGTCTGGGAACCTGAGGGAACCGATATTCGGGAGACTCGCGATGATGCCCTGAAGATAGCTGAATTTCTTCGCAATCAGGCGGGCGTTGTCAAGACAACCACGCTGGTGGGCGGTGGCGATGCTCGGTTTGCCTTGACTTACGAACCCAAAGAGGCAAGTCCAGCCTATGCTCAGATCATCGTGCAGACAGAAGAACTTGCACAGATATCCCATGTTTGGCCGGCTGTCGCAGCCTATATGCGTGACAATTTTCCCGAGCTCGATCCCATCATCAAGCCTTTCCGTATCGGTCCAGGCCGCGACGGTAAGATTGAGGCGCGTTTTCAAGGGCAGGATGCGGCAGTCCTGCGTGACCTGGCCGAGCAGGCTAAGGCAATCATGCGGCAGGACCAGGAGGCCAAAGAGATCAACGACGATTGGCGCCAGCCGGTGGAACTCATCCGTCCACTCTTCAATGAAAAAGTGGGACGGCAGTTGGGCATCACTCGCCATGACCTTGCCGCCGCACTGAAGTCTGCGTTTGAAGGTAAAAGCGTGGGTGTCTATCGGGACGGTATCCGGATGTTGCCGATCAAGCTTCGACCACCGGCTGATGAGCGCGCGGATGTGGCCAATATTCAGGACATCCGGGTCTGGAGTCCGGCGTTGCAGAAGGCGGTGCCTGTAGCACTGGTCGTGAATGGATTCGAGACTGTTTTCGAGAACACAGTGATCCGGGGCCGCAACCGGATTCAGACCATCATTGCGGCCTGTAATCCAACGGGTGAATTGGCGACGCCGTTGTTCAATCGTCTGCGGACGAAGATCGAAGCGATTGAGTTGCCGTCGGGTTACGAACTCTCCTGGGGTGGTGAATATGAAGACTCCAGCAATGCCCAGGCGGGACTGTCCAAAGTGCTGCCGGCAGGTTTCATCGTGATGATTCTGGTCAGTATCCTGCTGTTTGCCAAGGTGCGTCAGCCGTTGATTATCTGGTTGACCGTGCCTCTGGCCATTGTCGGCATTACAGCCGGACTGCTTGGCTTCGACGGTGCCTTTGATTTCATGTCTCTGCTTGGCGCGTTGAGCCTCATCGGCCTGTTGATCAAAAATGCCATAGTTTTGATTGACGAAATCGACCAGCAGATCGATGATGGCAAAGAACATTTGGCGGCGATTCTGGATGCAACGGTAAGCCGGTTGCGTCCGGTATTGATGGCGGCCGCCACGACCATTCTGGGATTGATTCCGCTGCTTTCTGATGTTTTCTTCGTCAACATGTCGATTACCATCATGGCGGGACTGGGTTTTGCGACGCTGCTGACACTGCTCTTTGTCCCGGTTCTGTACGCGGTTTTCTTCCGGGTGCCTTATTCCAAGGATGCTTGATCCGCTGCGATTGATCATGCCTACGAATCCAACACGCCATTGATTTTGAGCTGCAGTAACAATTGCCCTTCTTATAGCAGGGTAACTGTTGGCTGTCAGGGACAGGTGCTGATCTATACTTCCTCTCATAACACCAAAGGAGGAGATGAGCATGTCGGATATACTGCAGCACATACGTAGCCCTGCCTCGAATCGGAATGACCCGGACGGCAACCTGTTGGAATTGGCTCCCTGGTCAGAAGATGCGGCAGTTGCAAGAGCCCAGGAGTTGGGTATCGCATTGAGTAATGATCATTGGGATGTTGTCCTTTTCGTACGTGATTACTATCGCGGACGAGGGGAGAAAGCCAAGGCGCGGGAGATCACAAAGGCGTTGGTGGAAGAGTTTGCAGAAGATGGCGGGAAAAAATGGCTCTATCAACTGTTTCCCGGTGGCCCGGTTAACCAGGCCAGTCATATTGCCGGTATACAGGTGCCTGGTGATGCAAACGATCCATCCTTTGGCAGTACCCATTAGGCAGTCAAAAACTACCGGTTTTCAGCATTACCAGGGTGCAGCCCTCCAGCCACTCGATGCCTGCCTTGTCCAAACGTGACATGAGGTCTCGGGATTCGGTGCCCGGATTGAAGATCACCCTGCCGGGTGCTGCATTGACGATTTCATCGAACATGGGCGCCAGGCGCTGTGGCCCGACATAGAGGGTCAGGGTGTCGATGGTTTTTGAGATCTTCCTTAATGATGAAAATACCTGCAGGCCTTCGACGCTCTCCATTTTCGGGTGTACAGGTGTGACTTCATAGCCGAGTTCGTTCAGCAGTTTAATCGCCTGATTGGAGTAACGGTGCGGTTTTGAGCTGGCGCCAAGCACCGCGACATGGTGTTCTGACGGCTTCATAACGCCTGAATCTTTTCTGCCTGTGCCTGCAAATCCTCAAGCGCCTTACGGGCGACCTCCATCTTGTCCTTCTCTTTCTGCACTACGGCCGCCGGTGCCTTGTCTACAAATTTGGGGTTGGAGAGTTTTTTTCCGGTGCGTTCCACTTCCCCCTGCAGTTTGCCGATCTCTTTCTCCAGACGTTTGATCTCCGCGTCTTTGTCGATCAGACCGGCAAGGGGGATCAACACTTTCATCTCGCCCACCAGCGCAGTGGCGGACTCTGGCCCGGCCTCTCCCGCAGGCAGGACTTCCACCGACTCTGTGCGGGCAAGGAAATCGAGGTAACGCCGGTTGGAGGTGAGCCAGGTCTGATCCTGTTCGGTGGCATTCGCCAACAGCACTGGAACCGGCTTGCCGGGCGAGATGTTCATCTCACCTTTGATCTTGCGAATGCCGAGAATGAACTGCATAGTCCACTCCATCTCGGCGACAGCACTCTCGTCGACCAAAGTTTGATCAGCCACCGGATAGCCCTGCAGCATGATGGTGTCACCCCGGGCGTCGGTCATTGGTGCGACCCTCTGCCAGATCTCTTCGGTGATGAAGGGCATGATCGGATGGGTGAGGCGAAGCAGGGTCTCCAGAACCTGAACCAGGGTGCGACGGGTTCCGCGTTTGGTCGCTTCCAGCTTCCTGTCTTCCGCGACACTCGCACTTCCCTGTGCATCGGCGGCGTCCGAGGAGGCATCGTTCGTCAATACCGGCTTACAGAGTTCAAGGTACCAGTCACAGTAGTTGTTCCAGGTGAACTCGTAGATCGCCTGGGCAGCATGGTCGAAACGGTAGTTGTCGATCGATTGGGTTACCGCAGAAATGGTGGACTGCAGTTGGGTGGTGATCCAGCGGTCGGCGACTGTAAGTTCGACCTCCGATGAACCTTTGCCGGTATCTTCGCCTTCGGTGTTCATCAACACGTAGCGGGTGGCGTTCCACAGTTTGTTGCAGAAGTTACGGTAGCCTTCGACCCGGCCCAGATCGAACTTGATGTCGCGGCCCCGAGAGGCCAGTGCGGCAAAGGTGAAGCGCATGGCATCGGTGCCGAAACTGGGGATGCCGTCGGGGAAGTCCTTACGGGTTGCCTGTTCGATCTTCTTCGCCAGCTGTGGCTGCATCATGCCGCTGGTGCGTTTCTCCACCAGTGGCTCCAGTTCGATGCCGTCGATCAGATCGATGGGATCGAGTACATTGCCCTTCGATTTCGACATCTTGTCGCCGTGGGAGTCGCGCACCAGACCGTGTACGTAGACCTCTTTGAAAGGCACATCGTCCATGAACTTGATACCCATCATGATCATGCGGGCGACCCAGAAGAAGATGATGTCGAAGCCGGTGACCAGCACCGATGTAGGGTAGAAGGTCTTTACCCGGTCGGTCTCTGCCGGCCAGCCCAGGGTGGAGAAGGGCCATAGGGCGGAGCTGAACCAGGTGTCGAGCACATCCTCATCCTGGCGCAACGGGTAGTCGTCCGCCAGATTGTGCTGTTTGCGAACCTCTGCCTCGGAGCGGCCGACATAGACGTTACCGGCATCGTCGTACCAGGCCGGGATGCGATGCCCCCACCAGATCTGGCGGCTGATGCACCAGTCCTGGATATTGCGCATCCACTCAAAATAGGTGTTTTTCCAGTTGTCGGGCACGAATTTGATGTCGCCGTTCTCTACTGCCTCGATAGCCGGTTTCGCCAAAGGGCCGACCTTGACGTACCACTGGTCGGTGAGAAGGGGTTCGATAACCGCGTCGGAGCGGTCGCCCCGTGGCACCATCAGCTTGTGGTCGTCGATCTTCTCCAGCAGTCCCTGGGCCTTCAGGTCGGTCACGATCTGCTTGCGCGCAGCGTAGCGGTCCATGCCGATGTAGGCTGCCGGGATCAGGTTGTCCTCATCCTCATCGTTGTCACGGATGGCAGCATCGACGGTGAAGATGTTGATCAGGCCGCCGTGGGGCTCTTCGGAGATGACCTTCTCATCCCGGTGGCGCTGCCAGACCGCATAGTCGTTGAAGTCGTGGGCCGGGGTAATCTTCACGCAGCCGGTGCCGAACTCGGGATCGACATGCTCTTCGTCAGCAATGATGGGGATCCTGCGGCCTGTCAGCGGCAGCTCCAGCAGTTCGCCGATCATGTGTCTGTAGCGCTCGTCAATGGGATTGACCGCTACAGCGCAGTCGCCGAGCAGGGTCTCCGGCCGCGTGGTGGCGACGACCAGGTGGCCCTGGCCGTTGGAGAGGGGATAGCGCATGTGCCACATGTGGCCATTCTCCTCCTTGGAGAGCACCTCCAGATCGGAGACGGCGGTATGCAACACCGGATCCCAGTTGACCAGACGTTTGCCGCGGTAGATCAGTCCCTCTTCATAGAGGCGGACAAAGACCTCCTTTACCGCATCCGAAAGCCCCTCATCCATGGTAAATCGTTCGTGCTCCCAGTCGAGGGACGACCCCATGCGCCGCAGTTGGCGGGTGATTGTGTTGCCTGAGTGCTCTTTCCAATCCCAGATCCGATCGATGAATTTTTCCCGCCCATAGTCGTGACGGGTCTCGCCTTCGGCGTTGATCAGCCGTTCAACCACCATCTGTGTGGCTATCCCCGCATGATCAGATCCCGCCTGCCAGAGGGTGCGTTCCCCCTTCATGCGGTGGAAACGGGTCAGGGCATCCATGATGGTGTCCTGAAAGGCGTGACCCATGTGCAGTCTACCGGTGACATTGGGTGGCGGGATCATGATGCAGTAGGCATCGTCCCCTTCGTTTTTGGGCGCAAAGTAACCGCGCTCCTCCCAAGTCTGGTACCAGTGTCGTTCTATGGCGTGGGGATCGTAGGTCTTGTCCATGGGTTTCGTGATGGTCGGTCGCAAAAGGCGCCTAGTATAACCGGATGGACCGGATAAGGTGGAGGGTGGTTTTTCGCTGATTCTGCACAACTGTAGAGAATCTTCCTCCAGTTATAGCGCTCGTGGCCGCTAGACAGGTATGGAACGGCCCGGTTTCGGAGATGGGTGTGTCGGAATGGAGGCTATCTAAATAGGGTTAACTGCTACATATTGGCGAAAAATGGATGCTTCTATAGACATACTCGCGATAGATGACGACAAGATAAGTCGAAAAATTATTGGCCGTAGCCTGGAAGCGGCAGATATGGTGCCGCGATTCGCCGAGGATGGCGAAAAAGGACTTGCTGAAGCCCAGCGCCATGTTCCCGATATCGTCCTTCTCGATGTGGAGATGCCCGGCCTCAATGGTTATGAGGTTTGCGATCGTCTGCGCCACACTGAAGCAACCAAAGATGTTCCGGTTGTCTTCCTCTCCTCCCATAGTTCTTCTTGATTAGTACGAATGTTCAGCAGTGACTCACGGAATGAGCCACTGGTTGTTGCAAGATGATGCCACGATCCACAATAGGAGAGCGGACATGGCACAGAATCCAATCCAATTTCAGACAGGCATGAGCTTGAGCGATTT
>JAMJIN010000129.1:0-11895 GCA_036784775.1 Chromatiales bacterium | reverse complement strand
GGATGTGACGTTCTGACGGAGGATGTATCGACGCAGCGAGGCGGCCTTCGCCATCTATGCGCGGTTTTACTCAGCCGCTAACAATGTGCGCCAGCGGCTCAAAACCGCGCGCCTCCAGTGCCTCGGCGATATCCTCCCAGACGAAGTCTGCATTCGACTCTTCTGCCTGGGCAATAATACCCGTGGCAAACCGATAGGCTTCATTGGTATCCAGGTCGTCAGGAATCCGCACCACCCGAATGCGCTCGAATTGAGCACTGGGCAACAGCATCAGGGTTTCACTCATGTATACTCACCTTGCAGTGTTGGTTACTGCCATCAGATTGGGTTGATTCTGCTTCACGTCCGGCAAGAAATTGTCTTGAACAGGATTTGTGGATATCAGCTGTGATGATACCCCCCCTATCTGATTCATCAAACATAAAAACCTGCTAATCTCATACATACAATCCACCTTCCCGGCGATCAGGCCCAGACTCAAAGAATTACCTATCACTATGAAAGCAAAGCCGCTTATCCTTGCACTACTTTTACTGCTCTTTCTCAGTGCCTGCACTACGGACGATCCTCACCAACGGGCAAAAACCGGCGCTGCCATCGGTGCAGTAGTAGGCGCGGTTGCCGGACACCAGATGAACGATAAATCCGGGAAATTCGTCGGTGCAGCGGTTGGCGCCCTGGCAGGCGCTGCCATCGGTAACTATATGGACGATCAACAGAGAGAGTTCGAGGAGAGCCTTGCAGCGGAGCAGGAACGCCACGATGTGGAGATCGAGCGCCTGAAAGACGACACGCTGAAGCTCAGCGTCAACAATGAAGTCTCCTTCGCCTTCGATAGTGCCGACATCTCCCCAGCCTTCAAACCGACCCTGAGCAAGCTGGCCAAGCTGCTGAACAAGTACAACAAGACCGTCGTGCACATCATCGGCCATACAGACAACAGGGGTTCCAATGAGTACAACGAAACCCTCTCCAGCCGGCGCGCAGAGCATGTCGCCTTCTATCTTGAAGACAGGGGCGTACCTGGCGCCCGCATCCGCACCGAAGGGAGAGGAGAGTCGGAACCCCGTGCCAGCAACACAACAGAAGCCGGACGCCAGCTGAATCGCCGGGTTGAAGTCTATGTCAAACCCATCGTGGAGGGTGACGAAGAGACGGCCTACGAATCACCGAGGTACTGACTTGTATCCGTCCAGAAACTCATAACCCGCCAAGAAAGACACAAAGGTTAAGATACTAATTCTGCAATCATAACTGCTGCATTTTGCAGGTCGGGCTAACGCAGTGTAACCCGACGAACAGGTGGAAATGTTGGGTTACGCTTCGCTAACCCAACCTACACTTGAATGCGCAAAACGATAATAATTGACAGTTTTCCCTGACTGAGAGTGACCAAAAGGAGACAGCGCCATGCCCAGCTATTTCCATATCGCCGAACTGGTTCCCCCAAGCATCTACGAAAGGTTTGGAGACCAGCGATCCTGGAATTTCGTCAACCGTCGCGCCTACAAAAACCTCGTGAAGATCAGGCAGTATGTGGGCAAGCCTTTCATCATCAATAACTATCGCGACGGAGGCCAGCGGGAGTGGTCAGGATTCAGGACGCCGGAAAGCCCCTATTTCTCTTCGACCTCGCAGCACTCGATAGCCAACGCCTACGACATCATCTGTAGCGGCCTCACACCGCAGGAGCTGCAGGAAGTGGTGCAGACACACTACGCAAAATTCAATATCGGCGGAGTGGAACTCGCCCCCACCTGGACTCACATCGACTGGCGTTTCAATCCGAACGGAGAACTCACGGTCTTTCATCTGACCTGACTGACGCTCCAATAAAAAACGGGGGCTCCAGGCCCCCGTTTTCACTATCGCGTAAAGCCGCAATCAGCGCGGCAGATCACTCGATCCCATCAGGAACTCGTCTACTGCCTTCGCGCACTGGCGGCCTTCACGGATCGCCCAGACCACCAACGACTGGCCGCGGCGCATATCACCAGCGGCAAACACGCTATCCAGGGAGGTCTTGTAGGCATCAGCGCCATCGGTCTCCCCTTTTACGTTGCCGCGTCCATCACGCTCCACAGCCAACTCATCGAGCATGCCTTCATGGACCGGGTGCACAAAACCCATCGCCAGCGTCACCAGCTCGGCTTTGATTTCGAATTCAGAACCTTCGACCTCGGACATCTGCCACTGGCCGTTCTTATCCTGACTCCACTCCACCTTAACGCACTTTACGCCGGCCAGATTGCCGTTACCATCATCGATAAACGCTTTCGACGCCACCGACCACATGCGCTCACAACCCTCCTCTTGAGAGGTGGAGGTGCGCATCTTGTTGGGCCAGTTGGGCCAGGTGGTGCCCTTATCCTCTTTCTCGGGCGGCTGTGGCATCAGCTCCACCTGGGTCACCGAAAGCGCACCATGACGCACTGATGTCCCGACACAGTCGGAGCCGGTATCACCGCCACCGATCACCACGACATGTTTACCGTCGGCGGAGATGAAATCTTCCACCTGGTCACCCTGTACCCGATGACTGTTTCTGCGCAGAAAGTCCATCGCAAACTCGACGCCTTTCAATTCGCGACCCGGAATCGGCAGATCACGCGGCTGCTCCGCCCCCCCCGCCAACACAACCGCATCGAACGCATTCATCAGCGGCCTGGCAGGCAGATCCACCCCAATATGGGTATTGGTATGGAATTCGACGCCCTCTGTGCGCATCTGCGCCATGCGGCGGTCGATGATCTTCTTATCCAGCTTGAAATCGGGAATACCGTAACGCAACAGACCACCGATGCGGTTCTGCTTCTCATACAGATGCACCTCATGGCCTGCCCGCGCCAACTGCTGCGCACATGCCATGCCGGCAGGACCGGAACCGACCACAGCCACCCGCTTGCCGCTCTTGTGCTCGGCAATCTGAGGTTTGATCCAGCCCTCTTCCCAAGCCTTCTCGATAATGCTGTATTCAATATTCTTGATCGTTACCGGGACATCATCCAGATTCAGGGTGCAGGCCGCCTCACAAGGAGCAGGGCAGACACGACCGGTAAACTCGGGAAAGTTATTGGTACTGTGCAGTACCGAGACCGCCTCTTTCCAATCGTTCCGGTAGACCAGATCGTTCCAGTCGGGAATGATGTTGTTGACCGGGCAACCGTTATGGCAAAAGGGGATGCCGCAATC
The DNA here is from genome assembly GCA_036784775.1 of Chromatiales bacterium. Classification (GTDB taxonomy): domain Bacteria; phylum Pseudomonadota; class Gammaproteobacteria; order Chromatiales; family Chromatiaceae; genus QGON01. The sequence goes on along the minus strand of JAMJIN010000129.1, from coordinate 8,703 downwards.
CATGCAGCGTGCGCCCTGTTGACTGAGCACCTCCTCGCCTGGGGCAATGGCAAACTCTTCAAAATGGACCACGCGGTCAGCAACCGGCGCATAGGTGCGATCCTGACGCACATACTCTTTGAAACCTGTGGGCTTACCCATCTTAACGATCCCCCTTGCTGCCGGCTTCTCTGATCTGTTGTGCCTGCATCTCTTTCAAGGCACGGCGATACTCCACCGGCATAACCTTTACGAACTTAGGCAGATAGCTCTCCCAGTTGTCGAGGACATTCTTCGCCACCGTACTGTTGGTGTAGTGCAGATGGTTCTCGATCAGCTGCCTGAGACGGGTCGCGTCGAAACGGGTCATATCGTGACTGACATCGACCCGGCCGTGGGTCTCCAGATCACCGCCCTGATGCTCCAGCTCTTCCAGCGCATCGTCTTCGGCAGGTATGGGTTCCAGTTCGACCTGGGCCATATTGCAGCGATTCTCGAAACCGCCCTCTTCGTCGAGCACATAAGCGATACCGCCGGACATGCCCGCCGCGAAGTTGCGCCCGGTGGAACCGAGACAGACCACGACGCCGCCGGTCATATATTCACAGCCGTGGTCACCCACGCCCTCCACGACCGCTGTGGCACCGGAGTTGCGCACACAGAAGCGCTCGCCCGCCACACCGTTGAAATAACACTCACCGGAGATCGCGCCGTAGAGCACCGTATTGCCGACAATGATGTTCTCTTCCGCCTTGCCGATCTTGGAGTTCGCAGGCGGATAGATCACCAGGCGTCCACCGGAAAGCCCCTTGCCGACATAGTCGTTGCCTTCACCGGACAACTCAATAGTGACGCCCTTGGTCACCCAGGCACCAAAGGATTGACCTGCAGTACCCTTCACCTTGATGTAGACCGTGTCGTCCGGCAGACCGGCAAAACCATACTTCTCGGCCAGACGACCCGAGAGCATGGTGCCGAAGGTGCGGTTGTAGTTGTGTATATCGATCTCGATCTTCACTGCTTCGCCCCTTTCCAGGGCCGGTGCCGCCTGCTTGATCAGCACATTATCGATCGCTTGATCGAGACCGTGATCCTGAGTCTCGTTGTTGTAGACTTCATCCCCTTCAGCGGCAACCGGCTTGGTCAGCAGTCGACTGTAGTCGAGCCCCCGGGCCTTCCAGTGATCGATGGCACTACGCATGTTGAGGCGATCCATCTGACCGATCATCTCCTGGAAGTTGCGGAAACCGAGCCTGGCCATCAGGCGGCGCACCTCTTCGGCGACGAAGAAGAAGTAGTTCACCACATGCTCGGGCTTGCCGGTAAAGCGCTTGCGCAGTTCGGGATCCTGCGTTGCAACACCCACGGGGCAGGTGTTGAGATGACACTTGCGCATCATGATGCAGCCCTCGGCGATCAGCGGCGCGGTAGCGAAACCGATCTCATCGGCGCCGAGCAGTGCGGCAATCACCACGTCGCGGCCGGTACGCATGCCGCCATCGGCCTGCACCGCGATACGGCTGCGCAGACGGTTCAGCACCAGGGTCTGGTGGGTCTCGGCAAGGCCAATCTCCCAGGGTGAACCCGCGTGTTTGATAGAGGTCAGAGGCGATGCGCCTGTACCACCATCGTAACCGGAGATGGTGACGTGATCGGCATGGGCCTTGGAGACGCCAGCGGCAACCGTGCCCACACCCACCTCGGAGACCAGTTTCACGCTGATACGGGATTTTGGCTGCACGTTCTTCAGATCGTGGATAAGCTGAGCCAAATCCTCGATGGAGTAGATATCGTGATGCGGCGGTGGCGAGATCAAACCAACACCGGGGGTTGAGTGACGTACCCGGGCAATCTGCTGGTTGACCTTGTGGCCCGGCAGCTGTCCACCCTCGCCGGGTTTTGCGCCCTGGGCCATCTTGATCTGGATGTCATCGGAGTTGACCAGATACTCGGTGGTCACACCAAAACGTCCGGAGGCAACCTGCTTGATCGCAGAGCGTTCGGGATTTCGGGATCCATCCGGCAGTGGATTGAAGCGCTCGGACTCCTCACCACCCTCGCCGGTATTGGACTTGCCGCCGATGCTGTTCATCGCGACGGCCAGCGTCGAATGCGCCTCATAGGAGATGGAGCCAAAGGACATGGCGCCGGTAACGAAACGCTTGACGATCTCCTTTGCGGGTTCCACTTCGTCCAGTGGGACCTCCTGATCCGCAAATTTGAACTCGAACAGGCCACGCAGGGTCAACAAAGTCTCATTCTGCTCGTTGATCTGCCGGGCGAATGCTTCGTAGGTATTCCAGTCGTTACTGCGCACCGCATGCTGAATCTTGGCGATGCTGTCAGGGGACCAGTTATGTGCCTCGCCGCGAACGCGATAGGCATAGTCGCCCCCCACATCCAGATGTTTGCGATAGATCTCGGCGCCACCGTAGGCCGCCTCGTGCCAGCGTTTTGCCTCTTCGGCAATCTGCGACATTCCGGCGCCCTCGATGGTGGTGCTGGTGCCGGTAAAGTAGTCCGCCAGGAAACGGCTGTGAAGGCCCACGGCATCGAAGATCTGCGCACCACAATAGGACTGATAGGTAGAGATACCCATCTTCGACATCACCTTCTTCAGACCCTTGCCGATCGCCTTGATGTAACGGCGCCGGGCTTCGCTGAACGTCAGAGGTTCAGGCAGACTGGATAGCTGCGCATCGATAGTGTCGAAAGCCAGATAGGGATTGATCGCCTCTGCACCGTAACCCGCGAGGGTGGCGAAGTGGTGAATCTCCAGTGCGGCGCCGGTCTCGACCACCAGGCCCGACTCTGTGCGCAACCCTTTGCGGATCAGGTGGTGATGCACTGCGGAAGTCGCCAGCAATGAAGGGATCGCAATGCGATCCGTATCGACCTTGCGATCGGAGAGAATCAGGATGTTATAGCCCTCCCGAACCTTGGCCTCGGCCAGCTCGCAGAGTGCGGTCAGCGCCCCTTTCATCCCTTCGGCACCCTCGGTAATACCGTAGGTCATATCCAGGGTCTTGGTGCGAAACGCCCCTCCGGTATTGTCCTCGATGTGCCTGATTCGCTCCAGATCACCGTTGGTGAGGATCGGCTGCGGCACTTCCAGGCGCATGTTCTTACCCGCATCCGCCATTCCCAGCAGGTTGGGACGGGGGCCGATCAGGGAGACCAGGGACATGACGATCTCTTCGCGGATCGGGTCGATCGGCGGATTGGTCACCTGGGCAAAGTTCTGTTGAAAATAGCTGGAGAGGTGCTTCGACTTGTTGGAGAGCACGGACGGAGGCAGGTCGGTGCCCATGGAGCCTGTCGCCTCCATGCCGGTCATCACCATCGGAATAAGGAGAAATTTGATCTCTTCCTGGGTATAACCGAACGCCTGCTGACCATTCAGCAGCCTAGTCGCATCCGGCGCCATCGGCGCCACGTCGGTAGGCAGCTGATCCAGGTGAGTCTGGGTCTTGTCGAGCCAGTCCCGATAGGGCTGGGCGCCGGAGATATTGGCCTTCAGCTCGACATCATCGATGATGCGGCCCTCTTCGGTATCGATAAGGAACATCTTACCCGGCTGCAGGCGCCATTTTTTGACGATCTTCTCTTCCGGAATATCAAGCACACCCATCTCGGACGCCATCACCACCAGATCATCATCGGTGATCAGATAGCGGGCGGGGCGCAGGCCATTACGATCCAGGGTGGCGCCTATCTGGCGGCCATCGGTAAAGGCGACCGCAGCCGGACCGTCCCAGGGCTCCATCAGCGCGGCATGGTACTCATAAAAAGCACGGCGCTTCCGGTCCATCACTTTGTTGCCGGACCAGGCCTCTGGAATCAGCATCATCATCGCGTGGGAGAGGGAGTAGCCACCGGCCACCAGCAGCTCCAGTGCATTATCGAAACAGGCCGAATCGGACTGCCCTTCAGGAATCAACGGCCAGATCTTATCCAGATCTTCACCCAGAATCTCCGAAGCCATGGAGCTCCTGCGCGCGGCCATCCAGTTCACATTGCCACGCAGGGTGTTGATCTCCCCGTTGTGAGCGATCATGCGGAACGGATGCGCCAGATCCCAGGTGGGAAAGGTGTTGGTGGAGAAACGCTGATGCACCAGCGCCAGGGCTGTGACCATTGTCTCGTCATTGAGATCGTTAAAATACTCACCCACCTGTCCCGAGAGCAGCATGCCTTTGTAGACGATGGTACGGGATGAGAAAGAGGTAAAGTAGAAGGACTCGCCACCCTCCATCTCCGCTTCGCGAATCAGCTTCTCGATCTGCTTGCGGATGACGAACAGCTTGCGCTCAAAGGCATCCTGATCGACGCAGTTATCGCCACGACTGACGAATATCTGCCGTACGACCGGCTCGGTGGGCACAACACTGTAACCCAGGCCACTGTTGTCCACGGGCACATCGCGCCAACCGATGACCGACTGACCCTCGTCGGTAACCAGTTTTTCGACAGTCTCCTCACATTCGTTCCGGCTCGCCTCGTTCTGCGGCAGAAAAAGCATGCCAATGGCGTACTCCCCCGCTTCGGGCAGACTGAAGTCTACCTGGGCACGGAAAAAGACATCGGGGATCTGCAGCAGGATACCTGCGCCGTCACCCGCCTTCGGATCTGCGCCGACCGCACCACGATGGGTCAGTCGATCCAGAATCTCCAGACCCTGCCGGACAATTTGATGGCTTTTATTACCTTTGATGTTGGCGACAAAGCCGACACCACAGGCATCATGTTCGTTAGCGGGATCATAGAGTCCCTGCTTCGGTGGTAAAGCACCTTGGCCCATTGCAAACCTCGTTGTTGTCGGGCCCTGATAGCGGATATTCACCGCCAGAAGGACCTGTATGCAATAACCTGACAAAAATAATTGGCGGGAAAACCCTCTCGCGCACCCAACCAACCCGCCCCGAATCGGGACGCACAGAGCCGCGTAGGATACTTGAGATTGGCCGATCAGGCCAGTTTGTAACGATTTCACACAAAAATTACGGGGGTGTGCTGCCCCGGAAACAGCTCCGAGTGACGACGCAACCATATGATTTTAAATAACTTGTGCACCAAAATCACGGAAGCGAGGCATTCAGTTCCTGCTGCAGCGAACCCACAGTACGCGCCCAGGCGTCTCTACCCTTCAGAGAACGGGGCAGCTTTCGTTTCGCCTTCTGCGCCGCATCGCGTTCAGGATAGACACCCCAGAGCAACACATACCACGCCTTGCCCTTGTGTTTCGTACTGATATATCCCGCCTGTTTTTCCAGACCATGTCGCTCCACAAAGCGCCGCAACGAGGCGAGCTGCTCGACACCGATCAACTGCAATGTGTAGTGCTCAGGATTCTGTTCCAGCAACCAGTTGTTCTTGTCCAGTGGATCAGCCGGTACCTGCGGCTCAGGGACCACTTCCGGCAGCCGTGCCTTTTCCGGGAGAACTTCCGGCTCGATGGCTCGTTCCGTTATCTGCCCCGGTACGGCTTCGGTCTGAGCCACCTCAGACACCTCCTCTTCAGATTCAGAGACCACAGCAGACTCCGCCAATGGTTTATCCGTTTCGGCAGACTGTAGCTCAGTCTGCGGCACCGGCTCTTCAGACAGCGTCGCCGCATCAATCGTCTCGCCCCCCTGTTCCATCTCCACAGGAACCTCAATTGGCAGCACCTTGACATCTATCTCGGCGAGATATTGATCCTCTGCCGACTCAGAATCCGGTTCCGGAATCACTTCCACTACCGGCGCCTTCTCTTGTGCCGGCTCAATGATGCGACGATCAAGGGTCAGCACCTCCTGCGGCGCCGGTATGGCCTGCTGCCTCTCCTCTACATTTGTCAGCGCTGATTTCCCTGTGTCAAACAGACGATTGATCTCATCCTGAAACCACAGCACCCCGCCAACAATCAGCGCAGACACCGCCATCAGCAACCAACGAAAGGTGGACTGGCCCGACTTCGTCCCCCCGGACCGGAGCGGTTTGGTGCTGATGGCTTCAAGGATCGACTCTCCGAGCGGCCCAATTCGTCCCTGAGTTTCACGATGTATCCGACCGAGAAGGTCATCGTCCAGGGCAAGCGTTTCAGGCAACCCCTCCGCCTTGATCAGATAACCCATGAATGCCTTGGCGGCTTCAAATCCCATCACCGGCATATCGATGATATGCAACGCATGGAGAGACATGGCCTGCAACTGGGGCGTTGCCAGGAGTAGATCAATCTGGGTGTTGGCAAAGAGAACGATACTGACCTGGGAGATTCCCTCCACCTGATGTTCAAACAGACGCAGCAGTGTAATCAGGCTGGCAGGCGGCAGCAGTTGTGCATCATCCAGGAGAACAACCGGCACACGCCCCTGCTGGTGTAGATGCTCAAAGTGATCAATCAGCAGATCCATCAGGCTTGGATGTTCATCTGCCAGCCCAAAACCACGGGCGATATGAGCAAGCATCAGCCCGGGCTGCAGCGTCGGGTCCGCATCGAAGTGGCTGATCACCCAGGCGTCAGGCGCATGGAGCTGTATCTGTGCCGCCATGGCACTCTTTCCGATACCACCAGGACCGCGCACCAAAGGCACGACTTCACTATTCTCGATCAGGTGGCGGATGAGATCCTGCCGCTGAGCAAGCTCCAACGTGCTGAAATAGTTATCGGAATTTGCCACTGTTCGCCCGCCCCCGCCGGCCAATCCGTGTGTCAGTTTGTCTGCTGGTCCAGAAGTCTGTCGGGTTTATCCGTTTGGAGCGAAAGCAGCCAAACAGTGTTAAATCCGACAGACTCCCAAGGATTCCTGCAACATCTTTTGGTCAAAATCGTCGCTGACCACTGACTCTCCAATCCCATGCAAGAGCACCAGCCGCAGCTTTCCGTCCAATACTTTCTTGTCTACCGCCATCAGCGCCATAAACTGCTCGCTGGAGAGTGTCTTGGGCGGATCGATCGGCAGTCCGGCCCGTTCAATAAGGTGGCAGGTACGCTCAAAATCTTTACCATCAATCCAGCCCAATCGACGAGAAAGGTCAGCCGCCATGCACATACCGGCGGCGACCGCCTCGCCATGCAGCCACTCACCGTAGCCCATGCCGGTCTCTATAGCATGGCCAAAAGTGTGTCCAAGATTCAGCAGAGCCCGCTGACCCGCCTCCTTCTCATCCGCCGCCACGACTTCTGCCTTGTCCCGGCAGGAGCGTTCTATGGCATAGGCCAGCGATTCAGGTTCACGGGCCAGCAGAGCATCCATATTGGCCTCCAGCCATTCGAAAAATGGCCGGTCGTTGATGAGTCCATACTTGATCACTTCGGAGATGCCCGATGCCAGCTGCCTGTCATCCAGGGTATCGAGTGTCGTTATATCCGCCAGTACGGCCTTGGGCTGATAGAAGGCCCCAATCATGTTTTTGCCCAGCGGGTGGTTAACACCCGTCTTGCCACCCACCGAAGAGTCGACCTGGGAAAGCAGCGTGGTCGGCACCTGAATGAAGGGCACCCCCCGCTGGTAGGAGGCGGCTGCAAAACCGGTCATGTCACCAATCACACCTCCGCCGAGGGCAATCAAGGTGCATTTGCGGGTAAAGCGCTGTTCCAGCAGTGCGGTGTAGATCCGGCTGAGGACTTCCAGGGTCTTGTACTGCTCACCATCCGGTAGAATGACACTGGCAACCTCGAAGCCATCCAGTGCCTGCAGGGTATTTTTCAGATAGAGCGGCGCGATGGTTTCATTGGTTACCACCATAACCTGCGTGCCACTGATATGAGGGCGGTAGTAATCTGCGTTGGCGTGGATACCGGCACCGATGTAGATAGGATAACTGCGCTCCCCCAGATCCACTTCAAGCCTGTTAACTACTGCGTTCAAGCTGATTCCTTCTCGATTATTGTTTGTGAGCCGTTAATCCAACGCTTCCAGTTTTTCCTGAACCTCGCGAGCCACGGACTGAGTGTTACGCTGTTCGGTAATCACCACCAGATCCGCAGTCTGTCGGTAGAGGGGGTCCCGCTGCTCCATCAAACTCTCCAGTTTGGCCAGAGGATCCTCGGTCTGCAACAGCGGTCGATTGCGATCACGATAGGTCCGGTCGTACTGCTGCTCAGGCGTGCAGTAGAGATAGACCACTATGCCTCTGGAGGAGAGATTGCGCCGGTTGTCCGCATCCAGGATAGCGCCACCTCCGGTTGCCAGCACGACGCCTTCCTGCGCCGAGAGGTCGTCGATGACGGCCCGCTCCCTGTTACGGAAGCCCTCCTCACCCTCGAACTCGAAGATCGTGGGGATATCCACGCCGGTTCGACGCTGGATCTCCCGATCACTGTCCTCGAACACCATACCCAGTGCTTCCGCCAGCTGTTTGCCAACGGTCGTCTTGCCGGCACCCATCGGTCCCACAAGAAAAAGATTCTGATTTCGTTTCATAATCAGCAGATATGCCAGATTTTACCGGCAGCGGCAAGTCATCCTTTCCAAAAAAACAAAAAGGCGCGCCATTCGGCGCGCCTTTAACCTTAACCCAGGGCCTGTTAATACTATACGAATACCCAGCGTTGGCCCTAAGCAGTGGTGACGAAATCAGCGAACCCGTAATGAATCTTCTTGATTAGTACGAATGTTCAGCAGTGACTCACGGAATGAGCCACTGGTTGTTGCAAGATGATGCCACGATCCACAATAGGAGAGCGGACATGGCACAGAATCCAATCCAATTTCAGACAGGCATGAGCTTGAGCGATTT
>JAMJIN010000320.1:0-2355 GCA_036784775.1 Chromatiales bacterium | reverse complement strand
AGCTTTAACATGGTGTTTAGATATTTGTTCTATGGTGAATATTAAGAAAGTTATGCCAATTTGAATGTCGGAAATTATGTCTAAATTTCGTCCCTTTGTTTTACAGTAAAACATAGGCAAACGTGTGACCAGTAATCAAGTTTTTGCACTTCAAAATGTCATAACTTTCTTAATATTAATATTATTAAGATAAAAATTTTAGTGTATAATTCCCATGGACAACTATTTATAATGATGTAGTTTTCATTACATTGTGATGCCAATTCAGTTCTTAGATTAATAATTAATTACTCAAACGAATCATTTTATGAAATTATTTTTTTAATAAATTCATTCATACATCATATATTTTAATGAAATGTTCAATGAGATCACACCACAAAATAACATACAAACTGGTTATGGGAAAGTAATGTGTTTCTCCAATCACACATCATTAATTACTTCCCGAATCACTAATTAACCAACTTATTGGATTCATAAATTTCTTTAAAATGTCATTCATAATTAATATATTTCAATGATATACATACAATAAAACACTACTAAGGAGTAGAGAAACTGGACATAGCAAAATTAAGTATGTAAAATGTATGTCACAATTACACATAATTAATTATTTCATGAATAACTAATTAACCGACTTAATTAGACATACAGACATGCAAACATTACAATTGTTTTACATATATTCATAGTTAGTCATAGACACTTGAACAATTCCACAAAATTAATTATTTCAAGAATAACTAATTAACCGACTTAATTAGGCATACAGACATGCAAACATGACAATTGTTTTACATGTATTCATTGTTAGTCATAGACACCTGAACAATTTCAATGACATTTTCAGTTAAAAAAACAACAGAAACTAGACATAATGACAATTGTTCTACATGTATTCATTGTCAGTCATCAACAACATCATTCAAAGCTGTGAGTGTACGTGAAATCACACGGTCATGTTCAGTGTACACAAACAACACATGACCATTCAGGATGTCTTCATCAGCACAGGGCAAGGTAGCGAAGTTGTCTGTTAAATGCTGCGTAGCAAGTCCAACTTTGGCAGCAGGAACCTTCCGTTTCTTTTTTGGAGGCATCTTCTGAAATTAAAATGTATAATATGTATTAATTAGTATGCAATAGTATCCAGATTATAGATACTAAAACAAGATTCAATATATTATACTTAAGTGAGCATATGATGTGTTCTAATATATAATCAGACCCACCACTCAAATAACCTAACTCTAACTGCTTGTGTATTAAGTATTCATCACATAAACCACAATCACATAAAAGACGTACAAGTAGTTTCAATTACAATTTAGAGTAACAATGGCTTCTTTTTGTGTTGAATCACCTTTTGTGTTAGCTCCAAAGTCCAAATAGGCTGAACAGCCAACAGAAGCAATGTCAATGAGGACTGCTCAATCAAATTATCTAATTGCATCAAATAAACAATCACTATCAAGTAAAATAACCAAATACTAAATACTCACACTAAGTTACAGTCAAACATTAAGTAAAAACAACTGATGTAGCAGAATTCATTGAAACCTCTATAGATCTAACAGCAAACAAGCTTAAATGCACATGTCTTTGTTTGTAAGCACTTGCTGAATAGCTGAGGACGCCTAAAACAGGTCACGTGATCACCGGGCTGGCGACAACAACGATTGAGAACGATCAGAAATCGTCAATCATCCACTAATCCATATTATTGCATGAGTTACCAACAATCCATAACTGGCTAAAATAATATAACATTAATACTGGATGCCTTAATTGCACAATTAAACGTGGTTTTGATGGTAAAATAAAACAGTGGGTGATCGTTCGAATTTGTCAACATCGACATTTCTCGGAGCGAACATCGGTTTTACCGCAGCTAAAAACAAATACTTCTCTGCCATAGATTTCTCCCAAACTTGGCCAATATATACATAAATATACATTAAACGTGTATAAAGTTTAAAAAGTTTCATATCCTTACCTTCAAGAAGAATATTGACGCTGAAAATGACGCATGATTTCAAAATGTCACAACTTTCAAAGTTTCCCTCCGATATCAACCATTCGAAAACGAGGTAGCAGGGGAACATGTGAACTATGTCATCAGTATGGTTGTTGCTTGGGAATCCCTCAAATAGACCGATGACGCTACAGAAAAGGGGTCGACCCCTTTCCCCGAAGCGCTCTGCGGCGAAACAGTTCTCGCGGCCGAAGCGGCCGCCGCGGGGTGGCGGAGTTTGTCACGTACCTACATTATCTTCGCTGGGCGGCGCCATATTGCTCTGCGGGGGGCTCAGCGGCAGAGTGGTTTGAGTACGAGCTCCTGGCACCGCG
>JAMJIN010000496.1:0-1311 GCA_036784775.1 Chromatiales bacterium | reverse complement strand
GCGACGATCTCGTCGTATCGTCGTGTATAACCATCTCCTGACGCTATATACCCTTGTGGAGCCGAGAGGTACCGGTAGCGTCCTCATGGAGTGATGAAGGTCGTCTTGTGGCGGTCGTCCTCGTGTAGAGGGACACTGTGGTAGCCGTTCCATGCGTCGAATACGGTCTTGCGCTTCCCGTTAGGTATGCGTCTCGCCTGGTGGAACGGGGATTGAGACTATACGGCTACGCACGCAGAGGGGCAGTGGTGGCTGCTATGCTGAGTGTACATGCCACTGTGCACGTCGCAGTCCCCCGTGCGCTGGGCGCGAATACGAAAATGGAGAAACTCAAGCCTGGAAGTCGAGGCCTGGAAGTCGATGGTGCGTCGCGGCTTGCCGTTCTTTTTCGCGCAAATTACCATGCGGTGACACCATGTCACCGGCGTACCGATGGGTACTTCCTCTAACACGCCGAGACGAACGTCCTGGTCAAGGCCTGCTTTTACCTCGTCTTGCCAGTGTATGGCCACGGGGATGGGAGTGTGATGGGCAACCGGCGTCGCATCCTCATCGAGCATAAGACGTAGCGGCGGGCCAGTCATTCTCGGTAAGGGCTGGTGCGGGCACGTATTGAAAGTGCTCTGAGCGTATATTCTGAGTAAGTGTTTCTGTAAGGTTTCTCTGTTAGCCTCGGTCGCCGGCATGGGGAGTGTGGTCGGCTTGGTCGGCGGCTCTGCACGTCGCGGGCAGTCACACAATTCAGAGGTCGCCAGGTTGACCTCCCCGAGTGTTGGGAACTTGTCCGAGATCATACCCAGGTCCATGCAAGCTGCGCGGGAGAGGAATATGCGGTCCGAGGTGTCCGTCACGTACGCGATTTGGCGCGTCTCCAATCTCCGAGTGCCACTGTTACCGGCGAATCTGACCACCACAGCTCCGAGAATACGAATTCCCTTGTTGTTCGCAGCCTTCATAGTCATGGATACGGGTATGAAGTCCTTGGTACTCAGTCCCATTTGTTGGGTGACTCCAATGCCGATCAGGCAGCTCTGACAGCCCGTGTCGGCCATGACAGGCAGGGATACTGCGCGGGTGCGTTTCAGGAGGTCAAAACCCAGCGCTTTGTAATCTTCGCGCTCGTTGGTGAGAGTGAGGTTGATGTACGGCTGCGGACTGGACGCGCGTTTCGTCCACTTATCGCACATGTCATCGTACAGATGGTGAGTGAGGGGGGAGTGTGCGTAACCCGTCGCCCGTGCTGTCCATGGTGACCGTGCATAGCTCGACGAAGGCTGCCGTCTGCTCGTCATACAGCTCGTCTGTCTCCTC
>JAMJIN010000319.1:0-2356 GCA_036784775.1 Chromatiales bacterium | reverse complement strand
TCTCAAGCTGAAAATCGTTGCAGCATTTCTTCCGCCACTACCCAGGAATGCTAATATCAACCCACACGCTTCCGCGTAGACCCGAAAAATAAATCCACTTTTCTGATGGAGAGTTTAAATACCCAGTGAAATCCACAAACCAACCGGCGTATACGAGGTTGTTCCGAGAGAAGCCCAGTTGTGCAACTTTCCATCTCCAGGATCCATGTACAACCCGTTTTCTCCAAGCGCCAGCCAATGGAATCCACCCCCACCATTGTCCACACAGATAGCCTGACAGACACTTGTTGCTGCAGGCGAAAACACGCCTTCCTTCCCGCCGGCGCCTAACGTCTGGCAGGCCGACTGTTCATTCTTGAAAAGTGCACCGAAGAGAGGATGACTAAGAAGAGGGCATCCCTTCATGAAACCGACGGTTGGTTTCAGTCCGAACTCCGCTGCCACATAGCTCATGGCAGCAGGCAAGTTATTCCCGCCAGGTCCACAACCTGTTATTGCATAGATATTTCGGGCCACTGTAAGGCCGGAAGTCCCTTGATAGATGGCTGATTTTCTGTTGCCATATTTTAAAAACTCAAGTTTCGGAGTTCAAAATGGCGAAAAACAATATCATCCGGCCATTACTCATACTCCAATCGCATCGTAAATACATCCAGCTGAAGGCTACGGATAAAAAACTCATGGATGCGTTTATCAATTGCCAACATAACCGTATCCACTGTGCAACCAAGCGTTGCCTCTAATTCGTTGAGTGTGCCGGATATGATGGCGCGAAATAGCTGCCATAGTCGTCCGGCAAAACTGAGCGAATCCAACTGGTCCTGTATCTGTGATCGAATGTCTCCGATGCGAGAATCCTGACCTTCCAGTTTATTGTGTACCAACATCAAGTAACGAATCGCACACAGGTGTATTGATGCGGTGTGCGATGCAAAGGTTACCGTTTGCTCCTGGAGGAAACCAAGATGCTGTTTCGCTTCCTTGAAATAGACTTCGATACCCCAGCGTAAGGCATAGATCTCCAACATCTTACTCATGCTCAGCTGAATGTTGGTCGTTAGGAACAACGCCCAATCTTTCTTGCTTATATCTGCTTTACCGGGTTCTTTTAGTCCCCGCACAAACAGTAATCGCACCGGTTGCCAGCGGGGCTTCTTGTCATCTTTTTCAGCCAAGTCCAGTTCTACCTCCAGCGACACGGCCTTCCAGGGCATACCACGTACTTTCTTCCACTCCCGCTTTACTGCGTAGGCATAAAGCTCCTGAGCATTTAACAGTTGTTTTGTCCGTCCATGGACTACCACACGATATTTCATCTTGCTTTTTTTCATGCGCAGGATTGCACAGACCTCCAGTTCCAATGCCGTGCGGATCATCGTTTTGGTACCAAACCAGGCATCCGCCAAGACATAATCTGCCTCCATCCCACTTCGAAGTGCCCGCTTCATCATGTTCGCCGCCATGTTCGGTTTACTCTGGGTGGTCGCTTCATTGTAGCGCTTGCCGGCAACACTACGGCCATCCTTGTAAGGGCTGATCAATTCCCTGGCTTTAACCTGGCTGATGTAAATCTGGGAATCCAAAGGCAGGAAGGCTTCTTCTGTTGCCAACCCCAAGGTCAATACCAGCTGCCCCATGACATGGCGTCCCGTGACATGATCAAAATGACTGGAGACGCCTTCCATTTTCTTACCACACCGGGTTTTGATCGAGTCATCCAATACGAACGCCTTAACGCGACTGCCTATCAGCTTGTTCTGTTGATAGACAGCCCTGGCTGTTTGGCTATTCAGCGCACGCCAGTTGATCTCTTCCCGTTTCAGTAGATCGTACATGACATCTTTTCTGGCCCTTGAAAAGGTGCCTAAGGCCATCTTCGAAAACATGGCTATGGATGACATGTTGAGCCATTTCCAGATGAGCAATACAAACACCGCCTCAGTAACTTCTATCCCACTCCGCTTGGTGAAACCTGCGCCTCTGATCAGAGCATTCAATTTCAGTTTCTTCCATGTATCTGCAAATAGGTTGTCAATGTAGTGTTTAGAATCGGTGATTACGACACTGATCAAGGGTGGCAGGCTGTCAGCGTTTGTGCCATTCTTCAAGTGGGCCTCCGGGTGGTATTGTTGTTTGTCTTTGAACACAAACATTTTACCATGCGTGAGGCCCACTTGTTTTTGTATTCAGTAGGTTATGCGGACTTTATGTAACTTCTCAAAAACCCGTGGCAAGAGCAGCCCGCTCGGTGATGATATCGGGTAATGGAGCAATGGTCTGTTCACCAATACCCAAACGATCTGTTAAGTAATGCCAGAACGAGATATCCAGCTTACGGCAGGTTTTTTTCAAGCTG
>JAMJIN010000128.1:0-11965 GCA_036784775.1 Chromatiales bacterium | reverse complement strand
GGCTCCCTACATCTTCCCGATTTCTTTCTCGATGTCACTCTTTGTCGCTGGCTGTTTCTTCTGACTCGCTATTTGCAGCTATTTCATCCGGTTACCGCTGTTCGCCAATTATGTTCGGGTTTTTACCGCCATCTACACCACCAGATATTCAAGGTCGTGCAACATTCGGTGATTGTGCAGCATCTGCCCCAACGAACTACAAAACAGGCTAAGGGTGTGCTGTTGCCAAGGTTCAAAATATTCAGGCAGAGGATGTGAGGCGTTCAGAACACCCAGCACATCGTTGGCCATCTTTATCGGCACACAGATCAATGAACCGGGCAGGTCTCCACCAAGCGAGGGGTTGGGTTTGAAGCTGGCATTTTGCGCGCAGTCACGACAATATTGTAGCTGCCCTGTCTGCAAAGCAATGCCCATAATCCCTTCGCCAGGAGCAAACCGCATGAAATTTCGCCGGGTCTTTGAGTCGGTTTCAAGACCCGCGACCATGCCGTGGGATTCATTGATGCTGGTACCCGCCACACAGCGCAGCTCACTACCTTCAAGCCGGAATATGGAACAGTTCTCAAGATTCTGATATCTGACCAACTCTCCCAGCGCTTTCTCGATAACCTGTTCTTCCGTCAGGCCATCAAGTTCAAGCTGAGTGAGAGCCCTGAGCGCGGAGAGAGAATCCAGCAGGCTGAAAAATCTTTCACGTAAATCCATTGATGTATGATTGAAGGACAAATCCATACGATGCCTCTATCCCGCCAACATTCTCGCGAGTGTCCGAATCTCATCCTCTTTTTCTGAAAATTCGACTTCCAGTGACTCTAGCACCTCAGCCGGGATTCCCAAAACCTGATGTAACGCCAAATCATCTTTCAAGGATATTTTGTCACCACTCAACGAACCTTTGATCCAGCGCATAGCGGCTCCAACGAGTAGTATCTCACTCCGTTTTCCCATCGACCTGACATCATCGGAATAGATTTGGTAATCGATTATACGCACCACCGATTCAGGGAGATGCCAGCGATCTGCCAGCCAGCTGCCCGCCTCACTACTGGTGAGTCCGATCAGCTGCTGTTCGAGCTGTACCATCTCCCCTTCCGGTTCAAGCTGCTGTCGCTGCAGTGCCAGGGAATACTCCTTCGGAAAGCTGTTTACCAGTACCAGAACCCCTAAATCGACTAACAGACCACCCAGGTAGACGCCATCCGCGTCAGGCCGTTCTTCCGGTGCCATCTTCAGCGCCAGTCGCCGGGCAAGCGCTGCGCCTCCCAAGGCGGAGTACCAGTACTTCTCCAGCTCGAAACCTGGACACATGGAGGTATCAAAAGCACCGCACATGGCAATGCTCAGCGCGAGACTTTTCACCATATTCAGTCCCAGCACACGGATGATCGCCTCCTTGACGGTATTGACCGGCTGCTGCTGGGCGAAATAGGCAGCATTCGCCAACCCAAGGATCCGCGCTGCCAGCCCCGGATCCTGACCAATAATCCGGGAAAGTTCATCGATATCAACATCAGGATCGGACACTATGCCGAGCAGACTGCTTGCCGTACCCGACAGAGGCGGCAAGTGCTTGATCTGTATAATTTTTTGTTTTGCGGCTTGTGCTATAGCCATTTTTTCAAATCCACGATGGTTTCAGATACCCATCTAATCGGCACAAAAGTCATTTTCTTTAGGCCACAGGTCAGCATAAACCCACAATACTACTTTAAATCCCGACAGTAAATCACGGGGGACTGCCCCACAAGCATCAACGTGCTTGCTGTATCGAAAGAGCTACCTTTTCGTTGTATCATTGGGCCATTACTGAAGTATCCTGATGGCACCGTGATTTTCAGGAACCGGCAACTGGCTCCTTCACGCGCATCATCCTGCGTCCAGCCACCAGAACCGAAAGAGCATTCAAATAACATTGCATCAAAATCAGGTCATGAGTTCACAACGATCCCCTCTCAACTTACCAACCATAAACGTTCCACCCCACCCAGCGTGGCCATCCCTTTCGGACAGTGAAACAACGGCACTCAAGACACGCATTAAAAAGCTGCTGAAACAACAGGATGCAGTACTGGTCGCCCACTATTACACGAATGCGGATCTGCAGGCGCTGGCGGAGGAGAGTGGCGGTTGCGTAGCTGATTCACTGGAGATGGCCCGCTTCGGCGCCGCTCATGACGCACAGACCCTGGTCGTCTGCGGCGTGCGATTCATGGGTGAGACCGCGAAGATACTCAGCCCGGAAAAACGGGTTATCATGCCCGATCTCGGCGCAACCTGTTCATTGGATGAAGGCTGCCCGGCAGACAAGTTCAGTGATTTCTGCGACCAACACCCCGACCATACGGTGGTGGTCTATGCCAATACCAGCGCAGAGGTAAAGGCCCGCTCCGACTGGGTGGTCACCTCCGGCATCGCTCTGCCGATCGTCAGGTATCTGGCAGAGAAGGGCGAGAAGATACTTTGGGCACCGGATAGACATCTGGGCAACTATGTACAAGGCGTCAGCGGCGCGGAGATGCTGTTCTGGCCCGGCTCCTGCGTGGTGCATGAAGAGTTCAAATCGGTGGCCTTGGAGCGGATCAAACGGCTGCACCCGGATGCAGCAGTGCTGGTGCATCCTGAATCACCACAAAATATCGTCGACCTGGCGGATGTCATTGGTTCCACCACCGCCCTGATCAAGGCAGTCTCGGAGATGAAGAACAAGGAGTTCATCGTCGCCACTGACGGCGGCATCTTCTATAAAATGCAGCAGATGGCCCCGGACAAGGTGCTTATAGAAGCGCCCACCGCCGGCGAGGGCGCAACCTGCATCAGTTGTGCCCACTGTCCCTGGATGGGCATGAACGCGCTACAAAATCTTGCCGAGGTGCTGGAGAGCGGCGCCAATGAGATTCACATCGACCCCGCAATACAGGAGCGGGCGGTGAAACCGATCCAGCGCATGTTGGACTTCGCCAGGACATATGACATCGGCATGAAGGAAAAGGGCAACGCCTGAGAACTCAGAAGGAGTAGGCCCGATCAAGCTTAGCGGATCGGGCGCTTTGAACTGACACTACCCATGAGATCGCCGGTTACGATGCGCGCGAAGTTTGGCAACAAAATGATAGTTTTGAGCAATGCGCATCTAACCCAACCTACAAAAAAGCACCTATTCAGGACCAAGCTGAATAGTTACAGTTTTTCTTGAGTGGCAAATCCTACGTTAATCCCTTTTCCACGCAGATGACAATTCTCAAGCCCGGGCTTGAAGATGAAAACGGGTGGAGTACACTGGCAGGATTATCAGGAGGATCAGCCATGAGCTTCGATACCTACGACGTCTATTTCGCCGGCAGGATCATCGAGGGCAAAGACCCCGCTGAAGTACGCAACAAGGTCGGTGCCATATTCAAACTGGAAGGTGAAAAACTGGAGCGGCTCTTCTCCGGCCAGCCTGTGGCCATCAAAAAAGGCATCGGCATGGATCAAGCGGTGAAATACCGCGTCGCCTTCAGGGATGCAGGCGCGCTGCTAGAGATCCGGCCGATCGAACAGCCCAAGCAGGCAGCACCAGCGGCAGAACCCCAAACAACAGCACCTCCCACCGCACCGGATTACGGCCTCTCGCCTGCCGAGACCGGCAGCCTGATCGACTGCGCTGTGGAAGTAAAACCCCAGATCATTCCCGATATCAGTGCCATCCACCTGGATGCACCGGGAACGCTTATTGATGAAACTGAACCTCCGCCACCCGCTGACATCGATACCGGGGAACTCTCCGTCAGTCAGGCACGGCAAGGAAGTCTGGAGGATTGCCAAATCCCGACCCCTGCGGCACCGTTACCGGATATCAGCCACCTCAAGATCGACGAGTCCGCAAAAAACGACAATCCGTAGATCCTGTAGAGGGCGGAATCAGATCTGATAGATATCAAAGCACCAATCCAGATCAAAAGTAAAACGAGTCCAATTGCTCGAAAGCATTGATGGCAGGAGTAAATCCACCACGCGACTCTCCACCGGACTCACCTGATTCCAACACGGCCTCAAGGTAACCGAAGGCCCGTTCGGCATAGAATCGCAACGGCACCCGTCGATCGTCCGCACTCAGCCAGATATAGGTTTTCTGACCGGCATCATTCTCAGCAGCATCGTAAGAGAAGATCTGTAGCTTGAGCAGCGCACTCTCCTCTGTTTTTCCCTCAATCAGGTCCGATGTCACCACCACCCGATAGTTTTTCAACTGCTTGCCGGTGAACACCGGCAGATCCAACACCTGCCCCGGCTGCAGGCCCAAAACCCGCAACCGCTGCATCATCGAGAAATGATCGAACATCTCGCCACTGCCGATACCCTGTTGATGGGACTCCTCCAGCACCGCCGGCCAGACCTGTAAGTCTGCAAATTTTCGCAGCAGTTCCAACGGCGGCCTCTTCCCGCCGCCCGTGGCAGCCGCCTTCACTTCATATCTATGCCCAACACCCTCGTCGCGATCGAACCAGATCATCTCATCACTATTCTCATCCGCCTGCAGGGACTCGGTTACCAGGAGTGCATTCTCTCCATCCGGTTCATACCAGCTACGGTATTGGTAGCGCACGGGAAACAGAACCTCCGCCTTACGGTAGGGTTCCGTGGTCACCTTGAGGGTAGCCACCTTCGCAGCGCGTCCGGAAACTTTCACAGTCCCTCCGGCTACACGCAAATCAGCTCTGGCAATATCCAGATGGATAAAACCGGAAAATATCCCCTGATAGGAGATTTTGTAGGTCAGCTGTTCAGGTAATGATGTCTCGGCAGCTTGTATCTCCCCCCCGTAGGCCAACCCGAAAGAGAATAAATAGAGACCCAAAAAAAGTTTAGCTCTCAAGACATATCTGCTCATAGCACACCTTTCATCCGACATTTTGTGCCAACCGTACTTTCCATCATGCATAAATTGGCACGTTTCTCGCAGCTTAGGTGATAAAACCTGAATATAGACTGAATACGTCAAACTTTCGACGCAACAGGAGATGAAACATGGTCAATCCCGTCAATGGCGACAAACCGATCACCCTCTCAACCGGGTCTTCACCACACTCAAACCGTACTGCAGCCAAAGGCCAGGAGGAAGCTGGAGAGACACCGGCAAAAACCCAGGGTGCGGAGCCAACGGCGACCGATGTGCAGGTTGATGGGGCACGCCAGCTTTTTGAGCTGGAACAGAGCCGACCGGAAGGCGCGCTTGAAACACCTGAGCAGGCACGTTCACTGTTGGATCAAGTGCTGGAACGTTTGGGCACGACACCGCAAACGGTGATGCAGGCACAGACAGGCAATTCATCAGCAACCCTGGCAAACCTCCTGTTAGCCCCCCAATAACTGGTCCGTTCTATCCTCCTCGAGATCGCCCTTCAGACGGGTGATCTCGACCGCCGGGCCAATTACCACAAGCATATCCCCGGCATCCAGTTTATGGTCGACGCCACTGGTGCTGAAGATAAGGCTGTCACTCATCTCAACATCCACCACGCCCATCAGAACCACATTATAGCGCCCCCCCAAATCCAGGGCGCTGAGAGGATTGCCTGAGAGACAGGAGTCCAATGGTATCTCGATCTCGGCAATGTCGAGGTGTTTGCCGAAGACTGTGTGTTCGAGCATATCGACGATCATCGGTCGGGCGATCAGTTCATGCACCTTACGCCCGCTGATCTCGTAGGGATCTATGACCTTGCTGGCACCGGCCGCAAACAACTTCTGCCCGGACTGGGGAGACTCTGAGACACAGATGATCTTCAGATCGGGATCGAGGGCGCGGGCCGACAGGGTGAGAAAGACGTTTTTCGCCTCTTCGGGAAACAGGCAGAAGATGACCTTGACCCACTCTCCGATACCGGCTTGGCGGAGCTTGTCATCGTCGGTGTAATCGAGCACCGCCGCATCGAAGCCCTTGGCCAGCACCTCTGCCACCCGGTCCAGGGCGCTGCTGTACATATAGACCGGCACTTTCCTGCCGATCAACTGCTCGGCAACCTCCTGTCCCAAGGGACCACAACCGAAGACCAGGGTGTCACTGCGTCCCATCAGAGTGTCCCCCGTTCCAGACAGTCACGAAAATGGACCACGCTGTATTCGTGGCCAAACATCACCACCAGATCCCCAGCCTGCAATTCAAAATCAGGGGTTGGATTGAAATGGAAACAGCGGCCCTCGATCTCATAGGTGCCGGATGAACCATCGATCGGACAACCGCCCTCCCTTACCACCCCAAAGGGGATCAGCTTACGTTGACGAAAGCCGACATCAGCCATGCATCGCCCATCCAATACGGAACCGCTACGCACCCGCACCGCCTCTATCCCGACATCGTTCTGTCCCGTCAGCATGCCGTAAATCGCCTCAAAAGCGACCGGCTGCCCTACATACTCCGCTGCAATCAATCCTACGATCTCATAGGGGGCAACCGTATGATCGGCCCCAGCCAAACGCAGTTTGGTCACATTCTCCCGGTGGTTGGCGCGAGAGATAATTTCAATCTCCGGATTCATCTGGCGGGCCGAAAGGGTGATATAGACATTCGCCACATCATCTCCTGTGAGACAGAGCAGTCTCTTCGCCTGGGTTGCAATACCCAGACTCTCCAGCAGGGCACTGTCCGCCGCATCGCCCTGAACCGCCAGATACCCCTTTTGCTTGGCCAGGCGGACATTGCTCTCCAGCGGATCAACCAGCACAAACTGCCGCTGGTCGAGCGCAAGCTGATCAGCCACCACCTGCCCCACACGGCCGTAACCACAGACGATGAGATCGATATGCTTGCGCTCCACCTCGGAAAAAACCCGTTGCGCACGAATCTCGTGCATCTTCTCGCCAAAGGCGGAGACAATGATGGAGGTAAAAAATGAAATCACCCCCAGTCCGGCAATGATGAGGATAATCGTCACCACCCGGCCTTCGGTGGTATGAGGCGTGATATCGCCGTAACCCACAGTGGACATGGTCACCAATGCCCAGTAGATACTCTCAAAAAAGCTGCCGACACCTTTTCCATCTACGACATCCGTCTCGAAAAAGAAGAGTGCGGTAGCGGCCGTAAAGGTGATGAAGGCCATGAAGATGAACAGCGTGAAAAGCTCGATCCGCTTCTCATTCAGTACCTTGACGAATTCGCTGATACTGCGGGTATAGCGGAACAGCTTAAATAGCCGGAACAGTAAAAAGATGCGCAAAAAACGCAGGGGACGGTAGGTCGGGATGATGGCCAGCAGGTCGATGATCGCAAGGGGTTGCGTCACGTATTCCCACTTTTTGGCCACCACTTCACGCATTGCCGGCCACGCCCGGAAGGGCTGATTGATAAACTCAGCCCGTTCATAGTGGCTGAGAATCACCTTATGGCTATCATTATAAATCCAGAAGCGAAGCAAATATTCAATGATGAAAATAGTGACCGCAACCCACTCGAAGAGATCATCGAATATTCCCATATCATGACGCACATCGTAGATCAGTACCCAGACGCTGCTCACCACCAGCAGGATCATGAAGACGTCGAAATAGGGACGGATCCGCGCCTTGGGATTCTCCAGCAGATCATAGAAAAAAATCTTGGCGCGACGGTAGCGAACCGAGTCTTTCAACTTGTAACTGGTTTGGATCAGCCGGTGTGTGTTGTCCATCTTATGCCGGTAGGGTGAAATGGATATCGGATAACAACGACATATTAACGCTTATCGGCAGAACCTGGCGGTTCTACACTATTCGACCCTGGATTCAGCGCCCGTCTCGATCCGCTCAACCGCAGCAACGTTGACAGTGCGGCCATCCAGCGTTACAAATTCTCGGGCTTCCACATCGCCCTTCCGCGCCTCGTAACTGACCGTATCCCCGGTCTGTGAATTGATGACACGTACCGTGACTATCCGAAACTCATCCCGCCATTGCAGGTAGAGAAAGACACCACTCGCCAATATCATGAATACAATCAGGCCATAAGCTGCCAGCCGGGGAGTGCGATTCGCTACCTGATGCTGCTGTGCAGCAACCCGTTTGGGCTGTTCGGTTGCCGTTACCTCAGCGCGTCGTGAGCGCTGCCGTATCACCAGCCAGGCGATGCCGATCACACCAAGGGTAAAGAGAATTTTTGTAATCATGGGACGAAACAGTATCACGCCCACCATTCATCTGGCTATTTACGCCATTAACAGGTTGCAGGGCCATCAGCTATCGATTTAACATCGTCATATGCAACGATTCCTCCTTGTCGCCATCTCAGCTTTCGCGCTTTTACTCAGCGCCTGCAGCACACCGGAACCTCCGACCGTCAATCTCTACCGTGCGGTGCACGTTGGTGATATCGACCAGATAGAGCGAAACCTCTACTGGGACGCTGATGTGAATGCCCCAGGCCCGGATGGCCGCTCCGCACTTCACGTGGCAGCAGAGAAGGGCCGACTGGTGGTGATCAAGATACTGCTGAAGAACGGCGCCGCCATTGATCAGCTGGATGCCGCGGGACAGACGCCCCTGGGGACGGCATTACTGGCAAGACGCACCCTGGCGGCCGCCTACCTGGCAAAACAGGGCGCCCACCTCAATGCCAACAATTTATTGTTGAAGACAGCCGCTGCGGGCAGCCTGGACCGCGATGTGCTCGATTTTCTCATCAAACAGGGCGCAGACATCAATACGGCGGATGACGAAGGCAACAACGCTTTGCATATTGCAGCTTCGAAAGATCAGCGCATTGCCGCCAAACATCTCATTACAGGGGGCATAGATCTGAACGCGGTCAACGCTACCGGCCAGACACCGCTCGGAATTGCCCAACAGAGCGGAGCGAAGGACATCGCCGATATGCTGAAAAAATTTGGTGTTGTCACCCCTCCATAGATAAAGGCTTTAGAGAGATAGCTCACGGCACATGAAATATCCCGGCAAGCCATGTATATTCCGCCAACCACACATAACCGATTCGAAGTGAAACAGCTATGGCATCGACTCCCGAAGAACTTACCGTCAACTACACTGAAGACGGCATCGACATTGTCAAGGAACTGGATAAGGTGATACTCACCAAAGGCGCCTGGACCACCATCATCTTCCGTTTCCAGGAGTGGAACCGGGGCAAAGAGGAGTATGGCCAGGAAAAATACACCATCCGCCGCTTTCAGAAGCGCGATGGCGAGTATCAGGCGAAATCCAAGTTCAACATCTCCAGCAAGGATCAGGCGAAAGCGGTGATCTCGGCTCTGCAGGGGTGGGTTGGAGACGACTGAAGAACTGCCTCCAGAAATATCGAGTGAATACTCCACCGGCTAAAAGCCGGGTTGATCGGCCATTCGGCCAATTTTCGGCCCCCTCTCCTTCAGGGTGAGGGGATTAAAAATACTGGCTTCCTGCTTCGCTCTACCTCCTGCATCTGACCTCCAGGGTTCTCTACGCTTACGCGTTTTTCATCACTCCAGCAATCCGTTGCCTAAAGGCGAGGGGGTTACTGATCCCCTATTCAGGGACTCTAAAGTTTCGTTATAAATGGCCGATATAACCGGGGGTTAAATATAGAAATCGGACTATGGATAGAACCATGAAAAGGAAAATCCTCATCGTCGACGATGATCCCAACATCCTCCAGGGCTACAGGCGCAGCTTGAGAAAGCGTTTCAAACTGGATTTGGCGCCAGGCGGCCAGGAGGCTCTTGAAAAGATCAAGGAAGAGGGTCCCTTCGCCATTGTCGTTTCAGACATGCGCATGCCGGGAATGGATGGACTGCAGCTTTTATCCCGTCTTAGAGAGATAGAACCGGATACAATTCGTATCATGTTGACCGGGAATGCCGATCAGAAAACGGCTGTCGATGCCGTCAACAAGGGCGATGTCTTCAAATTTCTGACCAAGCCCTGCAGCTCGGAAACCATGGCGGCGACACTGGAGGCCGGCCTCGCCCAATACGGTCAGACCCTGGAAAAACGGGCCATCCTGGAACAGAATACATCTGAAGTACGAGATCTTTCAGGACAACTTACCTACCACTCACAGCACGACTTTCTCACCGGTCTGGTGAATCGACAGGCCTTCGAACTCAGAGTGCAACATTTTCTGGACCTGTCCAGGAGTGAAGGGAGTAACCATGCGCTGTGCATTATTGATCTGGATAATTTCCATGTAGTCAATGACAGCTGCGGCTATTTTGCAGGTGATGAATGTCTGCGACAGATAGGCAGCCTGCTCTCCTCCCAACGGGGTGGCAATGATGTAGTGTCCCGCCTCGCCGCAAACCAATTCGCGATCCTGATAAACGATTGCCAGATGGACGAAGCGGAGCAGTTCACATATGGACTGCACGAACAGTTCAAACAGTTCAACTTTGAATGGGAAGGCGAACAGTTTGATGTCAATGCCAGCATCGGTTTGATACCCGTCAGCAAAGATTCAGAAAGTGTGGCCACACTGCTCAGTGCGGCTGAGACAGCCTGTAACGTCGCCAAAGACAGGGGACGAAACAGCCTCCATGTTGGTAAACCCAACGATGCGGAACTCACGCAGCGACTCAACGAATCCCAGTGGGTCAACCAGATACATCACGCACTCAGAGATAACCGTTTTCGCCTGTTTTTCCAACAAATCACCCCCATCGGAAACACCATTGAGGAAGGTGATCATTTTGAAATTCTTATCCGCATGGTTGATGAAGAGGGGCAATTGATAGCCCCGGGCATCTTCCTAACCGCCGCTGAACATTACTTCCTCACGCCCCAGATCGATCGTTGGGTCATCCGCAACGTTGTTGAATGGTTTGGCAACAATCCACAAAAACTGGCACGGCTCTCCATGTGCTCTATCAATCTTTCAGGTCACTCTCTGGGTAGCGAAGATATCCTTGGCTTTATCTCTGAAACCTTTGAAAACAGCGCGATCCCACCACAGAAGATCTGTTTTGAAGTAACCGAGACAGCGGCCATCTCCCGTTTGAATCTCGCCGTGGATTTTATAACAACGCTGAAAGCAAAAGGATTCCGTTTCTCACTGGACGATTTTGGATCGGGGTTCTCTTCGTTTGCTTACCTGAAGAACCTACCGGTCGATTATCTGAAAATTGACGGTCAATTTGTAAAGAGTATGCACACCGACTCCGTGGACCGGGCCATGGTCAAATCCATAACCGAAATCGCCAAGGTGATGAACAAGCTGACTATCGCCGAGTTTGTGGAAAATGAAGAGATTGTACTTATCCTGCAGGAAATGGGCGTCGATTTTTCGCAGGGTTACTATTATGCAAAACCGTGTCCATTGGATGAGATGGAATAATCCTGCCTCACTGATTTATTTACTCCCCCTCCCCCCAACCCCCTCCAGCAGAGAGGGGGAAGCGGACGGGCACTAACCTGTAACAAACACCTGGATTGGTTCTCTTATTTTTTGCACCTGATGGTAGTTGATAATTTTTTCTATAATAGCGCCTGAGAGTTTATGCCCGGCGGTAAAGAGCAGCCGTCCATCTTCAGTTTCCACATTTGAGACCAGTACCTGACCCGCTTGCAACTCGCTGACATCTACGTCAATGTGCGGCAACTCATCTTCTCCAGTGATGAGGTACTTGGCTGCTGCCTGTAATACTTGCGGATCATAAGTGTCACTGGTTTCCTGCATCTGTTTCAAGGCCTGGTCAACTGACAGCCCATCTCTCTCTTCCAGGTCCTTCAGCTTGTGTAGTACCTTCAGAATGCGACCCTCTATAGGGATATCCTCCCCGGAGACTGCGTCGAAGGGCACGCCAGAACCATCGAAGTTCTTGTCCTGATAGAGGACGATTTTCGCCGCCCTCTCCAGACGTGGAATATTGGCAAGTAGCTTATGTAGATGGCGGTAAAAACCCGAACATAATTGGCGAACAGCGGTAACCGGATGAAATAGCTGCAAATAGCGAGTCAGAAGAAACAGCCAGCGACAAAGAGTGACATCGAGAAAGAAATCGGGAAGATGTAGGGAGCC
>JAMJIN010000318.1:0-2357 GCA_036784775.1 Chromatiales bacterium | reverse complement strand
GCTTTCTCATTTTTATCGTTTCAAATGTAGGATTTTTCATGGTTTCTGGATCTCACCAGCAGTGAACTCCAGAGATAGTGCATATTTTTTATTTCTCCCTGTCTTTTATACGGTGGAATGGTTGTTAGCACCGGAATTTATGCAACTACCGGGTGAAGTTTCAGAACGATTAGGCGTATATGCGCATTGGGATATCCAATGCTAATGAAAATTCCTTTAACAGACAAGCGCAGTTAATTTTGGTTGAGTTTAATATATAATGTTTTCGGCACAATGGATCGAAAGGAAGCTCTGTGAACGTTAATTTTATTAATCCTGTTATTAACTCGGTAAAGAATGTTCTAACCACTATGGGAAAGCTATCTTATATTGAGGTTGGCCAGCCCTATATTCCTAAAGAAGGCGAAACATCATGTGGTGTTGTTACCGGTTTAATGTCAATGGTTGGTAGACGCGCTAAGGCCTCTGTTGCCTTGTCTTTATTCTGAGCCTGCAATATTGGGCATTGCCAATAATTTCTTACCTGATGAACAAACATATATTGATTGCATGGTGACGGATTTAGTCGGTGAATTTACAAATATGGTTCTTGGTGATGCCAAACGTCAATTTGAAGCGCGCGGCTTATTTTTTGATATGTCACTTCCAATAATAATTAAAGGTCAGGATCATTTGATAGCGCATAGTGCAAGAGCTCAAGTGGTTATGGTTCCACTTGAGTCGCAACATGGAGTGTTCTGTGTTGAAGGTGTTTATGAAGAATGCAAACTGCCTAAAAATAGCTCCAGCTGAAATGAGTCTTGACGCTATTAATATTCTGTTTTATGACTAATATGAATACAAATCAATTTAAGAACAATATAGAAACAACATTTGACGATGTCTCATGCAGATATGATGAGAATAAGTTCTTTGCCATTTCAGCAAGCAGAATGGTTGAATTGCTTCCATCTTGGGAGAAAATGAATGTTCTAGATGTTTCTACTGGAACAGGAGTTGTCGCTATTGAGATGGCAAGAAAATATCGACATGCAAATATAGAGGGGATTGATTTATCGCCTGGAATGCTTAAACAGGCGATACATAAGGCACAAGAAGAAGGACTCGATAATGTCACGTTTAAACAATGTGACATTGAAAGTATTCATTATGCAGATGCGGTATTCGATATTGTTACCTGTGGGTATGCGCTGTTCTTTTATCCTGATATGGAAGAAGCCTATCAGGCAATCTGCAAAACCATTAAAAGTGGTGGGATTTTCATTTTTTCTTCATTTACAAACGATGCTTTCAATCCATATGCAGAGTTGTTTCTGCAGCGGCTAGAGGAAGAATATAAAATCGAAGCTCCATCGCGTCTCAGAGAAAGACTCAAAACGGTAAAACAAATAGAAGAGTTAGCCGCGCTGAGCAAGCATAAAAGTATTGATGTGCAACGTCATCAAATTCGCTATTCCATCACGCTAAGTGAATGGTGGTCATTGCTTAATACTACTGGCTATAAATCACTGATTGATCAATTGACTGATGATCAGTTAATGCGGTTCAAACAAGAGCATTTCTGGGAAATTGAATCCATTTCTGTTGGTGGCGTTATTGAGTTAAATGTGGATACGCTTTTTGGTGTTGTGCATGTATAGAAGCCAATGAATAATACGCTCTTTGTTGAATTATATGACACAGGGAGTGTTGGAATTCCGTGTCATTTCAGTAGCAATAGAAAATTAGGGATGTCTGATCAATTCGATTTAGATAAAGCCATGGCTGCCCTGAAAGACGGTTAAGATCTGACCCGCAAGGACAGGATTCTTACCCCCTTTCATCATCTTGAACGTAATGGGTGCGGGGCTTTGCCAGACCCGTGGGTTTGATTTTTGCGGCGGGGTTAACGAAAGGGAACAGAGGGAAAAGATTTAATCTCTCCGTCCTCTTTACTCTACTCTGATGGTAATTCAGGATCTCGCATACACAAAGCCGTGGTAGAGTTTCAGAAAGGTTGGTTTATCAAAAGTGAAGTCCTTTGATTCTGTCCATGTGACCACCTGCCGATTACGTTCTTGCCACTATACTTGAGTTTTTCCACAACGATCCAATGCAGTTCATGGAGTTTGTTGGCCTTGTCCCAGCGCCCGCTGGTATCAATAGTGGCTGGGTTGAGTGCACGGTCCGCCAATTCCACCGCAACCAGCATGATGATTACCGGCTTGGTTATTGTTGCCCGGGAATAAATGATGCACCTGTCCAGATTTGCTTTATTGGCCAATGAACTCGGTGCCCCCTCTGTCAGGATAGTTGTCCACCCAGTAAAATGGGACTTCAATAACCAATGAGAGTGGGCAGAGAGAGCAATAAATGGG
>JAMJIN010000127.1:0-12153 GCA_036784775.1 Chromatiales bacterium | reverse complement strand
GGATGTGACGTTCTGACGGAGGATGTATCGACGCAGCGAGGCGGCCTTCGCCATCTATGCGCGGTTTTACTCAGCCGCTAACATCAGCAACACATCACGCGACTGCTCCGGCAGGCGCAAGTAGATAACCAGCCTGCCTATATCATGCAACACACCCATCACAAACAGGCGTTCACCAGGCAAGACATTGCATCGGGTTGAGAGCGCCTTGGCAATAATTCCGGTCGTCACTGAGTATCGCCAGAATTCTGTCATATCGACCAAATCGGCAGGGATGCCGGTAAAAATCTCAGCCGCCGAGGTAACCAGAACCAGGTTGCGCAGACCCTTCGTACCAATGACCGTAACGGCTCTGGAGATGGTCTCCACCGGAGCCCGCATACCGTAGAAGGCACTGTTGACCAAACTCAGGAGGCGTGCGGAAAGGTCGGTATCCAGAGAGATCACCTCCCCGATATCTTTTGCTGAATAGAGCGGAGAATCAGCCATCATATTGACCTTGATACAGACATCCGGCAACGAGACCAGATGTTCTATCCCTTTGACCAGTTCCTCAGCATTCATTTAAATCACCTTGCACTTAACCCTATTTCACAATTTTATCGGCCAGCCTGCCGGTTTCTTGAAAATCAGGGTTGGCCAGCCCTAGAGGCGAATTCAGCTGAATTCAGTTAAATTATCAGAATGATATTCCCCAGATTTCCTCACTGCCTTTCGTTCCTCCTGTCACCTGGGGCCCGTCAGCACTATTCGGATGCAGTGATAGCAGACCTTAGCCAATTGGCCCTCCGCCAACTAATCGCTGCTCATGAGAAAACCCGTCTAACTTTCTGTTTCATAAATCAGTTTCGTCTGTGCTAACCTTAGCGGGAAAGACTGCCAATGATGCTCCGGTGTTCCCGTATGAATATAATGACGATTGGGGAGAGTGTGCGGGTTAAACCTTAATTCTATGGCCTGATGCCGGCAGCTACTGGCTCAAGTCAGATTTAGTCAATCGCGTTGAAGGATCAAGTGATGGTGCCATCACCGGAATCACGAAAAAGTAAATATCAGACCCAGTTTCAACCACTCATGAGCCGCTGCAAGGACATGGTGCTGGTCTATGTTAGCGCCCTGCTGACCGAGTTGTTTGCCAACACGGACAAGGCGTTGATGAGTTTCGCCCAAAAAGCGGAGAACGATCTGATGCAGAATCGCTTTTTTGAAGCGATCAGTCTGATTCGGAACCGCCACGGCCTGGTGGAACATGAGTTCAGAGAGCAACTCAGCGCAGGTTTTGATAATTTCTGGGCAAGGAAGCCGGATAGTGATCCCTTCTCCACTCTAAGCAGCGATATCGAACTCGAACTGGTCGATGACGACTCCATGGATCAAACCACGGCCATCGAAAACATGGTCAGTAAAGCGACCATCGGCCATCGCTCTCAACTCTACGCACTGAGCCAGCGTCTCGCGGTTATCAACGGTGGCGAGGCGATAGAAAAAAACAGGACCCCTGCCTGCCCGCAACATCTTGTCGACGCTTTCGCCAATGCTATCGACAGTCTGAGTCTCGAATCCAACATCAAGCTTATTGTTCTCGCGCTTTTCAACAAGTACGTTTTGAAGCAGCTAGGCTCTCTGTATGAGGATTTCAACAACAACCTCAAGGATGCCGGTGTACTGCCCCACCTTAGACCTACTATCCGAAATCCGCAGGCAGCTGGCCAACGCGGTGGCAAAGCGGATAAGAGTGCCCAGCAAACCGAGGATCAAAACGCCGTAAACTCAGAACAGGACCTCGGGGAAGAGCTCTTCGACTCAATCATCGGCCTCCTCGCATCCCGGCGTGGCGGTTCACCCCAAAGACACTCAGCAGCTCCGCGGGGGAGTGGGTCAGCTGGTAGAGTGAGTGGCGCCAGCGGGCACTCCGGCGGCGGGCAGCTGCCTACTACCGCGAACCTTGTCTCCGCACTTAATGATATTCAGCCAGCCACAAGATCAGATTATCTGCCCGACGCTTCGACAGAAGCCCCGTTCATTCCGAACATTGAACTCGACGAACAGTTCCTTACCCGTATCAAACAGACACTGATCGAGGAGCGAAACAAACTCTACAGTCAGATTGACACTGATCAGTTGGATACAGTGGATGAAGACACCATCGATCTTGTCGGAATGCTGTTTGAATACATGCTGAACGATCCGGTTCTTCCTGCAGTCGCCAAGGCTCTGATCAGTCACCTGCACACACCCTATCTGAAAGTGGCTATTATCGACCGTCATCTGCTCACCGACAGCAATCACGATGCTCGCCAGCTACTCGACTGCATGGTTGAAGCAGGCAGCCACTGGATCGATGAGCACAATCTCAAGCGTGGTATCTATCCGGACATGCAGGCGGTAGTCGATCGCGTACTCAAAGAGTTTTCTGACGACATCAAACTCTTTTCCGATCTACTGACCAACTTCAAGGCGAGAATGGATGATTTTCGCCGAAAAACCGAGATTCTGGAAAAACGGGCTCAGGACTCAGCCAAGGGGCGGGAAAAGCTCAACGATGCAAGGCAGAGGGCAGGCCAGGAGATGAAAGCCCGAACCTTCGGTTCCTCCCTGCCTCAGGTGGCGAAGGACTTTCTGATTCAAACCTGGACGGACAAGCTGATCTTCATCCTGCTGCGCCACCCCGATGGTGAGATGAGTGAAGACTGGAAGGATGCACTACATGTCGCAGATGAGCTGGCTTGGGTCTTTGAAGAGAAAAAAACCCAGGATGAGCAGAGGGAACTTGAGAAGACTCTGCCCTACCTGCGCAACACGATTGAAGAAGGACTTGAGTCTCTGGGCGGTTACCATCAGGAGAAGAGCCGTGCACTTTTCGAACACCTGGCCAATGCAGAAAGCGCCATGTCAGCCGGCTCATCTGCGGTCAGTGAGCCCAAGAGTGTCAGCGCCCCAAAAGCGCCTGAAGTAAAACCTTTTCAAATCACTCAACCAGAGCCTCCTATACCTGTTCCGGAACCCACTGAGCCAGAAGCCCAGATCCCTGACGATCTCCTGAAGATGATGGACAAGTTACGTAAAACCGAGTTCGGCACCTGGTTTGATCTCAGCAGCGGTCCCAATGATGTCAGGCGGGTGAAACTTTCATGGCTCAGCCCGTTGACATCCTCATGCATGTTCGTGGACAGGGCCGGAGTGCAAACCGCCATAAAACCCCTGCGCAAACTGGCACAAGAGATCATAGACGGAAAATCGAAGATCCTCGAAGAGAGCAGCGACCCATTTGTCGAACGCACTCTGCACGCCATTCGCAGAATGCTGCAACGCTCTCTCAAGGCAACAGAAGAGATTGCTGAGAATATCACTAACGATAACGAGACGGGAGAAGACGCTTGGTCAAAGGTTCCCGGCAGTAACTATAGGAATCCAGCCGATGGTTGAGCACCGTATTCTGCCACGCAAGATAGCCAATGAAGTCCTTGAAGTATTGGACCAAATAACTGCGGCCTACATAGGGCAGGTGGTAAATATCACCGTTGAAGGTTTCATGCTGCTCAGTGCCAACCCCATCAAGACGGGGTCCATTTACCAGTTGGATATGCGGCTCCCGTATCTGGTGAAGGGTCATAGCAAGATTTCGTTTGGTGCTGAAGCACTCTGGTGCAGCGAAGCCGCACAACCCGATACCTATTGGACCGGCTTTCGTATCATCGACATCTCGGATGAAGTGACCACTGTCATCGATACCATGATTGTGGACTGGGCAAGCATCTCCTGATCAAGCTGGAGATTATCCTCCCGTTCCGTGATGCGGCGACCACACTTGATGCCTGTCTGATTTCCATCAGGCAGCAGTCCTTTCAGGACTTTCGACTGCTCGCCATCAACGATCAGAGTCGTGATGACTCCTGCAGCGTGGTGCAGCAACACGCCAATTGCGATAAGCGGATACGTCTGCTGCACAATCCCCCCCCAGGTCTGGTCAACGCACTGAATTTCGGCTTGATGCAGGCCACTTCTCCACTGATTGCACGCATGGATGCTGACGACCTGATGGATCAACAGCGCCTGCAATTACAAGTGGATTATCTGCAGCAAAACAAAATCATTACCCTTGTGGGATGCCAGGTCAGACTGTTCCCGGAAACTTTGATCCAGGCAGGTTACCGTGAATATGTGCGTTGGCAAAACCAGTGCCTTGATCCTGATGAGATTGCTGCGGATATCTACATCGAATCCCCCTTTGCCCATCCCAGTGTTATGTTCCGGCGCAAAGCCATCATTGAAGCGGGTGGCTATTGCGAAGGGATGTTTCCCGAGGATTACGATCTCTGGTTCAGGCTGTACCTTGCCGGTTACCGGATGGCTAAGCTACCGCAGATCCTGCTCGACTGGCGGGAGAGTGAAAATTGCACCTCCCGGCAGAACCCGCGTTGCAGCAGGGAGGCGTTCGATCGGTTGCGTGCCCACTACCTCGCCCGGGATCCACTATTGCTGGCCCGACGCGACGAACTGGTGATCTGGGGTGCCGGGCGCAAAACCCGTAAACGCTGTCAGCGACTGTTGGAGCAGGGTTTCCAGGTAAAGGCCTGGATCGATATCGATCCACGTAAGATTGGAAACCGTTTGCAGGGTATCCCGGTCGTCTCACCCGAGTGGCTTCTACAGGAGAGCAAACCTTTTGTTCTCGTCTATGTCACTAACCACGGTGCACGGGATCTCATCCGGCAGGAACTTGAGGATATGGAGTACAGGCGGAGAGTGGATTACCTGATGGTTGGCTAAAGAATCTCTAATAACCCAGTTACTGTCATCTCTCCCTGCGGTCGAAATGACAGTTTTCTCTATTCAATCAGTTGGTCGATCCCTGCAGGTGGGTGCGATAGTACCCCATCACCTTTTTCACATACTGCTGTGTTTCGGGATAGGGGGGGATTTGATTATCAAACTTCTTCACCGCACCCTCACCGGCATTATATGCCGCCAAGGCCAGTTTCAAATCGAAACCGAACTGCTGCAGAAGATCTTTCAGGTACCGCGCGCCACCCTCCAGATTCTGCCGGGGGTTGAAGGAGTCGTTGACGCCGTAACGTCTGGCGGTTGTCGGCATCAGCTGCATCAGCCCCTGAGCACCCACCTTTGAAACCGCACGGGGATTGTAGGCCGATTCCGCCCGCACCACCGAGTGGAGTAACCCCGGGTGCAGTCGCATGTTTTTGGCAGTTGCGTCGATCAACGGTGACAGTTTTGATTTGTTCTGCTTGAACTCTGCAACAGAGTAATCGTCGTAGGCGCTGGCTGCTGGAGCTGATTTCCATAAGAGGCGATAGTTACCCACCATGGGATGATCGGTGAAATGGATGTGCCCATCCGGCGCTCGATATTTGAAGATCTGCGCCATCAGAGGAGACGAGGAAACCAACAGACAGAAGATCAGTAATGATCTGCCTGCCGTCATGGAGCATTTTATCCTGCTTCCGGCCCGTTTCATCTCAATATAATCCGTTCATTCATTGCGAAAACCCGATGTCTGTCTGATAACAGCAAAAGCCCTTGAATGATCAGATTTTCGGCACATAACCACTATTCTTGAGGAAAACCGATAATAATTCCAGGGAGAGAAGTCACAAAATAGACGAATTCACCGTCCACAACACTTCTTGTACTTCTTACCACTACCGCAGGGGCATGGGTCATTTCGGCCAACTTTTGGCGTATCCCGGACCTCAGTCTTAGGCAGTACGAGTTCACCATCGATAAAATTCCAGAGACCATCGGATTTGCTGAAATGACTCAGTTCATGATGTTTGCGCAGCAGATCCCGCTCTTTGTAGGAGGCGATGAACTCAACCGTACCCTCTTCGTCATCTGCCCCACCACCTTTCACCTCGACAATTTCCAAGTCGAGCCACAGTGAATTCATTGCCCAGCGCCGGGTTGCCGCTACATCGTGATCTTTTCTATGGTCGGGATGGAGTGACTCATGCAGGAATTCCGGTTGCTGAGTGGCAAACGCGCTGTAGCGGGCACGCATCAGCGCCTCTGCGGTCCCCGCAGTCTGGCTGGCCTCCAGAATCGGTTGGCAGCAGGTTTCAAAATCCCGGCCGGAGCCGCAATAGCACTGAGTCATGAGTCGTTGTTCCTGTGAATTCAATATGCGCGGAAAAGATAGCACGGCGTCCCCATGCAACCCAATAGTTGTCTGAATCAAATGATGCCGGATCCGCTGAGCTTGATCCGGCCTATACCTATAACCCCAACTCCTTCCAGCGCTTTTCAATTCGTTTCAGGGAGATGGGATAGGCGGTTCCCAACTCCTGGGCGAATAGGGAGACCCGCAACTCCTCAAAGTGCCAGCGCATCTCTTCGATCCGCTCATCGCTGCGCCCGTTTTTCCTGCACTGTTCATCCCACTGCTGCCACAGCTGATAGGCCTTTGCCATCTCCCGGATCTGCTGTTGATCACGGGCTGCAGCACTTTGCAGTTTTTCCAGACGCTTTTCCAGCGCCTGCAGATAACGGGAAAAACGGCCAAGCTGTTCCGGCGGCGTCACTCCCAGAAATCCCTTGAAAACCAGGCGATCGAGTTGTTGTTGCATGTCGGCAGCAGATGCCATCCAGTTGATCTGCGTCGTGCCGGAGAGTTTTTTTCTGACCTTCTGGTACCCTTCGATGATTTTTCCAACCTCCTGACAAGCGTCTTTGGCCACCGTCATCATCGCATTGCGACAGCGCTCTATTCGGTCGAGAAAAATCTCCTTGTCCCTTATCTCAGGCAATCCGTCCAGAAAGGTACGGTCGAGGATATAGGTAACCAATTCATCCTCCAGATTCCGCTGATTCTCGACGGGTAGCCCCTCCGGTGCCTTGGGTACTTTGGCATATTGCAGGCGCATGCGCGGCAGGTTGGGCAGATTTTTGCGCAGATAACGGATCTCCTTTGCCAACTTGAGCATGATCAAGCGCCGCACACCCGCCTTGTGGCTCTGATGGGCAGTGACTTCCGAATCAAGCAGACGGATGGCAACACTGTCGCCCTCGTCCACCAGTGCAGGAAACCCTTTCAGAGTGATACCGCCGCGTTTTACGGAGAAACTCGGCTGCAGGGGCCCGAAATCCCAATCGGTCAGGCCCTTCTGTTCGAGATCGGGTGAGGCAAGTTTCTGGAATCCTCTTTGGTTTGTCCGATGTGCTTTGTGCAAAACATCAAGATTCCGACCTGTACCAATCTGTTTCCCCGCTTCGTCGACGACCTTGATCTGCATACGCAGATGCTCAGGCAGCTCGACATCGGACCAGGCATCCTCCGGCACATGGACACCGGTAAGCTGCTTCAGACGCTCACCGAGCACCTGGATCAAAGGCCTGTCGGAGGGCTCAATCCCCTGCAGACAGGCATCGGCAAAGTCGGGGACCGGCACGAAAGACTTGCGCAGGGATTTTGGCAGCCCCCGAATCAGCGCAATGACCCGCTCCCGCAGCAATCCCGGCACCAGCCACTGGCATCTGGCCTCGGTAACCTGACCCAGGACATCTTGCGGCACCACCAGTGAAATCCCGTCCTGCTGCTGCCCGGGATCAAAAGAATACTCCAGGGGAAGCGCCATGCCATTGATATCCAGATGGTTGGGAAACTGATCATCCGGGACGATAGATGCCTCCTCCCTGACCAGGTCGGCCTCGCTGAGATAGAGCCGTTTCGATTCCTGCTTCGATTGCTTTTTCAGCCACTTCTCAAATGCCGGCGTAGTGCAGATCCCCTCGGGGATGCGTTGGTCGTAGAAACCGTAGATGCGTTCCTCATCCACCAGGATGTCACGTCGACGGGATTTTGCCTCCAGATCATGGACTGAGGCGATCATCTCCTGGTTGTGCCGCCAGAAAGGGGCACGTGTCTGAAAATCCCCCTCCACCAGCGCGGAGCGGATAAAGATCTCCCGCGCCAGCTTTGGGTCGATGGGACTGAAGTTGATCCTGCGCCGGGGCACCAGCGTGAGTCCGTAGAGTGTAACCTTCTCGTATCCCGCCACCTGTCCCCGCCGTTTCTCCCAATGGGGCTCAGAATAGTTGCGCTTGAGCAGATGCCCGGCACAGGCCTCAATCCACTCCGGCTGAATGGCAGCATTGGTACGGGCATAGAGCTTGGTGGTCTCCACCAGCTCTGCCGCCATCACCCACTTGGGCGGCTTCTTGAACAGACCGGAGCCGGGAAAGATAAAAAAACTGCAATTGCGCGCACCCAGATAGTCCCGCTCCTTCGACTTGAACCCGATATGACTCAGCAGGCCGCTGAGCATGGCGCGATGCACCTGCTCATAACCTGTCTCTTCACTGTTCTCTTTGAAACCCATGCCGTGCATCTGCAGACGCAGTTGTGTGTGAATATCGTGCCACTCCTGCACCCGTGTCCAGGAGAGAAATCGTGTGCGGCAATATTTTCTGAACTTGTTGCGGGTCAGATGTTTGCGCTGGATCTCCAGATCCTCCCAGAGCAGAAAATAACCGAGAAAATCGGACTCGGCGTGACGGAACAGGGCGTGTGCCTCGTCTGCCTGCTGCTGTTTGTCCAGTGGACGGTCCCGGGGGTCCTGTACGCTGAGGGCAGCTGCGATTACCATCACCTCCCGCAGGCAGTGGCTGTGGGCCGCTGCAAGCAGCATACGCCCGATACGCGGATCGACAGGCAACCGGGCAAGTTGCCGGCCAAGCTTTGTCACCCGCTGATCGCCACCGATTGCACCGATCTCCTCCAACACCCGGTAACCGTCCTTGATGAGGCGACTGTCGGGTGGATCAACAAAGGGGAAATCGTCGATCTCCCCAAAACCCAACAACTTCATCTGCAGGATGACCGATGCGAGATTGGTGCGTTGGATCTCCGGCTCGGTGAAGGGCGTGCGGGACTCGAAATCCTCTTCCGAATAGAGCCTGATACAGACGCCTTTGGCGACACGACCACAACGCCCCATACGCTGGTTTGCGGAGGCCTGTGAGATACGCTCAACCGGAAGGCGCTGTACCTTGCTCTTGTGGCTGTATCGGCTGATACGTGCAAAACCGGCATCGATGACATAGCGGATACCGGGCACGGTGAGAGAGGTCTCCGCCACATTGGTGGCCAACACGATGCGCCGCCCTCTATGGGGTTTGAAAATCTGTCCCTGCTCTGCCGGACTCAGCCGGGCGTAGAGAGGTAGTACCTCGGTCAGATCGAGTTTATGTTTGCGCAGATTCTCGGCAGTCTCACGAATCTCCCGCTCTCCGCTAAGGAATATAAGGATATCTCCCCGGTCGATACGGGAGAGTTCATCCACCGCATCCATAATAGCGGCCTGCATCGGATCATCCCGTTCACTGCTCCCCTCCTCCTCTGGTGGCTTATAGTGAGCCTCAACCGGAAAGGTCCGGCCGGAGACCTCGATCACCGGCGCATCGTTGAAATGTTTGGAAAAACGGTCGGGATCGATGGTAGCCGATGTGATGATCAGTTTCAGATCCGGGCGCTTGCGCAACAGGTTCTGCAAATAACCGAGCAGGAAATCGATATTGAGACTGCGTTCATGGGCCTCATCGATGATCAGGGTGTCGTATTGATTCAGGAAGGGGTCCTGCTGTATCTCCGCCAACAGGATGCCGTCGGTCATCAACTTGACATGGGTGTTGGGTCCCACCCGGTCGCTGAAACGAACCTTGTAACCGACAGAGGTGCCGGTTTCCACCCCAAGTTCCGAAGCGATGCGGGATGAGAGGGTCCGGGCCGCGATGCGGCGCGGCTGGGTATGGCCGATATACCCCCCCACTCCACGACCCAGACTGAGGCAGATCTTCGGCAGCTGGGTCGATTTGCCGGAGCCGATCTCACCACAAAGCACGACAACCTGATTCTCGGCGATCAGCGTCTGGATGTCTTCAAGGCGTGCGGTGATGGGCAGTTCCGGTGGGAAGGTTGCTTCGGGCAGGCTCTCCTGTCGTCGCTGCAGCCGCGCCTGCGAGGCCAGGATATCCCGGTTCAGTTTGAGCAGTCCCTGATCATAGGGATCTCCGGACTTACGCAGCCGCTGTAAACCCCGCAGGCGCCGGGCAAAGAGGTGCCGATCAGCCTGCATACAGGTTTCGAGATCCGATTGAGAAGGAAATGGCTGAGAGGTGCTGTTATCGACCAAGGTAGCTGTTGCTCATCTGACTGAAGTGGAATGCGCTATTTTGTCACTCCCGAGCCAAACGGGGAATCCTATCTTCGCCAATATTAGTCAGTATGCTGTCCGAGATGTTTTGGATAACATATCGCCACAATCTTTATCTTGGAGGCACACAATGGAACCCGACTTCTGGATTGAACGCTGGCGGCAGAATCAGATCGGCTTCCACCAACACGAGATCAATACCCACCTTCAGACATTCTGGGGCAGTCTGAAGTTGGAAGGCCAAAGCCGGATCTTTGTTCCCCTATGCGGGAAAAGTCGTGATCTACTCTGGCTCCGCGCCCAGGGACATGAGGTACTCGGTATCGAGATCAGTCCCATTGCCGTACGGGATTTCTTCCAGGAAAACAATCTGACGCCCCAAATCACCCAAACCGGTGTTTTTACTGAGTACTCGACTGACGGACTCACCCTTCTGCTCGGTGACTTTTTTGACCTGAGACGAGACGACCTAAAGGGCATAGGAGGCATTTACGACCGGGCATCACTGGTCGCTCTGCCACCTGAAATGCGGGCGCGATATGCCCGGCATCTCATTGAGATCAAACCTTCTGCCGCAACAACGCTGCTGGTTACCATGGAGTACGATCAGGCCGAGATGCAGGGACCCCCTTTTGCGGTCCATGAAGATGAGGTGCGATCGCTCTATCAGGCAGACTATCGGATAGAAACCCTCTTCAGTCAGCAGATCCTGGATGAAAACCCACAGTTCCGTAATAAGGGGCTGAGCCAGCTCACCGAGAAGGTGTTTCAACTACTCAGATAAACTGCATGGATAAATGTTCTCAATAAATTGAGAACATGAAACAATAGTGGTCGACGATACGCCCTGCCCTCTTTACCTGCGATATGGATTCTGGGTAACCTAATCGACACTATTCTTTTGCTGGACTCCGAGGATAAATATGAATCTCTCAATGGAGGACTTTCGCCACAATGGCATGATGTTGCGTTACAGCATTTTTGTGCCGAGGCTCTACAATTTTTGTAAATCCATCGGCCTCGAGCCGGGAAAGATTATGCCGTCGCGGGCATTGTTGCCACCGACCGGCACGGCCCGCACGCCCATCATGGCAAAGACATGGTAATCGTGCAGGCAAGTCACGTGGGTTACGATCCACAGACAAAAAAGTTCGACCATTACCGACGCTGGCAGATGGATTCCAGCAAGGCCACAGAGTCTTGCGGCAAGATCTGTGGCGGTACCAGCCGGAATATGACTTCGCACGTAACAACATCCTGCTCGTCAATGAGGGGCATGGGCAGACTGTCATCATCGACAATCAACTGCTTGACGAGCACAAAGCCGAAGGGCTCAGGCTGGATCTGCAGAAGATGTTCTCATTCGAGGATGCTAAACCTCAGCCATTGCAGGTCTACAGTACCTCCAAGGCATTTCGGGCAGCACCGTCTCTCGTGGCACGCCTGCCGGATGATGCCTGGGGTGAGGGCAAAGGGAAGGCAATCGCCGATCATCTAACCCCCGATCTATTCAGCTTCAAACGCATAGTCTCATATGAATGGGAGGGTCACCAGCATCTGGAACATAATCTCAGCGGTGCCATGCCCCAGACTGTAACCTCGGAGCATCCAACACTGGAGGCCGCCAAATTCAATACTCAGGTCGAGTTTGACCGCACCTTTCGCACCATCGCCAAGGAGCCAAGCTACCAAGGCAAGAACCTGATTTTTTCTCCGGGCTGAATATTGACATCCCACCCGAGGGAGAACAGATTTTTCCGTTGACCAAGTTCGTGCCTTGGGCAGCCTACGTGCAGACAGAGGATGGCCTGCAGTACACCCTGGAACAGGCGGAACTGCAAGTGAGTCTTCGACCTCGTGAAAGATTTTGGGACATCCCAGTCCCCATATATGGTCTCCTCCCGTTTTGCAAGACTTTTCAACTAGAATGATAGGGGACAGGATTGCTTCCATATATCCGGCCTGTTGATGAAGAATATTAGTT
>JAMJIN010000495.1:0-1317 GCA_036784775.1 Chromatiales bacterium | reverse complement strand
TGTGGACACCATCTGTCAAAAATATATGTTGTGGACCCCAGCTCTCATGTGAAAATGCTGTACACTCCATATGTTGTAAGTAAATGCTGTGGACTCCACCTCTCTTGAGTAATTGCTTTGGACTCCATCTCTTGAGAATGAATATTGTGGACGCCATGTGTCGTGAGAAAATGCTGTGTAGAATAATGGGAAAAAACGGTATATGTTCCTGCCTCACCCCGGACTACACTGAAAGGGACGAGGGCAACAATTCCATTTCTGATATGTAAATGATGTGGACTCCTTCTGTCGGGAGTAAATGTTGTGGAATCTATTGCTCGTGAGTAAATGCTGTGCACTCCATAGCTTATGAAAAAAAACTTGTGGTATCCAACTCTCATGGGTAAATACTGTGGACTCCATGTCTCACGAGTAAATGCTGTAAACTCAATCTCTCATTAGTAAATACAGTGTATTCCATCTCTCTTGAGTAAATGTTGTCTACTCCATCTCTCATGAGCTCATGACTTAACATCATAATTATATGCTGTGGACCTGTCATAAAGAACAATTTAAAAAAAAATCGACGAATTGTAGTTATGCCAGCATCACTCCGGACAACAGAGAAAAGGATAAAAACAACAATTCCATATCTCATGAGTAAATGTTGTTTACATCATCTCTCGTGAGTAAATACTACGAACTCCATCTCTCATGAGTAAATTTACCCAAGAGAGATGGTGTACTCGGCATTTCATCATGAGAGATTGATTCCACAGCACTAACTTATTATAGATGTAGACCACATCTTGAGCGATACAGTCCACACCATTTACTCATGAGAGATGGAGTACACATCATTTACTGATGAGTGTTGGAATCTACAGCTTTTTCTCACAAGAGATGGAACTCACAGAATATACTTGAGGCTGTGGGTTCCATCCTTAATTTTTTTGAGTAAATGCTGTGTACGGGCTACAGGGAAAGGGTGAGCGCATCAATTGCAACGCTCATTTGTAAATGCTGCGGATTTCATATGTTTTCAGTAAATGCTGTGGGTTCCATCTCTTCTGAGTAAGTGGTGTGGACTCCTCCTCTCATGAGTTAATGGTCTGGTCGCCATCTCTTCAAATCAATCTCGTGGACTCCACGTGTAGTGATAATATAGTGTGCACTCCATCTCTCATATGAAAATGTTGTGAATCCCAACTCTTATTGCTAAATACTGTTTGCTCCTTCCCTCATGATTAAATGTTGTGTGCTCCGTCTCTCAAGAGTAAATGGAGTGGACTCTTTCTTTCATGAGTAAATAATGTGTACTCCATATCTCGTCAATAA
>JAMJIN010000494.1:0-1318 GCA_036784775.1 Chromatiales bacterium | reverse complement strand
TCAGCGGGTTGTCGTTGGCGCTGTTCGTCTCCGTCGTGATCCGTCTCACCGACTCCTGCATCGTCTCGACGACAGGGGCGAGCCACTGCGGCGCCGATCGTAGACAGTAACGGTCCTGCTTCAGGCGGTTCGTCTCGTCCTTCTGTTCCATCGTCAACTCCTGTACTGCCAGTCGAGAACCGTCCAACAGCGTCGTCAGGTTGCTCGCCACCTCCCGGAGGCCGGCGTGTGGCATACAGCGCCCGACGGTCGGGTGAAAGCTCTCGACGCGACCTTCCAGTGATTCCACAGCCAACGCCGTCGCCACCTGCGTCAACAGAACGGCAACGTTGGCGTCGAAGAGGACGCAAGCTCCCAGCGACGACGCAAACGACGCCGCGTTGACTACAGCCAACGCTTCTTTGGCCTGGAACTCGACATGACTTAACCGAGCTCTCTGAAACGCAGCAGTTGCCGTCGTTTCAACACCGTCCACGACGACCCGAGCATCCGGCCGTCCCATCATGCACGCGGCGATGTACGACGTCGGCATCAAGTCTCCACTGGCGCTGACGGAGCCTCTCTTCGGAACAACAGGAACGATATCTTCGTTGAGCATGTCGACGAGCAGTTGAACGGTGGTGGGGCGTATTCCGGAGAATCCGAGACTGAGACTATTAGCGCGAACTAGCATGACGGCGCGAACCAGTTCTGAGGGAAATGTCGGTCCAAACCCCGCGTTTAAATGAAGGATGGCCGAGATTTGTAGCTTGACCGTGTCGTCGGAGCGAACATCGGCGCTGCCCCCATAGCCCGTATTCACGCCGTAGATAACCATACCTTCTCGAATCTTCCCGCTCAGATAATCGACATTATCTTGCATTAGATCAACAGACTTCGACTCGATGGCTACTTTGGTAGACCTGTTGGCTACAGCATAAATTGCGGCTAAAGTCAAACCTTCACCATTGATTACCACACAGTCATCCGTTTGTTTGTATTCCTCCAGTGATGATACGACCGATGCCGCGTGAGTCGTTCTGTGGAGCAGAAGGCAGTTACACTAGCGACACCAACCGACGTGTTTCGGACGAAACACGCTCGCCATCTAGCGAGTATAGAACAATATAAATTAAGTAATTTTCTTAGTTCTCTCTACAATTTCAAATAAACACTGATAGTCAGGGCGGTTAGCAAAATAACTATTATTTGATGGACAAAAGCACCACATTTTATGTGGCTTGTAGGAGTCATACTTGATTTTAAAAGGGAGCCACACAAAATAAATATTTTCGGATCCTCCACGGGGCTCTCCAATGTTGACGATATTTAGCCGATG
>JAMJIN010000317.1:0-2365 GCA_036784775.1 Chromatiales bacterium | reverse complement strand
CTCCTATTGTGGATCGTGGCATCATCTTGCAACAACCAGTGACTCATTCCGTGAGTCACTGCTGAACATTCGTACTAATCAAGTCGGTTTTTGTGAGTACCTGGCATGGCATGCTGTGGAGGCAGGGGTGACGGGGGGCACCACGGATGGTGGCAACGCCATGAGTTTTGCATTTGTCTCAGACCAAGCGCGGCAGTGGTGCCAACAAAACAGGTCGGCTGAAATCCCGGCAAAAGAGATGGTGAAACTGCTCAAGGGTGATGTGAGTTTTTTGGTTCGGGAGACGCATACCGATTTCATCCGCTTCACCCACCAGCAGTTTCAGGAGTTTCTTGCGGCAAGGTTCCTGGTTTCGTCGAGGCAGAAACCGCTTCAACTGACGAATGATGATAGATGGATACAGGTGGCCAGTTTCGCCGCTGAGATGGTGGAAGAGGGCGCTCAAACGGATTCACTCTGGCCTGCGTTGCAAAAGATCGCCTGGCTCGAATCATCGGCCCGACCCTTTCTTGAATCATTTGAGCGTTTTTCCAAGCCCGGTTTATTAGGCAAATTGATAAATCTGTTTGGCCAAACGCTATTGAAAAAAGAGGCATCGCCCCGCGACTTGGCCTGGTCGGCCATTTGGTTTCATCGGCTGCGAATGGCAGCCGGTATGAAATGGGGCTGGAGAGAGTTGAAGGGCGTTATAGAAAACCCAGCATTTTTCGACCTGACCAAAGCCCACTTC
Organism: Chromatiales bacterium; assembly: GCA_036784775.1. Classification (GTDB taxonomy): domain Bacteria; phylum Pseudomonadota; class Gammaproteobacteria; order Chromatiales; family Chromatiaceae; genus QGON01. Next base: position 1,635 of record JAMJIN010000317.1, on the reverse strand, counting down.
ATGCTGCTGCTGGCTGAATGCCCAGAAGAAAACCGCCCTGAAATCATCCAATGGCTCAACGAAGGTCTGACTGATGATACTGGGGTCTATCTCAACCACTGTCGCGCTCTGGCACTCTCCATGTTGGGTCACGGTTGGGCGCTGGACGGCAAGTTGGAAGCACAGGCAAGAGAGGAGCGGCAGCGGCTGGATGATTACCTCTATGTGCAGATGGATGGCGGAGAGTTTCAGATGGGCCATAAGGATGAGTCGGACAACAAACCGCGAACCGAGACCAGTAAGTCCTGCCGGATACGCCGTTTCCCCGTTACCCGTTACCCGTGCCGAGTATGCGCGGTTTATGGAAACCACGACCTTTCAACGCTTTCTACAGAACCGGGGCGAGGCACCAGACAGTGATGAGTGGGACAGACCTCGCAATTGGGATGACCCGGACTACAGTCACCCAGGGGCTCCAGTGGTGGGTGTCTCCTGGTTTGAGTCTCGCGCATGTGCCCATGCCATGCTGGTCAATGCGGGTGAGCCTCTGCCATCGTCCGCGGATCAATCAGAGAGTCACTGCCCCTGGCTGCCCAGTGAGACCGAGTGGGAACGGGCAGCCTCCTGGAATGCTAAGAATGATCAGAGGCAGGAATATCCCTGGGGAGAGTGGAGCCAGAATGAATCACCCCGCCAGCACTGCAATATCCATGATTCCGGCCTGGGCCAGATCAGCCCGGTGATCGCCTTTCCGGCGGGAATCTCCCCCAGCGGCTGCTATGAGATGTCGGGCAATGTCTGGGAATGGCAGGCAAACTGGTATGACGAGGACAAGGATTGGAAAGGTCTGCGCGGCGGCGCGTTCGGCAGCGGTCCACGTAACGCCCGCTGTGCCTACCGCGGCCTCAACCCCCCTGCGGTCTGGAACTACAACGGGGGTTTTCGTGCGGCCAGAACTGATTTTTAGCCCTTGAGGCTTTTTCCCTTTAACCCTTGATGGCGCGATAGCGCCACCGCGCAAAATTTGGGGGTGCACCATGAGTCAGAAACGCAGGACCACTACGCCGGTCATTCTGGAGAAGCACTACGATCTGCTGCTATGGCTGCAGAGGCAGGTGCCGCAGTTTCCCCGCTCACACCGGTTTGTCCTGGGGGATCGACTATTGGGTGTGGGGTTGGATATGCAGGGATTGCTGGTGGAAGCGAGTTACACCCGCGATAAGCGGGCATTGTTGCAGCAGGCAGGTATCAAGTTGGCGCAGTTGCGCTACCTGGTTCGGATGGCAAAAGACCTGGAGTTCTTTTCCATTCGTCAGTACGGCTATCTGGCCGAAAAGATGGAAGAGATGGGGCGCATGATCGGCGGCTGGATGAAACAGCAGGGGGTGGGGCAGGGTGAAGCGTCACAGTAATCTGTTCGACTCGGTGGTCAGTTTCGAGAATCTTCATCTGGCCGCACGCAAGGCACGAAAAGGAAAAAGAGAGAAATCCGATGTGGCGCGTTATTTTTCCGATCTTGAAAACGCCCTGATTCGGCTGCAACGCTCGCTGAAAGATATGTGTTGGCAGCCCGCGACGTTTGTCAAGATAGTTGTCCAATTCTCTACGCTGCTTCGTCTCTAATTCCAGCTTCTTCTGTTACTTGGTTCTCCGGGT
>JAMJIN010000126.1:0-12196 GCA_036784775.1 Chromatiales bacterium | reverse complement strand
GGATGTGACGTTCTGACGGAGGATGTATCGACGCAGCGAGGCGGCCTTCGCCATCTATGCGCGGTTTTACTCAGCCGCTAACACTCAATAATAACTCTGCCAGATAGGAGCCGTCCTGCCCCGTTATGCCCGTAATAAGCGCCTTCTTCAATTTAACCCTCGTAGTAGCCATTTAATTCCTTGAGAGACTTTCGACGGCCTGCCACACCTAAAAAAACCAATCCTGCAGCCCGATAGTGCTTCTATTTGAGATATAAATTTCGCGCTGCCCATCGGAGCTGCTCCAAATAACGCCTACAAGCGTCATCATCAGGAAACCACACATGGAACTCATGCTAACTTCCTGGGTAGCCCTTTCCCTGCAAGAAGATCAATTTCATACAAACCCTCCATAGTATGGTTAAGCGGAGACCCCATTTTGTGAAATATTCTTCTGTTCGTATTCGACTAAACGGTCGATCACCGTATCAACGGTAACTTTTGCTTTCCAATCCAGCAAATGCTCGGCAAGCACTGGGTTCGCCCTGCTTACCGAGATATCGGAGGGACGCAGCAGGTGATGGTTGGCATCAACATGATCCTGCCAAGCCAGCCCAAGTGCCGAAAATGTACGTTCAACAAACCAGCCCAAACTCACCGTCCTCCCTGTCGCAACTACGAAATCAGTCGGCTCATCAAGCTGAAGCATGCGATGCATGGCGTCAACATACTCAGGAGCCCAACCCCAATCACGTTCGATCGAAACATTGCCCAGCTGCAGTCGCTCCTCGCTCCCCCTTGCTATGCGAATGGCTGCAGCTACGACCTTTCTTGTTACAAAGCGCTCAGGACGTAGTGGTGATTCATGGTTGAAAAGAATCCCAGAGCAGGCAAACAAGTTATAGGCCTGCCTATAATTAGCCACCAGCCAAAAGGCACCTGCCTTCGCAACGGCATAGGGACTTTGCGGGTGAAACGGCGTATTTTCGTCCGCAGCCTCTCCATCCGCATCACCAAAGCACTCGCTTGAGCATGCATTGTAAAAACGCGTCTCAAGAGCCAAGAAACGGATGGCCTCAAGCATATTTCCTGTCGCCACCAAGACACTCTCCAGTGTTTCGATTGGCTGATCAAAGGAGACGGCGACAGAGCTCTGGCCCGACAAATTATATATTTCAGTCGGACGGACACTGGAAATCGTCTGCAGTACGCTCCTAAAATCAGTGGGGGCCATCTGCACAATCTTGACACGTTCAAAGATCCTCAGCATCTTCAGCCCACCGAATGATGAAGATCTTGCGTCACGTGAGCTGCCTACCACCTCGTACCCGATCTCAAGCAGATGTCTCGCCAAGTAGGCACCATCTTGGCCAGTGATACCGATAATAAGGGCGCGCTTAGCGATGCTGTTCTGCATACTCAACTCCGTGAAAATGAAAGCCCTCACGAACCAACCAGGTGATGACGCTCATGAGAATGTGCTGCATCAAATTACTCTCCGCAGCAGTTCTTCAGTCGATATCCCAATCCTGGCTGTACAGGACTCCAGATTTTGCCGGTACATGGCGAGGTCGGACATTTCGCTCAACCAATGGTAGATTCTTGCGGCGGCGACGTACCGCCCCTCCCTGAAAAGCCGGTTCGCAACCCTCAGCAGCGGCTGCTCTGGTGTCATGCTCATCACAGTATTGCTTGGCATCACCGCAGCTTCCTGTTCAAAAATACGTTCGAACAATCGATCCCAGGATTGATCTGCGAGATATTTTATCGCCGCGACGAATACCCGCTGATGCTCGACCTCAAGTGATGGAAGTGCATCCTCAATTATGCGCATAATCGTCTCTGGATCAGAGTCCGGCAGTACTAGTCCCACATCATAGCGCTCACAGATATGGGCTAGCCAAGTGTCCTGCAGCACCAATGGAACGACCCCAAACATCAGACAATCAACCAGCGCTCCGCTAGTTCGGACCCGAAAGGTCTCTGGCTCATAGGGTAACAGTGCAAAGTCGGATCCTCTATATAGCTCCGATATCCCTGTGTCCGAGAGATCACCGGAGCAGATCGAGGCACTATCTGTTGCTTGGCTCAGAAACGCACCGCTTCTATCCCGGAAGACAAAACTCAAGGCTGCGAATTGCTGGGTACGGACGTGCTCGAAAAGATCAATCGTAGCCGACTTGCCTTTACCAATAGTCATCAGCCCAGGAACCAAAATCTGTACGACATTCTTCATCGCTCGACGCCCAACTTGAGCCCGGATCTCTTCATATGCTTGGATGTCATCATGCAGCGGCGGAGGATTAGGAATCCAATCTAAGCTCAGCCCGGTCGCATCGATAATCTCGCTTTGGTGCAGATCAGACATTGCCAGCAGGCGAACAGAATTCTGGAAAGGAAGCCGGGCGACATGATTGTACCTTTGCGCAACCTTGGGCAGAAGGAAGTCCCAAAATGCGTTTATACATAGGCGAACTCTCGAATCCCAAGGTTTATCACACAGCAGCGACGCAAGCAGACTGCTACCACAGTATAAGAAGAGCCAGATTGTATCGTAGCGCTTATCCTGTTCAATTTGTTCGATATGAGTAGTAACCACATCGAAGAATTGCTCAGCAATCTTCTCGTTATGCTTGACAGTACCTCTGCGTGTTAGCGAATAGTATCCCGAGTCCTGCTCAAAGACACGAAGCAACCCCTCATCCTCAACGGTGAGCTGACAATTTGCAAAACACCGGTAGTCGATCTTTGCATCCTGGCAATGTTTTTGGATGCGCCGCTCATAGTTGAGAAAGTGGCCGAAATCACTGGTTAGATCAGGGTTAATCGATATCAGAATCTCCTTATGTCCAGTCGGTGTCGAAAGAGCCCCGGAAAAACCAATATTCTCAACATTGAGAAAGGCACGAATCAAGTCATCAGTCATTCGATAACATCCTCACATAGTCTCTGGCCACGTCGTCCCACGAACGATAGAAGGGGTTTTTGATCGGTTCAGCAGCAAGCGCTTTTTCAATGGCCGATGCTAACTGGCTCGACGATGTTGCCGGAAAGAAAAAGGCCTGAGATCCAGCGACCTCACGATAAACTGGAATATCCGACACGACGGGATGGGTACCGAGTCTTAGCGCATTCAGCAAGGGTATGCCAAAGCCCTCATACAGAGAGGCAGAAACGAACACAGCGGCTGTAGCCATCGCGTGATCCATCTCCCTATCACTCGGCATCGGGTTGAAGCGCACACGTCCCGGGAATCGATGCTGGAGGTTTTGGATAGTCTCATCAGATGACTCACCACCAAGTATAAAAAAGCGTAGTGACATGTTCCGTGTCATCACCTGTTCGACGCTATCAGCAACAATACTGAAATTTTTATATCCACCACGCGTACCTACGTGGATGAGCAGATCACAAACCTTCGCCGTATCCGGAAATGAGACATCGTGACCGAGGTATATCACTCGAGTCTGCCTGCGGTCGTACCATGAATAGTGTTTAAAAAAACACTGTCGTGACGCATTTGAGATGAAGCTGATTTGAGTAGCCTGCTTGAATGCAGTCTGTTTCTGTTGTAGCACTGCGGCAGTACTGGGCTTGGATTTCAGATCAGGAAACTCCTCATGAGCAAAATCCAGTGCTGTCACAATGTAAAGCTGGCAGTCCGGAAATACGTTCTCGCCATAGTAGGTATTAAGTACCGTCTCGATCGGTACCACAACGGACGAGGCAATAGCCCTGCGACGCTCTTCTGCATATTTCGCAGATACAAAGTTGCCATTGTCGCTGGGTGGGATAGCGCAACAAATCACACGTATTTCTGGGTTTCCATCCAGTATACCTTCACCAACCAAGTGAATATTCTTCTCATGCCCGGGATAGACCAATAGATGGGTAGTGATACGTCGCTGCCAGCTCTCACTGCCTAAGATGTATGCCCACATTTGGCTAACCCCCCCCTTCGACTGCAGGGTGAATATGCGGCCATCCACGAGTATATGTTTGCGTTTCATCATGAATTAAAGGCGGAATAAAAAGTGGTGGTCTCAGAGCTAATCATCTTGCCGTTGGATCTCGCGAAGTCGACTCTCAATTTGATTTCCCTATCGACCGTATCTGCGTAGCCGCCGTAGTCACGATTACGAAAGAAAGCAGGGTGGGCGAGTCTAACATCTTCCATCAGGTCAGTGTACTGATGTAGATCTGAATGGTTCCAGAAATAACTGTCTGTCGGCGAACGACCCGTGAAACCGTTCAGGGAGACCTCGTCACCAAGGAAACTCGCTAACGGCAGCAGGAACATGTTCAAAACACTATCGCCCGGGAAAATACGGTAGTCGATATCAAAGTCGAAACCATAGGAGTTACGTCCGGCTGGAATGCCAAAGATCCTGTCAGAGATGAATGGGAGGCGGCGCCTAGCGAACACAGCAAACTTGTCGAAGGTAAAGAAAACCGCGTCGCTGTTGTGCTCAAGTAAACAGGCCAGATCGGACAGAAATCGCACTGCATAACGATGGTAGCTAAAGTGAAAGTGTGCATCTGATGCGACGATGATCTTTGGCGCCAGATTCGAGCAAAATGAGCGATTCTTGACGATGGTATTGCAGATGATGTTGAGCGATCTGGAATAATCACGGTCGAGTGCCTCCGACAGCGAGGGCCCGGTACCAAAAATAGAAACACGCTCCAGTTTACTAGCAGTGGTCTTTATCTGCTTCAATTGCCGTTGTGATTCAGTCAGGAGATCTCTATCCTCACCACCAGTTAACCAGTACGTTAAGCACACTGCATAATATGCGTCCTGCACCTCTATATCTGGTGATCCAATATAATAGTAATGGGGGGAGGATACGCCTTCGTTTGATGCATCACCAATGCCGAGCACTGGCTGTGATCCTGGCACCTTAACCGCATTCAAATTTGGCACACAATCGCTGATATCTTGCCGCCGTACGAGAATTGTTACATCACCTTGCTTTATTCGTGCTTCTGCTTGGCCAACAGTAGTGAAGCGAACCTTTTCTGCATCTATGAGTGATGTAATTGACACAAACTTTGGAGGCCTACCCAGTTCCCCTTGTAAGGCTACCCCAGGTATCAAAATATCGTCTGCCAAGTGCCCGGCGAACCATGAAACTGTTGCTAGCCACTGATTTCGTTCATTTCGCTCTAATTCAGTAAGCGGCGGCCATAGTACAAATGTATGCCGTTTTGAGTTCATAACACAATATTCACTTAATGTTTAATCAAATACTCAGCAACCAAATGTGGCCGCTGAATAAATTTAGGGGGAAATCTGCGTCAGATTTCAGTATGACTCATGTTGTTTAAGGTTAAACTCAGCTTTGTCAATCATCCTACATTTTGTAACTCATCGATTGTTTGTTTACTTTAATGTGGTTACCCTAATCCTTTCGACCACTCAGGTAAGCTGAGAAGAGCCGAAACAATTATTGAAACAGCCCTGAAGCCCTCATTATTAAGGGACTGATTTTGTTAGCGTGAATTGCCGATTTTCGGGTTAAAACTCCTTTTTTCATAAAGGAGGCTTAAACCCTCTGAGCTAAGAGCAATTCGTCGTTCAATGCTTTCACTAATGCGGCGAGCTCAAAACGCCGTGCGTCGCTCACGGCAGCCTTGAATCGGGGAACATCGGGTGGGGGCTCCTTGTCAAAGGCGCTTAGTGTTTCACCAAGCAGATTTTCTACCCAATTGATCTCGCCTTTTGAGGCACTAATTGTTCGACGAACGAACGGTTCTGGTACGTAAAATTTAGGGCATCCACTCCCTGCTACTCTACGTAAAACAGTGGATAGGCGCTTAGCACGTGCCGGGTTGTATTTGTCTGCCTTTCTAGGTGGGTAATCCTCATTTGCCACGCAAATCAGCTCTGTTGCTAACATTGATAGCGCCTGATTTGATTGCTCAACAATCATTTTCTCGTAACAACCAGCGGGGAGTCCTGCAAAAGCCAAAAGTGACGCGACAGCACAACCGCGCGTGAGTGCCTGACGCGAGAAAATGCGTAATTGAAAGGCATCGCTCCCGATATTTTTCCATTTTTCGAGGTCACGTTTATAAGGAAGATAAAGCCGCCCATCCTCAAGCCAGTTGTACCCAAATCCCATATTCTGTATCTGTTCCTGTGCAAGACTGTGCACTAGAGAAACTGGTGGGCGTACAAAGCTAATGATTCGTATCTCCTCAAACAACGACCTCAGAAATTCAAACAGTTGAAACGCACCAACCTCAGACATTGGGGCAAAATTCTCTCCTGATAGGATGAAATTGGCTTCTTTATTTTCTTGCACAATCGACACAAGCCGCTCTACAAGCGACTCTGCTTCGTCTGTAAGCATTTCCCTCATCCGTTGCGCTGCTCCGACATGCCCTTCAGGTTCGAAAACAGGAATAAGAAAATTGCCGTGATTTTTGCAGAATTCCGGATAGATGTAACCGTAGTGACGAAGTAGCTTCCCATGTGCAGAAAGCGTGTTCTGAATCGCTGTGCTGCCTGTTTTTGGCATACCAATGTGTAATAACAGCTTAGGCATAGTATACCTCTTGTTCTTTAAAATACGCTTTACCTGGGGCGACAGAGAGAGCAGATGCGTTGTTTACGTGAGCACAAATGTATAAGCTTCTACTTTCGCCTTTTGCAAACATTAACAGTAAGGGACAGACCACATATATTCTCCACAGTTGCTTAACTTGGATCATGCAAACATCCGCCAATTCCACCATCTAATTGTAATACCGCGCCATTCATAAACTGCTGCTCATCACTAGCCAACATAATAGCTAGCCTCCCTATCTCTTCTACTCTTCCAATGCTTTGTGTAGGATGATAGCGTTCCAGTTGCATAAAACCATCGTCATTCCCTTCAAATCCGGCCCGTAACATATCGGTATCGATTGCAGCAGGTTCAATGGCATTAACCCGAACCCGATCACCCACCTCCAGTGCAAGGGATCGCGTTAATCCACTCAAAGCCGCCTTACTGGTGGCGTAAGCTGCAAATTTCCGTTTAGTGAGCCGGGCGTGGATGCTGCTAATGTTGATGACGCTACCTTGGGCCGCCTCCAATTCTGGCAGTAACGCTTGTGTCCAGAAAAAGGGGGCGAGAAGGTTGATGTCGAGGGTGGCTCGCCAATCATCGCGGGTGAGGTTTTCCACCTTGCCCAGAATTTGAGTCGCGGCGTTATTTACCAGTACCTTGAGAGGGCTTCCATTAAGTTGTTTTCTTATTTCCGCAAACAACTCTTTCGCATAGGCTTCATCGGTCACTGTTTGTTGCAGATCAGCCTTGATGAAGTACTTGCAGGGTAAATCATCTGGCGGCGTCATAATATCAGTTGCGATGGCGGCATAACCTGCCTGATCAAAGGCACGCACCAGTGCCTGACCAATTCCACCTGCAGCACCAGTAATAATGGCATGCGGTATCATGAAATTACTTCACCCTCGCATGCGGAATATTAGGGCTCATTGGATTTACCGTGATGCTCTGTTTACTCGGTGATAATAGTAGATCCATATCCTCCATAGGCACAGCACCAAGAAGCACCTCATCTCCCAATACCAGTGCACCAACAAAACAAATCCGATTATCGAATGCCACCTTAATAGGGCCTACATAGGGGACAGTTTCTGAATGCCCATTAGCCACCGTAACTTCACGCACAGATTCGCTTTCAAGGTCAAGCTGAACGGCTATATGTTCGGGTATGCAGAGCATTAAAGCGCCTGTATCCGCCAAAGCTTGTACTGCAATTGGTTTGAGATTAGCGTCACGCGGATTACTCAGGACAATCTCTGCAAAGATGTGGCCCATAGTCATTCAGCCTTAGCTTTTCCAAGAAAGTACATTATCTTGCTGATGGCGATTTCACTGGTACGCACCACAGCATCCGCAGTATTGGAAGCGTTATGTGAACCAAAGATACAACGCGGATGTGTACGCAGATAGGAATCCATCGGCAGCGGTTCCACCTCAAAAACATCCAAAGCAGCTGAGTAAGCCTTGCCGGATTTCAAAGCCTCTTCCAACGTAGGTTCATCGATCACGGGACCGCGACCCACATTAACTACACGAACCCCCTGCTTTGCCTTGGAAAACACCTCAGCATTAACCATATGGTGGCTGGATTCTGTGAGCGAGCAGGTTACTACAATGAAATCCGCCTCTTCGATACGAAGGGGCCACTCAGCACGTTCAACGGCAGAAAGTTCAGGCGCATCGGGCGCGACAGGATCGTAAGCAATCACTTTCATGCTGGCCGCCAGGAGGCGCTTTGCAGTACTCTTGCCTATGTCGCCAAAACCGACCAGGGCAACAGTTTTTTCAGAGAGTGAGATTCCACGGGGTTTAGGCCAGTTGTCTTCACGTACAGCTCGGTCAATTTCGTATGTCTCCCGCGCAAGGGCAATGACATAACCAACCGCGATGTCAGCCACCTCACTACCAAACATATTAGGTGTGTTGATGATGGGGATATCAAATTCTTTGCAGGCGGCAAAATCGACATTGTCCACCCCTATTCCCCATTTTACGGTAGCCTTGAGCTTACCAGCCTTACCTGCGGTAAAGACTTCGCGTGTAGCCGGATCGTCACCAATGATCCAGCCATCATGTTCGGGCACAAGCTCCTTGAGCTCATCCACTGAGAGAGTCTGCACTACTTTTGGAGCAGTGATCTCAACGCCATGTTTTTCAAAGATAGGGCGGAAGGTATCAATCATACCCAGCATGGGTGGACAGGTAACCAGGACTTTCATTGAGCATTTCCTTTTTGTTCCAGCATATAACGCGCGGCAATAACAGCGAAGTCCCAATCTGCCGGCGTGTCTATATCGATTGACTCGAACTTCTGGCTTTCAAACATCATGGGTTGCTTACCAATACGTGCATCAGTTTTGGCAAAGCTTTCCCTCGTGAAGATATAAAGATTGGAATTTTCTTCAAACCAGGGTTCTAGATCCTGAGTTCTAACCAGGTTATCCGGATCGTGATTTACCGCTGTACAATCTTCACGATAAAAACGGGTTTGTATTTTGTCAACAGTAAACAGAGAGTCAGTCGTACCCGTTGCCTGGGCTTCCCGGAAAGCCTTGAGCGCACTTCGGATGGTATCGGCGCTCATCAGGGGATTGGTGGTATGGGTCATGAGGTAGAAATCGGCATCCACATTGCTCACATCGTCGGCCAATACTAGATTCATTGAGACAAGATCACCACAGATTTCCGGCTTACGATCACGAATCACAATACGATCCGACTCAACAAGGCCATTCTCCGCGAGAATATGGCGAGCATCGGTATTGATAATTACTTGATCGATCTCCTCCACATCCAACAGAGTATCAAGAATCCAGCGAAACAAGGGCTTTCCACAGAAGTCACGAAAATTCTTACCTTTTACACGCTCACTATTCGCCTTCATAGGCAACAGCGCTACTACACGTTTATTCTCAATAGTCATCAAAATAACCTTAATATCTGAATTATCTCAAAGTTAATAATCACACAAATATCGCTCTTCACTACCGCACTAACTCACTGATTTTCACCGCTATTGAACTGATTGTCACCCATCCCGGTATTGGCTGTGCGCGGATTAGATAAGGATGGAGTGGTAGATGGGTAAAAATACACCTCTTTGTCCGCGTGAGATAACTTGCGATGGTCGTGGTTGCCTTTGTACGAACCCCAATACTGCCATACCCGATATAGCAATATCTCCCATGCCTTATTCGTAATAATTCGTTCCTGCCATGCGCTACGCCAATCCATCCATACACTGGACGCCACGTAGCGAATCAGATCGCGCTTCCGGATATGAACGTGCGGCAGGATATGCTGCAGGGCAATTGCTTCCCTTTCAAATCTGCGCTCGATAATGTGCCAATCTTCGGTATGGTAATGAAACACCGCAGCATCAGCAACGTAGGCAATTTTACCTCCCTGTTTTGTAAGCCGCAGTGCAAGCTCCATATCCTCCAAGCCCGTCAATTCTTCATCAAAGCGAAACTGCTCCCAGGCAGATTTGGTAAGGGCAGAATTGGCGTTGTTACAGTAAAAACCTTCCTGAGGAACACGTGACTGTTCGGGAAAATATTTTTTAAAGATCCGGCGCTCACTATAGTAACTCACTGGGCCGCCAAACTGACGACCATAGCTATACTTTACCAATGAATCGATAAGTGGTTGGCAAAGAGTTTTAAGCCACGTCTTATCAACCGGAACACAATGACCACTGATCAGAACAAGAAGATCACCATTTGCAGCCTCGCATCCTAAATTTAGTGATCGGCCGAATGAGAACTCCTCGCGGGTAATATGCTGAATCTGGCAGCAGTGGGCTTGAGCAATCTCCAATGTCCCATCGGTGGAACCTGAATCAACGATGATTACTTCCCATTTCAAACCATCGGTCTTCTGCTGCGCGATCCCCTCTAGCAACTCGCCAAGGTGTATGGCTTCGTTGAGAGTTCGAATAATAATGCTGGCGAGCATGGTGTACGTCCTATATGTACGAGGGATCCAAAATAAGCTCAAAGCTTGGGGCCATACCCCGATAAACAGCTTTAATCTCTTCCGGATAAACCGCATTTTCCGCAAACATGTCCCAATGCACGGGTATGACTTTCCGAATGTTCGTCTCTTCGGCAAGCAAAAAGGCTTCCCTAATCGACATATTACCAATAATGTTGCGTCGGTCGCGAAAAAAGTTGCGTTCATTTACTGGAAGAAATGCACTATCAATAGGGCTGTGCGCCATTAAGTAATCGATTAATTCCTGTGTAACAGCAGTATCCCCAGCCAGATAGATGCGCTTTTCGGCATACTCAAGGAGGTAACCCACCGCAGAAAGTCGTCCCTTTTTGTCACGCGTTATTTCTGGATGTGCAGCAGGTACTGCATGAATACGGAGCTCAGTAGTAAGTGTCTTCCATGATCCATGTGACAATTTCAATCGAGCCGTCTCAATACCCCATGTTTCTAGCGTCTTTAAAACAGGGGCAGGGCCAATGAACTGGCATTGAGGTGACGCCTTGGCTATATCAGGCAAGGTATGCGGATCACAGTGATCAATATGCGTATGAGTAATTAACACCCAATCTGCATCGGTGACCTCATTCGGTGGGATTGGTACGGGGAGCAGTCGATCCAGATCAGGAGCTTCCAACTCCTGAACTGAGTTCGAGAGATATGGATCCAGATAGATAGTAGCGCTGGAGAAGCTCATCTTACATCCGGATTGACCGAGTAGCTGTATTGGAATTCGTTGTTTGTCAGTTGTGGATGCTTCGGTAATCATTGGACACCAAGATTGAATAATTTGTGATAATCAGCCTTCTCAAAAATTGTGCATGCGCCGTCAACGGTGGCGTCAATAATGCGTCTTCCGTCTTTTTTGTATTCATCTCGCGCAATACGATAAGATGCTTCTGAATTAGTCAAATCAGGGTTGTCCCACTGCTGCCCGTGGCCGAAGTAATTGCCGCAAAAATGGTTTGGGTCGGAGCCTTCCATAATCTTGGCTTCGTTGGGTTTTCCAGCATAATGGAACCGGTGGTCCAGACCTATGAGTATCACCTCTTTGAATCCCAGAAAATAGGCTATTTGAAGCGCGGCGTAAGTTACCGTCCACCCTTCATGAACCCCTTGGCTGATATCCTTGCAAAAGCGCGCGTACGGATTGACTGTATTAATGTGATAGGTCAGCCCATCCTCTGGAACAGTATCTGCCGCACCATAATTACTAATAAATTTTACACAATTCATCTTCCTGATTTCTTGAGTAGATTGCGCAATTACCTTTGCGTTTACAGCTATATAATATCGAGGGTAGAAGCCGAATTTATTAAAACCCATATAGATTTTATTGAGACCGATAACATATTCTCGTTTCAGAAAACCCAGTTCCATCTTGTTGAGTGAGGGACCATTTGCGACAAGCACGCACCGAGAGCCTGCATGGCGGTCTCGTAACATTGCTAATCTATTCGTGCGCGTCTTCTCCAATTATCGTCTAGCCTCTTGATTAACTATAATTTCCTTAGCAAACAATCTCAACCAATTCTTTCGTTCTACGATATGGCCGTTTTCAGATTAAAATAAATAAGCTTTACCCCAGCGTTGCATAAAAACAGGCCAGCAATGACTACGCTGCCTTCTCGATTTCATCCAGGTAATGCAATAACTCGTTTTGC
>JAMJIN010000125.1:0-12219 GCA_036784775.1 Chromatiales bacterium | reverse complement strand
AACGAGTTATTGCATTACCTGGATGAGATCGAGAAGGCAGCGTAGTCATTGCTGGCCTGTTTTTATGCAACGCTGGGGTAAACAGGGTTTTGATCAGGCAGGGCGCAATGAAGACTGGGCGTATAGCCTGGATCGGACGGATAAGGATGTTATTCGACCGCATGTCGGTAACCTGGAATTGATTCTGCTGAACGATCCGCGATGGGAGGGTGTGCTGTCCTATTGTGACTTCTCCTATCGAATTGTTTTTCGGAAGCAAGCGCCGATTCAGTCCCAGTTGGGTGAGTGGACTGATGCGGATGCAGCGCGGTTACGAACGTGGTTTCATCGTGCTTACTTCATGCCACCGCCACCTCGTGCGGAGATCGTTGACGCAATCCTGATCGCTGCCCAGCGCCATCGCTTTCATCCGGTGCGCCTATACCTTGAAAAGCTCCGCTGGGACGGTATCGATAGGCTGGATTTCTGGTTGAAAGATACTTTCAAGTCACCTGCGCCTGATGAGTACCTGTCTATTATCGGGCCGAAGTTTTTGATTGGTTCGGTTGCTCGGGTGATGAAACCGGGTTGCAAGATGGATAACGTGTTGATCCTGGAAGGTGAGCAGGGCAGGGGTAAGTCGACTGCGGTGGCAATCCTATATGGTGACTGGTTCTCTGATGCGCCTTTGCCGATCGGTGATAAAGATGCCTATCAGACGATACAGGGCGTCTGGGGCGCGGAGCTGGCGGAGCTGGATTCATTCAACAAGTCTGAGTCGACATCAGCGAAAGCGTTTTTTAGTCAGATCCGGGACAGGTACCGCCCAAGCTATGGGCATAACGCGCAGGACTTCCCACGACAGACTGTTTTCCTGGGTACGACTAACCAGGATGAGTATCTGAAGGATTACAGCGGTAACCGGCGTTATTGGCCGGTGCTGTGTAAAGAGATCAATACAGAGTGGCTGCGTAAGAATCGCGATCAGCTATGGGCTGAAGCCTTTCATCGATATAAGGCCGGGGATACCTGGTGGATCTTCGGTGATGAAGAGCGCGAGACGGTAGAGCATGAACAGGATTCCAGGTTGATGCGTGACGTTTGGGAAGATCGATTGCGCGAGTTTCTGGTGGCGAATTCGGCTGAATGGTTTTCGGCGTATGAATTGCTGACCCAGGCGATCGGGTTTGATGCGCCACATATCCAGCGGGCACACCAGAATCGGATCGCGCCGATCATGAAGGTGCTGGGTTGGAAGAAGCAGCGAAGGCGCATTCAAGATCCAATGACAGGAAAAGCGGCACGTATTTGGGTCTATTGCCGCCCGGCTAGTGATCCCGATGCACCATTCCAGGGGGATGAAGAGTGAATTATGCCTATTTTGGCCTAACCGGCCTAACCACCCCCAGCACGTTGGGCCAGCTACAGGCCGCGCCGTTACTGGGCTGGCCTAACTGGCCTAACTGGCCTAACGGGTCTATACGCCCAGGGGCGCACATGCGCGCACGCACGCGCACACATGCGAGATATAGGTTAGGTCTGTTAGACCAGGTGAATATTAATAATAGAAACAGTGGCTTAATGCTGGCCCAACCTAAAAAAGCAGGTCGGGACAGTTAGGCCATGAATTGGAATCAGCCAGACAAATACTTTTTGCAGTCTGATCAGGGTTATCTCATCTGTGCTGCGAAGGATCATCGTTCGAAAGGCTGGAGATTTACTGCTTCATCACCCGAGAGAAAAGATTGGAGAATTGATTTGAAGGTTCATTACAAGATCGGCGAGACGATGCCGGTGGAGCGGGAATGTCTCGGTGTGCATTCAAGCATCGACCTGGCGAAGCGGGCCTGCATAGATCATTGGGAGGGCATGAACAATGGCAAGCGTAAGGCAGTCTGATATCTGGCTGGAGCATACAATTGATCGGGTTTCGTATTCATCACATGCCAGTTTCTTGAGTACACCAGGGGAAACTGCGCCGATCCCTGAAAATGAAGTGGCGGAAAGGATTGAATCTATCCTGTGTCGGATCAAGTTCCGGCGGGAAATCTACCGAGCATTGTATTTATATTATTATCTCGGACATACAATCCCAGGGGCGGCGATCGCAATGGATGTTTCCCAGAAAACATACAAGATTATTCGCTTGCAGGGTGAGGTAATGGTTGGGACTTGGTGGGATGCTGAAACTGAAACCCATGCGTCATTGAAAAAAAGTGCTTGACCGGGTACCAGGTTTTAGCTAAAAATGTCTTAGCTTCGTAGAAGTGACACTAAAAACCCGCACCGGAAACGGTCGCGGGTTTTTTATTGCCCGATGATTAGTCCTGAAGGGATGCAGCAGTGAGTCAGGATTACGAAGATGGTAAGCGGGACGCACAGATCGAGAGTCTGACCAGTCAGGTGAAAGAGCTATGGGCAGAGAGCAAAGTCAGTCGCAGTTGGCAGAATCGTGCGGTGGGTTATATCGCTGTGATCAATGTCATCCTTGTTCTGCTGGCTCAATACCTGCTGAAGAAGTTCGGCGTGTGATCTTGTGGATTGGGTGATCCTGTTACTGGTGGCTGCTCTAGGTTTGGCGTGGGGGCTGATGCACCATGATCCGAAGCGGCCAGGGTCGCCGACCAGGCGCTGACTGTGTGGAGGTAGAATTTTGGATCATATGCTTTCTATCCGGGCTGGTCGGGGTGAGGCTATTCGCGTATCTGACTTGATCGAGCATGACATTTCTCTGTTGTCTGGTCTGACTAAGCAGGTTGATTTTGCTCTGGTGCTCGCGCTAACGCGAACAGCGCAACGGGTAAAGGAGGCGCTTATCGCTGAGATGAAAAGTGCTTTTGATCGCCCGACGCCACACACATTGAAATCATTGCATGTGCAGCCTGCCACCAAGCGGTCGATGGAGGCTGGGGTGTGGATTACGGATGAGGCAGTGAAAGGTGTCCCGGCAGTCAATTACCTATATCCGCAAACCCATGGCGGTAGCCGGAAGGATAAAAGCACGGAGGTTGCTTTGCGTCGATATGGGCACCTGCCGAACGGTATGCAAGCCGTGCCTGGTGAGGGAGCGAGGCTAAACAAGTATGGCAACATCACTGGTGGTCGTTACTCAAAAATCCTGTCCAGTCTGCGCATTCAGTGGAAGGATTCGCAGCAGAATAGAAACAGTGATAAGGCGGGATCGATGTTCGTTGGGCGTCCTGGCGGAGCCCCTCTTGGTGTATGGGAACGAGCTGGGCGATCTGTTAGGCCCATGCTGATCTTTGCTGAAGCTCCGACCTATACACCAAGATTCGATTTTAACGGTGTGGCACGCCGGATAGTTAATAAAGTTTTCGCTACTGAGTTCGAGTTGGCATTGATGCATGCATTCAAGACGGCGCGGTCTCGCTAGGTCGCGGGTCCTTCCCAGGGCGTCTGCATACGGGTAATTCGGACCGTGTGTTTCTTGCAGATGTGAAGTTCTATAGGGGGTTCCTGTACTGGGTCGGTTGGTGTTACTGAGGTGCTGAGATGAGTTTGACGCAACTTGAAATTGCACGGCACCTGGATATGAGCGAGCGCAACGCGCGAGACGTACTGCGTGGCCTTGGCATTGATCATCGCCAGTCTTCCCTGGATGAAATTCGTATCGCCTATATCCGCGATATGCGCGAAAAGGCCGCTGGCCGCGGGGGAAGTGATCAAGCATCACTGACGCGCCGAAAGGCTGAAGAGGCAGAGGTCAATACGGCACTGAAGCGGGTGCAATTGCACGAAGCCATCGGATCAGTTGTCCAGGCGCAGGATGCAGCTGAGGCTATAACCGATTGGAGCAGCTTCGCAAACAGGGAGTATCTGGCCGGGATCACTAAGTTGGTCAGTGAGATCCAGGTCGCCCATAAAATTGAGATCGACGGAAAGAAGGTAGAAGACATTGCTGGCCCTACAATCGCAAGAATCAAAGGCCATGCGGAGAAACTTGGCAGGGATCTTACTGAGAGCATCGGCGATGTTCTCACCGCCCAAGTCGATACCGACGGCTGAATGGATTAGCGAGAATTTTTATCTGCCGTCTGAAAGTGGTGATGTCAGCGGCCTTTACGATTTCTATTACACCCCGTATTTCCTCGGGGTGGCGGCGGCGCTGGATGATCCATCCGTCGATGAAGTGGCTTTGATGAAGGCGGCCCAGATTGGCTGGACCTATTTCCTTATCGCCTATATTTGCAAACGGATCTGGGCAGCAAGCACAGGCAAGCAGTGCCCGATCCTGATTCTTTTCGCCAAAGAGAAAGACGGTAAAGCATTCCATGATGAAAAATTGGTAACAACCATCCCGGTCAATCGGGTGCTGGATGGCCTGATTGACGTGTCCACGTCACGCAAATCGGGTAATCGTTGGGACTTCAAGCGATTCATCAACGGCTTTCTGAAGATGGTTGGTTCGAACTCGCCTGGCAATGTGAAATCAACATCGTCCGTTGGTGTTGTGGTGATTGAGGAACCTGACGATACAAGTGAGAACGTCAAAGAACAGGGCGATGCTATCGGCCTGGCGGAAGAGCGGCTGAAACGTTACGTCGGATCTAAGATGATCGTCGGTGGCACGCCCGCGCTTAAAGGGTTGTCGAGAACCGAACAACGAGTCAACCTGTCCGATGCTCGCGTGTTACCCATCGCCTGCCATGAGTGCGGCGATAAACATGTGCTCGATTTTGATAACGTGCATTGGATCGGCAAGGATGGTGAAGCGAAGGCAGATGCCGGGACTGGCGAGATCAGTGCCGAACACCATGATGTCTACGGCTTCGCGCAACCCGATACGGCAGTTTATATCTGCCCTCACTGCAATGCAGAGTGGGACGATTATCAGCGACAGAAGAATATACGCGAGACCATCTTTCGCGCTGATGCTGAAGGTGATCCACAAAAGGGGTGGACGCCAACAAAACCGTTCCACGGCAAGGCTGGTTTCATGGAATTGGGTGAAGTCTACAGTTGTTTGCCGGGTTCTGGTTTGGCGGAAGTGGTGAGAGAAAAGCTGAACGCTGATTACCATGCCGCCTTGGGCGATGAAACCAAGCGGATAAAATTTGTAAATCAAAAACTGGGCAAGCCCTACGAGTTTACGGGTGAGCAGGCAGAACCTGACGCACTGCGCGAAGTCGCCCTGGAATACACGGAGCTGCTGATTCCGACAGGTGGATTGCTCCTTACCGCCGGGGTCGATGTGCAGCATGATCGCGTGGCGGTTGTGATTCGAGCTTGGGGCAGAGGTGAAGAGAGCTGGAATATCTTCTGGGGTGAAACTTCAGTAAATCATTCCGCCATCGACCCAAAAGATGATGTATGGGCAGCGCTGGAACAGCAGCTCTACCGCCCGATCACCAGTGAGGCAGGATGGCAGACTCATATATCCGCCATCTCCATCGATGCATCAGACGGCAGCACATCAGAATCGGTCTATGCCTGGGTACGGAAGATGGCAAAGAAACACCCGCGCATTCTGACCATGGCCATTAAGGGTTCATCGAATCAGACCGATCCGGAGATATTCAGCACGCCGCGTGTCAAAAGTATCGACCATCGCAACCCGAAGCGGGCGACCAAAGCTGATAAGTTCGGCGTCAAGGTCTACCAGGTTGGCACCAATAAAGCTAAAGACTGGATCGCGGGTCAGATGCAGTTGGAGGTGAAAGGCTTCGGGCGCTGGCACTACTACCAGAATATTCGGGCTGACTACTTCGAGCAGATTACCGGCGAAGTGAAAGCGCCGCACAGGTCGATACGAAACCGGCGGGTCTGGCAGAAGAAATCAGGCCGGGCAGTTGAAGCATGGGATGGCGAGGTTTATGCACTCCATGCCGCCAGGGCGCGCCGGGTGCATCTACTGCGTCCGGATCAATGGGATGCGCTGGAGCAGAAGGCCATTCAGGTAGATCTGTTCTCAGCCAAGGAAACGGAAGCTGAGGCAGACAAAGTTTCTCAGGAAACACGTAAGCCATCAGAAAAGCAGAGCAGCTGGATGGGCAAACAAAATAAAGACAGTTGGATGCGCAGATGAGCGGAATCACCTTAACTGAAGCAAAAGCGCAACTGGCTGCTTGGCTGGATGCAAGCCGGAAGACGGCGGCTGGACAGAGTTACCGGATCGAATCCACTTCGGGTCTTTCCCGTCAGTTGACGCGGGCGGATGCTGCCGAGATCCGTAAGCAGATTGATTTCTGGCAGCGAAAGGTAAACCAACTGGAGGCCCAAACCGCTGATGCGGGTGATGGCCGCTTCAAACTGGCGACGTTTGGAAGACAATGAATCCACTCTACCAACTCTTTCCGGCCTGGGGCGTCAAGCGTCACCAGGCGATGGATAAACTACGCGCCTATGAGGCAGCAAAGCCGAGCCGCACCCATGAGCCGCGCCGTAGCAAACGCAAGCCTGATGACCTGGTTGGTTTCGGTGGTCGCAGCCTGAAGGAACAAGCGCGGTGGCTTGATGAAAATCATGATATCGCCGTCGGTATTCTGGATATCCTGGTTCGCAATATTGTCGGCACCGGGCTTGATCCTGAGCCGATGGTTCGTGATCAGGCGGGTGAATTGGCGACTGAAGTAAACGATGTTTTGACTGAGCTTTGGGAAGACTGGATCAAAGCGCCGGAAGTAACCGGTGAGTTTGACTATGGATCTGCCCAGCGGCTCAAGTGTCGCACCTGGTTCAGAGATGGTGAAGTGTTGACCCAGTATCTCGCCGGCAAGGTGCCGGGACTGGATCACGGAACGCGGGTGCCGTTCTCCGTGGAACTGTTTGAAGCTGACGTCTTACCGTTGGATTTCAACGACAAGGCAAAACGGATCACTCAGGGTGTGCAGAAGAATCGGTGGGGCCGTCCAACCCATTACTGGATTGATGCCGATCCTGATGCCGGTGGATATCGCCGCAACTACAAAGGGGTGCCTGCGCATCAGGTCGCACATCTGAAAATTGCCCGCCGTTTTCAACAGACACGGGGCGTTTCAGTCTTTGCGCCGATCATCATCCGCTTGGCGGATATCAAAGATTGGGAAGACAGTGAGCGGGTAGCAGCGCGAATTGCGGCGGCGGTGGTCGGAGTCATCACCAAGGGATCGCCGGATGTCTATGATGTCGACAAGGCGTCATCGACAAAGCGCCATCTGGAGTTTAATCCGGGAACGATTCTTGATGATCTTGAGCAAGGCGAGGGTCTGGAACTGCTGAACCCATCCCGGCCTAATCCCAATGTTGGAAAATTTCGTGATGACCAGATCAGGGCTGCCGCCAGTGGCGGTGGCGTCAGCTTCAGTTCGGCGTCGAAAAACTACAATGGCACCTACTCAGCCCAGCGTCAGGAACTGAGCGAGCAGGACCCACAATACGCCATCCTCTGGTCAGAGTTTGTTGCCAGAAGCGAGAAGCCAACCTGGAAACGGTTTGTAGAGAGCTGCATCGCTGCCGGTCTGGTGGATATCAATGGGGTGGATATCAACACTCTCTACGATTCCAAATGGTCGAGACCGGTGATGCCGTGGATTGATCCCTACAAAGAGACGCGCTCAGATACTGAAGCAGCCAATGGGCTGGTCGACACGCTGGAAGATATTTGGCGGCGTCGCGGCAAAAAACCGAGAGAGATGTGGGTCAAGCTGAAAGAGCAGGCTGATAAACTTGAAAATATCGGTCTGCGGCCTGGTGAGCCACCGCAGCCGGTGAATGAAAAAGAAGAGGACAATAAGGACTGACCCCGCATATGCGGGGTCTTTGCCCTATGGCTAGTCGTCCCCGTCATCTTCTTCGTCGCGTTTGCGGCGAGGTTTGATCGTATAGGTTTCAACGATAGTTGTATCCGGTCGGCGCATAGTTTCTTCAAGTGAGACATAGCGTCCTGTAATAGCACATCGGCCACATTTGCGCTTTTTCATGGTTTGTTCTCCTGTTTGTGGTACGAACGAATTACATCCGGTTTATCTGACCGGAATAACCCGGACCGTTGTCCGGGGCAGGTGCATTCCACCTGGATCGTCCGGTCGTGGTAACCCGGAAGTAGTTCCGGGTGAGTGTATTTCAACTGAATAATCTGATCGGGGTAAGAGTGACATCTGTCACGGGTAGGATTATTCAATCCGAATTTTTCGGTTGTGTCTTTTAAAGCGGATTAATAAAAACAGGCGAAAGCCCTGCGTTCTGATCGAGCGTGGGGCTTTCGTGTTTCTGGAGAAACGAAATGTCGAAGAGTTGGTACAGCGTCAAGGCCAAGGGCAACCGAACGGCTGAGATCTTTATCTATGACGAGATCGGGCTTTGGGGGATTACCTCCAAACAGTTTGCAACTGACCTGCGCGCCCTGGGTGACCTGAGCAAGATCCATCTGCACATCAACAGCCCTGGTGGTTCTGTCACCGATGGAATAGCCATCTACAACCTGTTGAAGCAGAGCAGTGCTGAGGTCACCACCTACATCGATGGCGCTGCCTGGTCCATGGGTAGCGTGATCGCACTTGCTGGTGATCGGGTACTGATGGCGGAGAACGCCTCCTACATGATCCACAACCCAATGTCCGGCGTTTATGGCGATGCAGAAGCGATGCGGGACTGGGCCGATGTGATGGACAAGTTCAAATCGTCTCTGCTGTCGGCTTATCGGCGCACAGGTAAGAGTGATGAAGAGCTGGCCGATCTGATGGATGCCGAAACCTGGTTCAGTGCTGATGAAGCCCTGGAAGCGGGTTTCGTGGATGAAGTAACCGGCGCTGTCGAATTGGCAGCCCATTTTGATGCATCGCGTTTCGCCAATGCGCCACAAGCAATTCTCAAACCACCGGCAACCGACGCCGGTAATCAACACAACGAAGGAGATGATTCCATGTCTGAACCGGCAAATAATCCGAAACCACCGAAGGCGTCGGGCAATCAACCGCCTGCCGCTCCTGATGCGGGCGCTATCGAAGCCGCCCGTAAAGAAGGCGCAAAAGCCGAACTGAAACGCCAAGCGGCGATCAGTGCCGTGTTCGAGCCCTTTGGCAACAAGTACAACGCCATCTCTGCTGAGTTGATCGCAAACCCTGATGCTGATGCAGCGGTGGCGCGTGAGAAATTGCTGGAGGCCATGGGCAAGAATGGTCAGCCTCTGGGTGGTACTGCGCGAATCATCAAGGATGAAGGTGAGAAATTCATCCTGGGCGTCGGCCTGAGCATTCAGTCTCGCGCTGGTCTGCTTACCCGTGATGAACAGGTAGCGAATCGTGGCAATGAATACCGTGGTTACTCAATGACTGAGATCGCCCGCGCCTGCCTGGAGCGGGGTGGGGTATCCACTGCGGGCATGAGTCGGATGGCGATGGTCGGTAAGGCGTTCGCCCACGGCACCAGCGACTTCCCGAACGTGTTGACCACCACTATCGAAAAGTCCCTGTTGAAAGGGTTCGATGAGGCCGCTGAGACCTTTGAGCAGTGGACCACTCGCGGTGAGTTGTCAGATTTCAAACCGACCCGGCGTGTTGATCTGGGGCTGATGTCGGCGCTGGAAGTTATTGGTGAGGACGGCGAGTACAACTACGGCACCGTTGGTGATCGTGGTGAGAATATCGCCCTGGCCACTTACGGCAAGATGTTCCGTCTTACCCGTCAGGCAATCATCAATGATGACCTGGATGTGTTCGGTCGTATCCCAACCCGGATGGGATCTGCCGCAAAGCGCACCATCGGCAACCTGGTCTATGCGGTTCTGACCTCCAATCCAAAGATGGATGACGGGACGGCGCTGTTTCATGCCGACCACAAGAACCTGCTGACAGGTGGTGCCTCGGCGCTTGGGGTCGATAGCCTGGATACGTCGCGTTCCAACATGGCGAAGCAGCAACTGGATAAAGAGACGATCAACGTCCGACCCTCCTATCTGCTGGTCCCTGTGGCAATGGAAGGCAAGGCCCGTCAGTTGATGAACTCCACCGCTGAACCGGGACAGGATAACCCCAACGTCGGCAACCGGGTCGCGAGTATGGCGGAGGTGATCTCCGATGCCCGTCTCGATGTCGCCAGTCTGGTTTCCTGGTATCTGGCAGCCAACGGTCAGCAGTTCGATACGGTTGAGGTGGCCTACCTCGATGGTGTCGACAGCCCCTATCTCGAAGAGAAAGAGACCTGGAGCGTTGACGGTGTTGAGTGGAAGGTGCGCCTCGATGCGGGCGTTGCGCCACTGGCATTCCAGACCCTCTACAAAGCGGCCGGCAGTTAATCCTGCGGTGATTTGATCCCCGGTTCGCCGGGGATCTCTTTTTTCCATTCGGAGAATTCGAGTAATGAAAAACTTTATCAAGAACGGCGACCGCATGACCTGGACCAACGGCACGGGGGCTGCGGTCCTGTCCGGTGATCCGGTTGTGGTGGGTGACCGTGTGTATGTGGCGTGCGTGGATATCCTGGATGGGCAGAGCGGTGAACTGGCCACGACGGGTGTGTTTCGGTTGCCCAAAAAGGCGGCGACTGCCGTCAATCAGGGCAAGATGGCTTACCTGGCAACAGCTACTGTCGATTTGTCCGAAAGCGCGACCGATGCAGTACAGGCTGGTGTCTTCTGGGCTTCGGCAGCGGCTGATGACACCCATGCCAACGTCCGTTTGGGATGATTGAAGATTTCGGGGACTTCTTCGACGAGGACGATTTCGCCACTGTCGCGCTGATCAACGGTCAGGAGGTTCGCGGGATCTTTGAGAGCCCGGTTGAAGGCGTTGCACTTGGGCGCGCTGCGACTCGTGCTACAGGGTCATTGGATGTTGATCTTGCGCTGCCGATTTTTCTGACTGCCGCTGAATGGGTGGCAGGCATCAAGAAAGATGATCTGGTGGAGGTCTCCGGTCAGGTTTACAGCTTGGCTGCCGAACCAAAGCCGGATGGGGCAGGTCTTGTTCTGTTGGAACTGGCACTGCCGCAGACACCGCCCTCGACTAATTCAGACTGGCGCTAATCTGGTGTTCCCCGGTTATGCGGGGATAGGCCACATGATAACACTCGATTTTGATCTGATAGTTGATGAGGCTGATCGCCGTCTTGAGCAATTCGCACGGGATCGCTTTCGCAAGATATTTGAGCACGAACTGGAGTACGCCCTGGACAATGAACATCGATAGCCTGAAAGGCGTTCATGCCGCGCAAATACGTGCCTTCAAAGATCGGTTCTCTTCGCGCCTCGACACCATCCAGGCCTATCGGACGGATCAGCAGGAGCAGGAGATCGATACCCCGGCGCTGCTGCTGGAAATGGAACTGGGGAATGAAGGAGATGATTTAGCTGATGAGCGTGATGCATTGCGCTGTAGCTTTACCGCGCACTGCCTTCTCAGTACCCAGACACCGGACGTGGAGATCGAGGTCCGGGATTTTGCGGTGCAGGTCTTTCGGTTCGTTAAAGAGAATCGCTGGGGGCTGGAGGGTTCAATAGATGACCCTGTGTCCTTGTCTCTGGGCCCAGGGCAGTTTAAGCCAGGCGCTCATGGTTACGAGTCCTGGTACGTGAACTGGGAACAGACCGTTTATTTCGGGGACTCACCCTGGGATACCGAGGGCATTGTTCCCGCGACAGTAATGCTGGGGATCGCGCCGGATAACGGTATAGAGAACAAGGATAAGTATTTTCAGATTGAGCCGCCAGTATGACTTTTGAACAAGCAGAAGCTGAACGGTTGCTGGCGAACCTGATCCGTCCCGGCCGGGTGATCGCTGTCGATCATCCAGCGGCACGGGTCAAGTTCGAGTCGGGTGATCTGCAAACCGGTTGGCGGCCCTGGTTCACTGGTAGGGCAGGTTCTACCCGAGACTGGGACCCGCCCACCATCGGTGAACAAGGCGTTTTGTTTTCTCCGTTCGGTGATCCGGCTCAGGGTTTTGTGCTGATTGGGTTGTATCAGGATGCTCATCCCGCACCGAGTCAGGATGAGGGCGTACATCGCTGTGAGTACCCCGATAGCGCGGTGACCGAATACGATCATGCCAACCACAAGCTGCGTATCACACTGCCGCCTGGCGCAACGTTGGAACTGGTTGCGTCTGGCGGTGTGACGATTGCTGGCGATGTGACAGTAAACGGCGATGTGATCGCTGACGGTGTTTCACTGAAAAATCATATTCACGGCGGCGTAGAACCCGGCGGCGGTAATACAGGGGAACCGGTAACGTGATCGGTATGAGCAGAACGGAAGGCCAGCGAATTGCTGGCCTTTCTCATTTACGGCAATCGATCACCGATAT
>JAMJIN010000493.1:0-1324 GCA_036784775.1 Chromatiales bacterium | reverse complement strand
AATAAGGGTAATTTATCTAATTATACGCGGATACATTTATGTACAAGATATGGCAGTCGCTACTTTTTTTAACTCTACATCATGTGGTATGAACACCTGGATTATGAAGCTTTTAAGGTGTAAGTAGGAATAATCTAATGATATATGCTCACTAGATGTAACACCACTGCAGTCTTTTAAAAGTGCTTCTCAATATAATGGCTCGTCAAATCTGACATTATTTTACTTCAAACTCTACTATGTGAATAGCCTATTTGAATTTCATATTCAGAATAATGAAGGTCCACGAATGGATTAAAAAATCTGCATGTCATTGACACATTGCTAACTTCAAATAACAAATTCACAAAGCAACACACTTATAATAGAGGTGTTATTCTAACAGTATTCCTTGAAGACTACTGGGTCAATTGTATGTTTCTTCTGTATTAGGCTGTGCAGGATTTCTCATCATAATAATAATAACATTTATTTTGTTCAGCGCCACATCCAATATTGTTCACAGTGCTTTACAGTTGCATTATATGTGTTATTCATTCCATTGCAGCGTATCATACTTGTTGTCGAACCATTTCTGTTTGGTCAAACACTTCAAGCCCTTGGCCTGAAAGAAGAACACGCCAATGCAATCGTTGGTTAGCCAGATGTGACACTATCGATTGCACTAAGCCTCGTTATGTTAATTTGTTGTCATTTGTATTCGCTGCCGATTGTGCTGACTTAGCAGACCCACTCTGATTGAATCGTCTTATAAGTAATGTTATGTAAGACTTCAAATTGTTGCACTGGTGTGCATGAATAAACTGTGTGACAATTGATTTGACGTTTACTTCTACTCAAATAATGCACTCACAATCTAGGATAAATATGATCAATGCTAAACATGTATCATTGGGCATAATAATACAATTATTACTATTATATTTATGAAAGCCATTTTAATAAATTGTACCCATTCATTCATGACTCATACATACACATATTCTCTCCCAATTCATTACTGTGTGATATAAATGGGGCATTGTCAGTATTTAGGATCCTAAGCCTGTTGGTCTACTCACTCTGAACTGAATATGCAGCTGCCATGGCATTTTTAATATACAACTATGTGGCAACACAATTTCTGTGTACAAAATATGCAGTACACAACACCATAACGCTGAATGCCAATACCATACAATACCCATTAGCATGTTTTACAAATTTGATCCAGTCAATCAAAAATACAAGGACAACTAAAAAATTAACAAGCACAATTGCATGGTGAATCAACTTTGCACAATCATGTGTATAATAACAGTTATCAACTTATAATGACCACGAA
>JAMJIN010000124.1:0-12313 GCA_036784775.1 Chromatiales bacterium | reverse complement strand
GGATGTGACGTTCTGACGGAGGATGTATCGACGCAGCGAGGCGGCCTTCGCCATCTATGCGCGGTTTTACTCAGCCGCTAACACCAATAAAAACACTATGACACTGGCCAGCGAAGATGCCTGTTTTATAAATGATAGTTGTTTCATTGGATATCTTTCCATTAAAGCTTATTAAAATCATTCTCACTTATTCTGAAAATCACTAACATCAAAAAACTGACAAACTGATTCAATTTGGTTTACCGTGACGAGTAAAGAGGAGCTTCCAAAAGCATTGTTATCTAGGCAATTTACGAGTATTGAGGATAATAATTATTATCTTTTGTAGTGTAGCCTTTGTGCGAGATCTGGATCTATTTTCCTTACGTAGATTGATGCCTCTGACCAGAATGGCACTTACTTAAGTTTCTTGGGATGTCCATTTTTCCTGACTTCCTCCCTCGCTGCATGTCTGGGCTTGATGAGTAGAGGAAAGGATTTCGCTCGTCGCTTGAGTGCCCTCGGTTCAATGCGTCCTGGTCGCTTCCCGACTTGCTGTTGTGCAATCAGGATGAACAAGCAGCCAAGTTTTTCATCATCGTAATTTCCAGGATCGCCCCGCCTCCAGGAAAACCACAACTGCAAGGTGTGCTTGAAGCTAAGTTGGCGGGGTAACAGGTCGGCCAACAGAGCTGCCTGAGCCATCAAAAGTCTGATTAGATTATAGGCCAACAGATAGATCCAGATCTCCTTTTCCGCCATAGCCGGAGCGCGACAACTCAATATCTCCATACCCAGGGTGGTCTTGATGTTACGCAGATCCAACTCGATCTGCCAGCGATCCTGATAGAGTGTTTTCAGGGCTGTTTTGCTTGTTTGCTTCGAGCAAAGTAGCGTTGTCACTAAAGTTTTTCCGCCGATATGCAGCTCCCGCACGTTCAGTGTATCTGGTGCCTGGTCGTACGCTTCCCGACTCATCCAGTCGGGCTTTTTCTTTGGCTTATGCAGTTCTATCAAGTGGTCACGCTGCCCCAGTCGCTGACCACAGCAAAAATCCGTACTACGTCTCCGTGCGCCATGTTGTTCGAAAACCCCATCCATGCCTTTTTCCTGCAATGCACACAACAGGAAATAGGTTGCGAAAAAGGCATCCCCCAATAGGATGTCACCCGCTTCCAGGGTATCCAGCATTGATCTAAGCAATGACTGTTCATCGCTTCCATTTCCCCGGCAAGGTCCCATGGCTGTATCAAGTACTGCGCCACTGGCAAGGCAAATGATGCTGACCAAGCGGCAAAGAGGAAAACCCAAACCAGGTTTTTGACTACGTGGCTGAGGGTAGGCTTTCTGATTGTCCGTTGTGTCAGGCAATGCAACGGTTGCCCCATCCACTAGCCTAGCCTGACAGGCCGTCCTCGCCAGTGCCAAGCCTCCGGGGTGGACTCGGTCATCATGCGTCCAGTGTAACGAGCCAATGTAGAAACCATTTACACTGGTAGCCGTTTCCGTGCCCGGCAGTATGCACCCGTATGGGTGCTACAGGCTGAGAGTCCCCCCATCAATCGTTTGATTGCTGCATCATCTACCACGCTCTGACAAGAACGATCGGCACTCATTGCCTGTGCCAGAAACATCGATAGCGTCTCAGTTGGGGGAAACAGGCGTTCCCGGTGGTCAGGTAGTAACGATTCCACTTTATCCAGGAATTCCGGGCCGGTCAGCTGGTTGAAGAACTCATAGGAGTCGCTGTTTGCAGCGTGGGCAATGATACGTTTTTGTTGATGTATGCGGACGCGTTGGCTAGGATGCATTAAGGCTGGTTCCTGAGTTGATTGGTGTGGGTTTGGCGATTTGCATCTTATCACCTGAACCAGCCTTTTTTTATTGTTATATCAATATGTTAATCCTTAAGTAAGTGCCATTCGAGTCTGACCCCTTTGATCTCCATTGATCTTTCCCAACCAATGCAAACAGTGCGCAGACAATGGGCTTCATAGTTCTGGATCCTCTTCGGCAGCAACAATGATCAAAAATTCCAGATTGACGTCGCTCCTGAAAAAAATCAATTCTATCAAGCAGTACGAATTATCGGGAAGATCAGCATATCAGTAGTGATGGCTACAGTTCTTCCACGACGACGGGTGTGACGAACTCCGGTGGCTTTACGACGAGCACGGAGCAGTCCAGATGTCTGGTGATGGCCACAGCGGTGCTGTCGACGATCAAACTGGTGATTCCCGAGGGTACCAGGTCGCCTACCACGACCAGGTCTGCTTCCATGCTGACAGCGAGCCGGACAATTTCATCCCGATGGCTCCCCTTTACCAGGTGACACACCGGATTGAACGCGGGCAGCATATCGCTTGCCATCGACTCACGCAATTCGGAAAGACACGTATTCAGCGCTTTCTTGTTTCTTTTTTGCTCGCTTTCAACGTAGTTGTCTGCGTCAAACTGATAAGGGGAACGTCCGCTTCGCAGATGCTGCTCTCCGTAGGCTTCCCAGGCGTGAACAATGTGCAGCTCGGCAAACTGGGCGGTTGCCAGCCAAGTCGCGTGCTCTATGATCTTGCGGTTTATGTCGTATCTGTCGTCCCGATGACCACCTGGGTTTTCGTCCTGGTAAACGCCAGCACAGATGCAGCGATGACGGTAGGGTTTTGGTAGTTTTGACCTGACAAGCAGAACCGGGCAGGGACAGGTTTTCAACAAACGCGAATCGTTGTCGCCGAAAAGGCGTTCTCTCAGCCCGTGCCCACTTTCCGCTTCCTTCAGCACCAGGTCCCTGCCATTGGAGACGACTTCCCGGGTAATTTCCTCATGGGGCGTGCCGACGAGCACTTTGGTCTGGATGTCGAGGCTCGCGTGCAACTGGGCGACCAGTACCTCAAGCCGCCTGCGCCGGTTCTCCGTCATCTGCTCTCCCAGTTCGTCCGGGGAAGACACACCCTGATCGACCTCGGTTGAGGTCTCGGTAAGCACTTCTATCACCGTCAGAACTGCCCGGTTGTCTTCAGCCAGGACAGCTGCATAGCCCAAGGTGGCCGTCTCGTCGACGCCCGGCGTCAGGACCAGCAGGATGTCCTTGTAGCCCGTCTGCTTGTCGGGCGTTGGGGGCTTTGTGATTTTGTGGCGTTCCCCACCGAGGCCCTCGTCGACGAGCCGCGCCGTAACCTCCGCGGAGATACCTGATGCACGCAACACGTCCCGGGCGAGCTGTAAGCCGGTCGCCATGGTCTCGGGAATCGCGTAAGTGACGCCCAAGGAGAGCAGCCTCTGGGCCATTCTGATATCCCAGGCGCGGGCATACACAGGCAGGTCGGGGAAGGCCTCGCGCGCCGTGACCACTGCCTGTCCAATGCTCTCCATATGGTCCATGGCAAAGACCACCATCGAGGCGTTAGCCGCACCTGCAGAGCGCAGTACCTCGATGCGACTGGCATCCCCGTAGAATACCGGGTAATCCAGAGCCCGGGCTCTGGCTACCCGTTCCGGATTGACCTCCAGCGCCAGATAGGGGACGCCTGCCTTGGCCAGATTGTGAGCTAGATAATTCCCGAACCGACCGAAACCGGCGACGATGACATGGCCGCGCAAAGCAGGGATAGACTTGCTCGGGGGAGTGGCAGCCGGAGGAGTACTCGCAAGAGCTCGCCCAAGCCATGGGCTCAACTTCACCAACAGGGGCGTAGCCACCATGCTCAGAGCGATGGTGAGCAGCAACAGTTGGTAGAGTTCCCCATCCATCACACCGAGCATGTTGGCCAGACCGAACAGGATAAATCCAAACTCACCTGCCTGTGCGAGCAGCAGGGCCACATGCACGGATTCGGAATGAGGGCGCCCCGTAATCCGGCACAACACCCACAGGAACGCCGCCTTAAGCAGCAATAGCCCACCAACCAGCCCAGCCACCAGGAGTCCCTGTTGACCGAGGAGACCAAAATTGATGGACATGCCCACGCTCATGAAGAACAGCCCGAGCAGCAAACCACGGAAGGGTTGGATGTCGGCCATGATTTGATGGCGGTAGCGGGAATCCGCCAAGAGTAGGCCGCCAAGGAAGGCTCCGAGGGCCATGGACAGGCCGGCCCACTCCGTGAGCCATGCGGCACCGAGCACCAATAGAATTCCGGTGGCGGTAAATATCTCGGGGTTCCGTCGGCTTCCGGCGACGAGTTGGAGTACGGGCCGCAGGAGGATACGACCCAGGACGAAGACCCCGATAATTATCAGCACCGATTCCAGTGCGGCCAGCTCCACGTCCTGGGTGATGCTCAACTCCTGCTTCGCGAGCAGCGGCAGCAGCGCAATCAGGGGTACGATGGCCAGATCTTGCAAGAGTAGAATGGCAAAGGCGGAGCGACCGTGGGCCGTGCCGAGTTCACCCTTGTCGGCAAGTATTTGCAGGCCGAAGGCGGTCGACGAGAGGGCCAGTCCGAAGCCCACAACCAAGGCGGAACGCGTCGGCATCCCCAGCACCAGGGCCACCAAGGTGATGGCCGTACCGGTGGTGAGCACCTGAGCGGTGCCGAGACCAAACACGCTGCGCCTCATGACCCACAGGCGGGATGGCTTCAACTCGATGCCGATGATAAACAGCAGAAAGGCGACACCAAACTCCGCGAGGTGTCGTATTTCGTCCACGGCCATGATGAAACCCAGCCCCCACGGCCCCACCACGGCACCGGCCACCAGGAAACCCAGCACCGCGCCGAGTCCGAGGCGCTGAAAAAGTGGCACCGCAATGACGGCCGCTGTCAGCAGAATGAGAAAGTCGACAATGTAGTGGGTTTCGGTCACAGTTTAGCCCAGCGTCTACAAGGACGAATATGCCTTTCATTCCTGGCCAGGGTTCGGGTCATTGACCAAAATCACCTTGAGTATGTCAATGGGATTAATGTTGTATCGTTTGGCAAAAATTTTCATTTTATCACCATCTGTAGCTTCGATTCCTACACGGGTCAGACTGTCCCTACCAAAAACCTCATTTCTGTTGAAATCATTGACCTTTTTAGTCCGTTCCCTGTAGCGTGGCCATATGAAAATGGTCCTACTTCCTGTGGGTGGCAAATTCGTAATTGTCACCTAAAAACGGTAACTTAAACAGTCTTGTTCCTAAACGTGATCTACCCTAAGCTTCTCTGCCATGAAGGATTTGATCATACTCCTCATGCATCTGTTGACCACCCTCGCCAAACTCATGGGACCGGGTGGCGCAAGGGCTGTTGTCGCCGACAGTCTTCTCATGAAACAGCAATTCCTGGTAATCAACCGCTCTCGGCAACGCGCATCCAATCTATCAGTACTTGATCTATTCCTACTGGGCTTCTTGTCGCTTTTCCTCAGCCCACACCATGTCTTGCAGTCTGCGGTAATCATCAAGCCATCAACACTGCTGAGATTCCACAAAGCACTATAGAAATGTAAATATCGTTTGCTGTTTTCAGCTCGAAAAAAGGGCAAACCCGGACCCAAGAGCCCATCCCAGGAACTCATCCAAGCCATCATTGAGATGAAACAACGAAATCCACGCTACGGTTGCCCAATGATCGCAGGACAAATCTCAAAGGTGTTCGGCATTGACATCGACAAGGACATCGTCCGACGAGTCCTGACAAAGCACTACCATCCGACACCTGATACCGATGGTGGTCCTTCATGGCTGACTTTTATCGGACACATGAAAGATAGCCTATGGAGTGTTGATCTCTTTAGATGCGAATCCATCACGCTGAAGACCCACTGGGTACTTGTCGTTATGGACCAGTTCACGCGGCGTATAATTGGTTTTGGTGTATATGCCGGAGATGTCGACGGCATTGCACTATGCGGCATGTTCAACAAAGCTATCTCAAGGAGGGGAGTACCCAGACATCTTAGCTCCGACAATGATCCGCTATTCCGATACCACTGATGGAAAGCAAACCTTCGCATCCTGGATATCGAGGAGATCAAAAGTATTCCATACGTTCCACTATCGTATCCTTTCGTCGAACGGCTGATCGGAACCATTCGCCGCGAATATCTTGACCACACATTTTTCTGGAACGCGGGCGGCCTGGAGAGAAAACTGGGAGAATACCGGCATTACTACAACCATCATCGTGTGCATGTTTCGCTAAAACAGAATGCACCGGCAGAATCCATCATTCTCCATGCTGACCTGAGTAATTACCGGTGGATGACGCTTTGTCGTGGGTCATATCAATTGCCAATAGCCGCTTGAGCAACAATTCGCCAGGGACACCCTAATTTCGCTGCTGAATTGGTCACACTTTCAAAACTCTTAGGTGATATCCATGACTAAATTCTACCTAGATATATTCGGTAAGCTAAGCAATCAATAAAGGCAAATTCTTATCGTAAGATCAATCAACTACGCTCAAATGATACTATTGAGCAAGCAATAGATTCTTTCCGAAAAGTACCGATGCAAAAATCGATGCGACTTGAAATCGCACCCCATTAGAACTAACTGGTTGGTTTCCGTGGGTATTTCCACTTCACTGATTTCTAACTGATTGTAATTTAACAATAAATATAGGGTAACCCATTGACCCATAAGGCTAGGAAAAGGTTCGGCCAAAACTTCCTTCACGACACCTCTGTCATCCATAGAATCGTTCGCGCGATTGATCCCAAAATAGGCGACAATCTGGTGGAGATCGGACCTGGGCAGGGCGCGATCACGCTTGAACTTCTGCCGATCATTGGAAAAATGCAGGTGGTGGAGCTGGACCGGGATCTGATCGAGCCGCTGGCACGTCGCTGCGGCCCGGTTGGTGAAATCAGGATCCACAACGCAGATGCCCTGAAGTTTGACTTTGGGACACTGGCCCAAGCTGATCACCCGCTACGGGTAGTCGGCAACCTGCCCTACAACATCTCAACACCGATCCTCTTCCACCTGTTGCAATATGCCGACGACATCAAGGACATGCACTTCATGCTGCAGAAAGAGGTGGTGGAGCGCATGGCCGCCGGACCCGGCTCAAAAACCTACGGCAGACTGTCGATCATGCTGCAGGCGAAATGCGAGGTCACCCGGCTGTTCCACATCGGACCCGGCGCCTTCAATCCGCCGCCAAAGGTCGACTCTGCTTTTGTACGCCTGATTCCTCATGTTAAATCTCCGGTGCAGATCGATGATGAAACTCTGTTTGCACAGCTTGTGACCCAGGCCTTCTCCCAGCGACGCAAGACCCTGCGCAACAGTCTCTCAAAACTCGTCACACCGGAGATCATACAAGACGCCGGCATCGATCCCTCCATTCGCCCTGAACAGTTGCCGCTGGCGGCCTTTGCGGAACTGACAAACCTGGCTTGCAAAGCCCTGGACTAATCCCTATATATTGATACTCCAGGAACGTATCAATGCAGAAAAAATAAATTAAGGCGAACGGACATGAGTGAAGAAGGAAAACATCCGGATAAGGACGAACCCACAAGTGACACCACACTTGCGCGACAAGACGATGTCATGCCCGGCATCATTCACCTGCTTCCCGTCACCGCCCGTCCTTTCTTTCCCGGCCAGGTCGTTCCCCTGCTGATGGAGTCGCAGAGCTGGGTCAGCACCATGGAAGCAGTGGGAGATACCGAAAAGAAGATGCTTGGTGTCGTGCTCACCCACTCCAAGTCAGCAGAATCCGCACAACCCAACGAATTCATGAAGATCGGCACAGTCTGCCGGGTACACCGTGTTCAGCAGTCGGATGACCGCCTGCAAGTCCTTGTGGAGTGTTTGCAACGGTTCCGCATCGTGCGAATGATCGGTGACACGCCGCCATTCACCGCCCAAATCGAATACTTGCCCGAACCCAGCCGCAAGCAGGCCGATGAGATCAAGGCCTATGCCATTGCGGTGATCAACACCATCAAAGAGCTATTGCCACTCAATCCGCTCTATGCGGAAGAGCTGCGCATGTTTCTCGACCGATTTGGACCCGAGGATCCCTCGCACCTGACCGATTTTGCCGCCAGCCTGACCACCTCCGACAAAGTTCAATTGCAGGCGGTGCTTGAAACCCTCGACCTTCTGCCACGCATGGAGAAGGTACTGGAACTGCTGCACAAGGAGTTGGAACTTGCCAAGGCCCAGGCATCGATCCGAAAGAGTGTCGAAGAGAAGATGGATGGCCAGCAGCGTGAATTTTTTCTGCGTGAACAGTTGAAGGCGATACAGCATGAACTCGGTATCGAAAAAGATGACCGTACCGCGGAACTGGAGAGATTCCACGAGCGCCTCAACGGTCTGATCCTGACTGAGCAGGCGCAGAGCCGCGTCGACGAGGAGATGGAAAAACTCGCCATGCTGGAAACCGGCTCTCCAGAGTATTCCGTCACCCGCAACTATCTCGATTGGATCACCCTGCTCCCTTGGGGCGTCGATTCAGAGGACAAGCTCGACCTGGAATTTGCCCGCAAGGCTCTGGACAAAGACCACTATGGGCTGGATGACGTCAAAGAGCGCATCCTCGAATTCCTTGCCGTCGGCATTATGAAAGGGCAGATTGCCGGTTCCATCATTCTGCTGGTAGGCCCGCCAGGCGTAGGCAAGACCTCCACCGGGCACTCCATCGCGGAGGCGCTGGGACGGGAGTTTTTCCGCTTCTCCGTCGGTGGAATCCGTGACGAGGCGGAGATCAAGGGACACCGCCGCACCTATATCGGCGCCATGCCGGGTAAATTCATCCAGACAATGAAAGAGGTTGGCACTGAGAACCCGGTGATCATGCTCGATGAGATCGACAAGATCGGCGCCTCTTACCACGGCGATCCCGCATCCGCGCTGCTGGAGGTACTCGACCCGGAGCAGAACAGCGACTTTCTCGACCACTATCTCGACCTGCGATTCGACCTCTCCAAGGTGCTTTTCATATGTACCGCCAATCAGTTGGATACGATTCCCGCGCCACTGCTCGACCGCATGGAGATGATCCATCTTTCCGGATATATCGCCAGTGAGAAACTACAGATTGCACGTAAGTACTTACTTCCTCGCCAGCTCAATAAAGCCGGACTTAAACGCCGCGACATCAAACTCAACAGCCCCAGTCTTCGTGCCATTATCGAAGGATATGCAAGGGATCCAGGCGTGCGCCGACTGGAGAAACAGATCGGCAAGATTGTGCGCAAATCTGTGGTCAAGATCCTTGGCGGAGAAGAAACCCCCATCGATGTGCCACCCGAGGTTTTGAAGGATTATCTCGGTGGTCCGGTTTTCCGTGATGAGCGCAATATGAGCGGACCTGGTTTGGTGACCGGACTGGCTTGGACCGCAATGGGTGGCGCCACCCTTAATATTGAAGCTGTGCGTACCCACACCTTCAATCGAGGCTTTAAGCTGACCGGCCAGTTAGGCGATGTCATGCAGGAGTCAGCAGAGATCGCCTACGGTTATATCCTCAGTCACGCAGAGGCCTTCGGCGCCGATCTCGGTTTTTTTAAAAGAGCCTTCATCCACCTGCATGTACCGGCTGGCGCTACCCCTAAAGACGGCCCCTCCGCCGGTATCACCATGGCATCCGCCCTGCTCTCTCTGGCCCTCGACAAACCGGTGCGGCATCTCGCCATGACCGGAGAACTCACCCTTACCGGCCAGGTCTTCCCCATTGGCGGCATCCGCGAGAAATTGATCGCCGCCCGGCGCGCCGGCATCCGCGAACTTATTCTGCCGGAAGATAACCACAGCGACTATGAAGAGGTGCCCGACCATATCCGCAAGGGGCTGAAGGTCCATTTCGTCTGCAGCTTCAAGGATGTGTTACCACTGCTGTTTCGTGGCTAGGGAGACTCAGAACGAATCCCGTCATCTCGACCACCGGGAGAGATCTCAAGCAACGGAGCACTCCCTCACTATCGGGGTATGAGATTTCTCCCTGCGGTCGAGTAGTGCCACATGGATGTAGCGTTTACGAACCTAAGGATGGAAATGACAATAATCGATTCATTCAGACTCCATAGAAGTAGGCCGGTTCAAGCGCAGCGGAACCGGCAACCACATCTATTCAGTCAACTCAACAATGCCCGATCCGCTACGCTTGATCGTGCCTACGCATTGATCATTCACATACAAACCCTATTGATACAAGCTTGATAATCATCAATGCTGGCCTATAGTGCGCCATCTATTCTTTGCATTTTGAAAATCGACAGGCATCATGGCAGTTATTCAACTCGGCGAACGTCCGCCAACACCAGACAATAGCAACAGCTTCGTCCCATTTGCACTCGGATTCCGACCATTTTTTATCCTGGCCGGTCTTGGCGCCGTGCTCATCCTTGCCACTTGGCTCGGAATCTGGACAGGCCACATTCCGGCCCCCGACTACTATGGGATGATCGGCTGGCACAGTCATGAAATGCTGTTCGGCTATACCAGTGCAGTCATCGCAGGTTTCCTGCTGACCGCTGTACGCAACTGGACCGGCATCGACACGCTAATCGGCAAACCCCTTGCCGCCCTCGCCCTGGTCTGGCTTATCGGACGTTTGGCGCCTTTCATCCCCATTCTGCCTGATCCTGTGATTGCGATTAGTGATCTCATGTTTCTGCCGCTCTTTGCTATGGCGCTCTACGGCCCCTTGATGCGGGCACAAAACAAGATCAACCGCGTCTTTCTGCCAATGATCGGCGTCATGACTCTGGCTAATCTGTTGGTACACGCCCAGTCACTTCATCTCTTTGACACAGCAACCCAGGGCTATGACCTGATGCTGAATACGGTGCTGCTGTTGTTGATTCTGGTCAGCGGACGGGTGCTCCCCTTCTTCACAGAGAAGGCCGTAACCGGCTCCCAACCCCGATTCAATCGCAACCGGGAACGCCTGGCGTTCGGTGCCATCATCCTCTGGACACTTGCAGAGCTGCTTTTTCCCAATCCCTGGCTGCTCTCCACCCTGGCGCTCACCGTCGCCTTTTCACAGCTCTGGCGTCTTATCGATTGGTACCACCCCGGCATCTGGCAGGTACCGATTCTCTGGGTGCTGTTTACCGGCCTTGGCTGGTTTGCCCTGGGCTTCCTGTTGAATTCGCTCGCCAACCTGGAACTGTTCCCGGCAAACCTCGCCACTCACGCACTCACCACCGGCGCCGTCGGGATATTGACCCTTGGCATGATGGCCAGAGTAGCGCTGGGACACACGGGTCGTTCACTGCAGCCACCCAGACTGGTGGAACTCAGTTTCATTGCAATCAACCTTGCGGTTGCGCTGCGTGTTTTCGCTCCCTATGTTGCCCCGAACCAATACGGCCTCTGGATACAGCTCTCAGGGGGGCTGTGGGTGCTCTGCTTCCTGCTCTTCGCCCTCTTCTATCTGCCGGTACTTTTGAAGCCTCGTATAGATGGTCGTCCGGGTTAGCCAACAAGCATTATAGTCAAATCCTATCCAGTCACACATTCGATAGAAATGTTTGCTGTTGACTATTTAATAAATTACTAATATTCTTTTGTACCAGAAGGCAGCAGCACCGCTTTCAAAAGGTTTTCAAACAAACATCCATGAGGATTAAAAAAATGTCTAAGATTGTTAAAGCCGCAGCAGCAGCTGCTCTGATCGTTGCTTCCGCTTCTGCTTCTGCCTGGTGGGGCGGTCCTTGGGGTAACCGTGGTTGGGACAACAATGGTTTCGGTGACGGCTGGGGCGACGGTTCTGGTGACTTCAGCTTCGGCATGAGCGGTAGCGCTCGTGGCAACGGCTACGGTCGTGGCTACAACCGTTACAACGATCGCTACGGTTACAACGATCGCTACGGTTACGGCGGCGCACCTTACGGCTACGCTCCTTACGGCTACGCTCCTTACGGCGCTCCTGTAGCACCTGCTGCTCCTGTAGCACCTGCCGCTCCTGCCAAGTAATCACCCTTTGGTGATCGCTGACAGTTAGCGAAGGCACATCACATGTGCCAATCCACACAGGCGGACATTTTGTCCGCCTGTGTGCGTTTTGGGCCTCTATTTTCCACTGCCCGGCAGCAGACCCAAACCAATACCTTCCTCAAACCAGGTTCCAATAAACCATAGAGAACCGCTGACCAGCTGACTGCCATTCGCCTGCAATCCTTCCCCATAATCACCCATCGAATCTTCAAACAGCCGTAATAGACCCTCCCTTTTCAACCAGTACGCTATTTTTCAGCGTCAACTGGAAATTGCACACCAAAGCCCCCACCTACACGATCCAGCTAATTCCCGAAAGGATCTTCTGGCCAATGAACTTTTTAGTCACTGGATAAGGTGCCCATACTGACGTGGTCAAGGATTTTGTTACACCCAGTTAAGCCGCTTTTTTCTGCGCCATCATTTGCTGCTCAAAATCGTTCGGACTCA
>JAMJIN010000492.1:0-1327 GCA_036784775.1 Chromatiales bacterium | reverse complement strand
TAAAGCCAAGTTCGTCATGTGTTGAAGGCTGCGCCAGTTGTTGTTCAAGCCCATCGGCCATGCCGGTAAGTTTTAAGCGGCGCATTATTTCTAATGTTTGGTTGTTAAGCATAATAATATCTCCTGTTTTGTTTAATGGTAATAGTCTGCGCCACGCACATTTTCATGCGTGTCTAATGCCAACTCTTCTTGCATCATTGCATCGGTTTCCATAACGACTTTATCCAGCCCCTGTTTAAGAATGGACTCGATACTGCTGCGTGTAGGGGAGTTGATCAGCAAGGCCCTGCCACAGGCATTATTGAGCCGCTCGTTACCGTATTTTTTTGCGTTACTCAGCAGTGCCAGAACACGGCGATAATTTTGTTCCGGGTGGCGCTTTTGTTGTAGTAACAGGCTGATGACTTCGCGTGTTTCTGAACCAATGTTGTCAGCCCATTTCAGGAAGCGCTCGGGTGACCAGTCATGCACGGATTTGTGCGTTTCCGGCATATGTTTACGTAGCGTTGTGTGCGTTCCTTTGCTGTAACTGCGTAGATGGCAGGCGATACGCTGGCCATGATGGTAAACCGCAACCGTGTTATCACAGACCTGTACTTCCACTTCCTGTTTAACGAGGTGATGAGGCACTGAGTAATAATGCTTGTCATATTCAATATGGTAATCAATATGTACGCGTGCACGCTTGATGTCTGTATATTGATAGGGGTTTGAAGGTAAGGGGTGCAATGCCGGTTTATCCAGTTGTTTAAACTGGGAGCGCCTTGTACCCGGTAGTTTTTGGAAGGGCTTGTCATTCAACTCGTCGACTAATGAACGGATGGCCTGATTCAGTGAAGATAGCGTAAAAAATTGCTGGTGCCGCAATCTGGCAATAATCCAACGTTCTACGATTTGCACACCAATCTCGGCTTTTGATTTATCCTTGGGTTTCAGTGGTCGTGCTGGAATGATGGCGGTTTGATAATGCTCCGCTAATTGCAAATAACTGGCATTAATCTCAGGGTCATAACGGTGCGTTTTACTCACTGCACTTTTTAAGTTATCCGGCACAATAATTTCTGGTACACCACCAAAGTAAGTCAAAGCCTGCACATGGGCATCTAGCCAATCAGGCAACTGCTGGCTCCAGTGGGCGCAGGTAAAGGTGTAGCTGGATGCACCCAGTACAGCAACAAAGATCTGTGCTGTGCGTAGATCGCCCGTATCGGGATTGATCACCCCCATTGTTGGCCCGGCATAATCCACGAACAGTTTTTCACCCGCAATATGGATCTGGCGCATACTGCGTTTTTGTTTACCCTGCCATTCTTTGAAGCGATGGCAA
>JAMJIN010000123.1:0-12496 GCA_036784775.1 Chromatiales bacterium | reverse complement strand
AATACAAAAGCCGGCATTCCTTCAGCGACCTGAAATCAAATTACTTTAGAAAAACTGCCTTTAGACTCTTTGGAATTCAGGTAGGCATCAAACAGCATGCAGATATTTCTTATCAAGAGTCTTCCTCTCGGCAGGACATCGATGCCTCTCTCTGTGAGATCCACCAGCCCGTCTTCTGCCATCCCACTCAGGTTTTTGAGCTCTGAGGCAAAATAATTCTGGAAATCGATCTCCCACCGGGCGTTGACGGCAGCGAAATTGAGGGTGAAATGGCAGATCAACCGGGTAATGACATCCCGACGAATCAGGTCGTCCCGATTCAGCTCCACCCCGCGAAAAACCGCAAGTTTCCCTTGGTCGATACGATCATAATATTCATCCAGTGTGCGTTTATTCTGTGCATAGGTCGGCCCGACCATGCCGATGGATGTTGCACCTAACGCTACCAGATCACAATCCGCATGGGTGGAGTAACCCTGGAAGTTTCGATAGAGCGTACCGTTCCGTTGGGCAATGACCAACTCATCATCAGGCTTGGCGAAATGATCCATGCCGACATAGACATAACCTGCCCCGGTGAGCTTTTCGATGGTCATCTGGAGGATATCGAGCTTCTCCTGTGGACTCGGAAGCTCAGCCTCATTGATACGCCGCTGGGGCTTGAAGCGTTCCGGCAGGTGCGCATAGTTGAAGACGGATAGCCGGTCAGGGTCGACTTCCAGAATCTGATCCAAAGTCCCTGCAAAACTGCCGAGGCTCTGAAACGGCAGGCCATAGATCAAATCAATGCTGATCGACCGAAAACCCTCATCCCTGGCCGACTGCAGGACACTCAGCGTATCCTCTTTCGACTGGATACGGTTGACCGCCTTTTGCACACTCTCCTCGAAATCCTGCACTCCCAGGCTCATACGGTTAAAACCCAGCTCACGCAACACCTTGATGGTATCGCCCAAGGCCTCCCGGGGATCTATTTCGATGGAGTATTCACCACTGTCATCATCGAGCAGCGTAAAGTGTTTGCGCGTCTGCCGTACCAGCTCACGCATCTCATCATGACTGATAAAGGTCGGGGTTCCACCACCCCAATGCAGCTGCTCCACCTTGCGGAAGCGGTCAAAAAGTGCCCCCTGCATCTCCATTTCTTTGTAAACCCGCTGCAGGTACTTGTCTGCAAGGCTTCGATCCTTGGTCGCCACCTTGTTGCAGGCGCAATAGAAACATACCGTGTCGCAAAACGGGATGTGGAAATAGAGCGATAGCGGATCACCGGAAGCATTGCTCTCCTGGGCAATCCGCCGGTAGTCGGCTTCTCCAAAACCCTCGTGAAACTGTACGGCTGTAGGATAGGAGGTGTAACGTGGCCCGCTCTGATCATATTTTGCAATCAGGTCAAGATCGAAGACAATTGATTGATCCATAGTTGTTTCTCGTTTTCAGCCAGAGGCTTTTCAGTCGTTGGATGCATCCACATCGATCCCCTTGCGATGCGTTTCATTTATCTGCCGCAACAACACGGCGAAGGGAATATCGTCAGCGTGCCGGTTTACCATATCCATGAAAGGCAGATCTTCCCGGCCAAAATGGTATTCGCCATCGACCATGCTCTGCTGGATCGTCGTTATCCCCTCCTCCAAGTGAGCCAGGAAGGCGGGGAAGCGTTCCATCTCCTCCAGCTCATACTCCATACAGCTGCGTAGGTCCTGCACCTCAAACACGGCTTGCCTGATCCACTCCACGTACTCTTCAGCACTTCGGGCGCGCTGCAAACTCATCTACTCTACTCCCTCGCAAGCCGTTAAAACGTCTCGCGATATCTGACCAATTCTTCGGCTGTAAACAGAAAAACACCGTCCCCTCCACGCTCGAATTCGAGCCAGGTAAACGGAATCTCAGGATAGCGTGCCATCAGCGTCTCCGCGCTGCTTCCCACTTCAATCACTATGATACCCCAGGACGTCAGATGACTGGAGGCCTCCCGCAGAATCCGGGCAACCAGCGCCAGCCCTTCCTCGTCAGCCGTCAGTCCGAGCCGGGGCTCCCGATGATACTCCTCCGGCAACTGACTCATCTCCGACTCGCTCACATAAGGCGGATTGCATACGATCACGTCGTACTGACGGCCTTCCAGGGCGGAAAAAAGGTCGGACTGTACGACTTCGACCCGATCGTCCAAGTCATGTTCCGCCACATTGCCCGCCGCCACCTGTAGTGCCTGGTCGGAAATATCCGCCAGATCCACCACTGCATCCGGCAGATAGGCCGCTGCAGCAATGCCGATACAGCCGCTGCCACAGCAGAGATCGAGTACCCGGGAGATGCGATCCGCCTCGATCCAGGGTTCAAATTCATGTTCCACCAATTCGGCAATCGGAGAACGGGGCACCAGCACATGCTCGTTGACGTTGAACCGCAGCCCGGCAAACCAGGCCTCACCGGTCAGATATGCAGCTGGGAGACGTTCATCTATGCGACGCTGCAGCAACAGGGTGACATCTGTCTGCTCCGTCTGGGTGAGGCGAC
The DNA here is from genome assembly GCA_036784775.1 of Chromatiales bacterium. Taxonomy (GTDB): domain Bacteria; phylum Pseudomonadota; class Gammaproteobacteria; order Chromatiales; family Chromatiaceae; genus QGON01. Next base: position 9,973 of record JAMJIN010000123.1, on the reverse strand, counting down.
TCTGAAACCAGCTGCCGGGGAAATCGGGGGGCAGATGAAGCGCATGCAATACAAGCACTGCGGCTTCATCAATCGCATTGTCCGTACCATGTCCGAAAAACAGATCCGCTTCATTGAAACGACTTGCGCCCCAACGGATGAAGTCGGCTATGGTCTGCAAAGATTGCATTCGAGTGGCAGTGCCTGGAAAAAAGCGTGAATCATAGCCCATTAACCTGGATTTCTCACCAAGATTTAGATTTTTGGGCAATCTGAATTTTGAATTATTTTCCACAAACAGAAACGGGCTGCCGAAACCCGAGGTTTCAACAGCCCGCTAGCCACTATCCCTGACAATCTGTCAGGGTTATGAGTAATCAGGAATAGATCAGGCCGCGCGGGAATCCTCATCGTTGACGACACTCAAGTGTGCCGCTTTGTCGGCTTTCTTATGTTCCCCACGCCGGATCAGATCGCCGAGCGAGATTTTGGTCAGGAAATCGAAGATTTCGCTACTCAGGTCATCCCATAGAGAATGGGTCAGACAGCGCTCACCTCCACTGCAGTTCTTACGACCGCCGCAGCGGGTAAATTCCACCCACTCATCAACGGCGCAAATGATATTTGCAATGGAAATATCATCGGCACTGCGACCGAGATAGTACCCACCACCAGGACCACGAACACCTCGTACGAGCTCTTTTGCACGCAGAGAGGCAAACAGCTGCTCCAGATAGGATAGTGAAATACCCTGATTTTCAGAAATTTCAGCCAAGGTCACTGGGCCATCTACACCATTCAGTGCCAGATCCAACATGGCGGTAACTGCGTATCGACCTTTCGTTGACAGTCTCATCTTTATCTCGCTCCTAAAATGCGCAAACAAATTTCCTACTAATTTACTTGGTAATAAGATTAGCAGTAACCAAGTAATTTAGTCAACTTTTAAACCACACTTTTTAGAGAGATAAATCCCAAATCGCTTAAAAACAGGAGAAAAGGTTAATCAGAAATGCGCTGCCGGAGGGCTTCGAAGAGACAAACACCGGTGGCAACCGAGACATTGAGGCTCTCAACAGCCCCCAACATGGGCATATGAACCAGGGCATCACACTGCTCGCGGGTCAGTCGACGCATACCCTTGCCTTCGCCACCCATAATAATAGCCAAAGGCCCTTTGAGATCCGCCTGGTAGAGTGCGGTTTCCGCCTCACCAGCAGTGCCGATAAGCCAGACTCCCTGCTCCTGCAGCCACTTTAAGGTGCGCGCAAGATTGGTGACCTGGACAAAGGGAACCGTTTCAGCTGCGCCGCTGGCTACCTTGCAGGCCACCGGCGTCAAGCCGACAGAACGATCCCGGGGGGTTATCACGGCATCTATCCCGGCAGCATCAGCGGTGCGCAGACATGCACCAAGGTTATGCGGATCCTGGACACCATCAAGCACCAACAGAAAAGGGGCACCATCCAGGCCCTCCAGCAGACGTTTGAGATAACCTTCATCCCGCACCGCCGGTGCTTGGGTAAAAGCAACCACGCCCTGGTGGTTTTCACCACGGGAGAGCGCGTCGAGTTCTGCGCGTTCAACCTGTACGACATCGACCCCGCCCTGCAGTGCAAGGCCCAGGATCTCTTTTATTCTGCCGTCTCTGCGACGCGCCTCGACCCTAACCCCGGTAACCGCATCGCCATGCTTGAGCGCGGTTCGCACTGCGTGCAGACCGATGATCAGCTGGGATTGGGACACAGTCAGCTGCTGGCCCTTTTGCGGGGTCTGCGCCGGCGTTTCTTCGTGCTCTTCTCAGTCTTCTCTTCAACTGGCTGGGTCGGCTTATTCTGAGGCTTGTTGCTCTTGCGGCGAGATTTTTTCGCTGGCTTTTGCGGTGCTTCCTCTTGCGACGCCAAAACGAAGTCGATCTTACGATCATCCAGATTGACCTTCGCCACCTGGATGCGCAAGGGATCACCCAGACGGATCACCTTGCCTGTTCGTTCGCCGGAAAGTCGATGCCCTACCGGGTCATAATGGTAGTAATCGTTGTCCAGAGCAGTGATGTGAACAAGGCCATCCACATAGATATCCTTGAGCTCCACGAACACACCAAAAGAGTTGACGCTGGTGATGATACCGTCGAAGGACTCACCCACCTTGTCCATCATGAATTCGCACTTCAACCAGTCAGTGGCATCACGGGTCGCCTCATCGGCACGGCGCTCAGTGCTGGAGCAGTGCTCGGCTATACTCTGCAATTCTGACTTGGTGTAGAGAAAGTTATCCGCCGAGCCCTTCTCCCCCAAGTGCTTGAGTGCCCGGTGTATCACCAGGTCCGGGTAGCGACGGATCGGCGAGGTGAAGTGCGTATAAGCGGGAAACGAAAGGCCGAAATGGCCCACGTTATCAGAGCTGTAGACCGCCTGCCGCATGGAGCGCAGCAGCACAGTCTGGATCAGGTGGGCATCTTCACGTCCCTTGATGCCATCCAGCAGTTTGGCGTAGTCAGCCGCCGTCGGCTTGTTGCCGCCCGGCAGACTCAGGCCCAGTTCTCCCAGGAATTCCCGCAGATCGGTGAGTTTCTCTTCCGCAGGCACCTCGTGGATACGGTAGAGCGCCTGCAACTTCTTGCGCAACAACAAACGAGCTGACGCCACATTTGCCGCCAGCATGCACTCTTCGATCATGCGGTGGGCATCATTACGGTAGACCGGCACAATGCGCTCAACCCGGCTCTTCTCATTGAACTCAATCTTGGTCTCGGTGGTATCGAAATCGATCGCCCCCTGCTCCCGCCGTCCTGCATTCAAAACTTTGAAGAGTTGGTGCAGTTCGTGGATATGGGGCAGCAGTTCGGCGTATTGCCCGCAAAGCGCCTCATCCCCATCTAGCATTGCCGCCACCTGGTCATAGGTAAGACGCGCATGGGAGTGCATCACAGCCGGATAGAACTTGGAACGGGTAATCTTTCCAGTATCGTCAACATAGAGCTCGCAGGTCATGCAGAGCCGATCAACTTTGGGATTAAGAGAGCAGAGGCCGTTGGAGAGCACCTCCGGCAGCATCGGAATCACCCGATCAGGGAAGTAGGCGGAGTTGCCGCGCTCACGACCCTCGACATCCAGGGCAGTGCCCGGACTCACATAGTGAGAGACGTCGGCGATAGAGACCAGCAGTTTCCACCCTTTCGGCTTACGTTCGCAATAGACCGCATCGTCAAAGTCGCGGGCATCAGCGCCATCGATGGTGACCAACGGCAATTTGCGCAGGTCGGTGCGGCCTTTCTTTTCCGCCTCCAGCACCTCACCGGAGAGTCCGGCGATCTGCGCCTCCACGTCATCCGGCCAGGCGACGGGGATCTCGTGGGCACGGATGGCAATATCCGTCTCCATGCCCGGCGCCATGTGGTCGCCCAGAATCTCGGAGATGCGGCCAATGGGCTGAGTGCGCTTGGTGGGTTGATCGAGGATCTCAGCCACCACCATCTGACCCTGAGCAGCACCACTGAGTTCGGTGCGGGGAATAATCACATCCTTGCTCAGACGTTTATTGTCCGGCACCACAAAACCGACCCCGGTCTCCTGGTAGAGACGCCCCACTACGCTGTGAGTGTTGCGTTCCAACACCTCCACCACAGAAGCTTCCAAACGTCCTCGCCGATCCAGACCTGTCACCCGCACTACGGCGCGGTCGTCGTGAAACAGGGAACGCATCTCTCTGAACGAGATATAGAGATCCTCGCCACCATCATCCGGCTTGAAGAAACCGAATCCATCTGCATGTCCGATCACCCGGCCTGCGATAAGGTCGCGATTGTTGACGATGCAGTAGTTTTCCTTTCGGTTTCGCACCAGCTGACCATCCCGTTCCATGGCACGCAGGCGGCGGCGTAACGCCTCCAGCTGATCCTCGTCCTGCAGATCGAGCTTCTTGGCGACATCGGGAAGATTCATGGGGACGCCATGTTCCTCCATGGTCTCCATGATGAACTCACGGCTGGGAATAGGATTATCGTACTTGCTGGCTTCCCTGGCTTGATGGGGATCCATCTTACCGGCGGACTTATTAGGTTTGCGTCTGGCCACTATCTCGTTTCTTTACTGATTAAAAAAGGGCATTTTAACAGCATATGGCATGCAAACCCTACGAGTAATATCAATCGGTTGTTTATTTAAAGTATCCTTGTGGCAGAAAAATCGAAAAGAAACCCTGAATGAACATCCATACCCTACAGATTATCCTGCTGCTGCTCGCCATTGCGGTGATCACAGTGACCCTTTTCCGGCGCTTCCACCTGCCGCCGATTCTCGGATACCTGATCGTCGGTATTCTGGTTGGACCTTTCGGCAGTGGCTGGGTGGCATCCACTGAAGATACCCGCTTTCTGGCAGAGTTTGGCGTGGTCTTTCTGCTGTTTACCATCGGCCTGGAATTTTCCCTGCCGCAGATGATCGCCATGAAGGGCTCGGTGTTCGGTTTGGGCGGTAGCCAGGTCCTGGCGACCGGCGCACTGGCCACCGGCATTGCCTGGGCATTGGGCATCGACCTCAACGCCGCAATCATCGTTGGCGCCATTCTGGCCCTGTCATCCACCGCCATCGTCACAAAACAGTTGTCGGAACAGCTGGAACTCAATTCGGAGCACGGTCGACTTGGCGTCAGCATCCTGCTGTTTCAGGATCTGGCAGTCATCCCGCTGCTGGTGGTGATCCCAATCCTGGCCGGAACCGGTGACCAGGGTATGGCGGTGCCACTGTTGTTGGCGCTGCTCAAGGCAGCCTTGGTATTCGTGGTCATCATGGCGGCCGGTCACTGGCTGCTGCGGCCACTGTTTCATGAGATCGCCAGGGCCCGCTCTGCCGAACTCTTCACCCTGACCGTACTGCTTGTAACCCTGGCAGCCGCCTGGCTCACCCATGAAGCCGGCCTGTCGCTGGCCCTTGGCGCCTTCCTGGCCGGCATGATGCTGGGAGAGACCGAATTCCGCCATCAGATCGAGGCCGACATACGTCCCTTCCAGGACGTCTTTCTCGGCCTCTTCTTTGTCACAGTAGGTATGCGCGTCGATCTACTCTCACTGCTTCCCATCCTGCATTGGGTGCTGCTGCTCGCCGCCGCGCTTATTTTGGTTAAAGGCGTAATCATCCTTGGCCTGGTCCGCGCCACTGGCAATTCGATGTCTCCTGCATTTCGCACCGGCGTTCTGCTGGCGCAAGGTGGAGAGTTCGGTTTCGTGCTGCTGGATATCTCCCTGGAATCCTCCCTGCTGCCCGGCCCTATCGGGCAGATCCTTTTTGCCTCGATCATTGTCAGCATGACGGCATCACCTTTCCTGATCCGAAACAACGGCCGCCTGGCAAAACAATTTTGTACTCTGCGCAATTTCAGCGATGAGGTTCAGATCATCGGCGACCTGGCGGAAGAGACAGAACAGATGGAGCAGCACGTCATCATCTGTGGATATGGCCGTATCGGGCAGAACCTTGGACGTCTTCTCGACCACGAAGGTTTCCCCTACGTGGCGCTCGATCTCGACCCAACTGTCGTCAGAGAGGCGCATGAAGCCGGTGACCCGGTCCATTTTGGTGATGCGTCACGCCGTGAAATCCTCGATGCCGCCGGTCTCAGCCGCGCCAGCGTGGTAGTACTCAACTTCGAAGACCACGCCTCAGCGATGAAGATCCTGCACCGGCTACAGGAATTCCGTCCGGAACTCCCGGTGCTGGTGCGCACCCGCGACGATACGCACATGGATGAACTGGAGGCCGCGGGTGCCACCGAGGTGATGCCGGAAGCGGTCGAGGCCAGCCTGATGATGGGGGGACAACTGTTGCTGCTGCTCAAGGTTCCCTGCTCCCGCATTTTCAAGATCATGCGTGAGATTCGAGAGAACCACTACAAACTGCTGCGTGACTTCTTCCATGGGGAAGAGCCGGTGGATATGGAACACGATGAGGCGTTTCAGGAGCGCCTGCATACAGTGACCCTGCCGAAAAAGGCCTTTGCCGTGGATCACACTATAGAAGATCTCCATCTCTGGGACTGGGATGTCAGTGTGACCGCCGTCAGGCGCGGTGGCATTCGTGGAGAGACTCCCGCACCCGAAACCCGTCTGCAGAGTGGCGATGTGCTGGTGCTGGCAGGTACGCCCCAGCATCTGGAACATGCTGAGGGGCTATTGCTCTATGGGCATTGAAACAGACTCAACCCTCTTCTATATCCACGACCCGATGTGCAGCTGGTGCTGGGCGTTTCGCCCCGTACTCGCACAGCTGGGCAAGCAGCTGCCACCTGGTGTGAAACTGCTAAAGCTATTGGGCGGCCTGGCTCCGGACAGCGATGACCCGATGCCGGAAGAGATGCAGCAGACCCTCCAGGCCACCTGGAAGCGAATTCAGGAGAAGCTGCCGGAGACCCGCTTCAACTTCAATTTCTGGCAGCAGTGTAAACCCCGCCGCTCCACCTACCCGGCCTGTCGGGCGGTGATCGCCGCAGGATTGCAGGGCGCGGCTTTTTCCGAAGCGATGATTCTGACCATCCAGGAAGCCTACTACCTCCATGCAAAAAATCCCTCCGACAGCGAAACCCTGATCCAACTGGCCGGTGACATCGGATTGGATGAACAGCAGTTCTCAGAGGCGCTGGAATCACCGGCCACCCATCAACTGCTGGAAGAGGAGATCGAAAACAGCCGTTCAATGGGGGTTCGCAGTTTCCCGGCCCTGATCCTGCAGCAAGGCATGGGATTCTGGCCCATACCTGTCGACTACTATAGTGTGGAACCTATCCTGGAGACCCTGGATATGGTACTTGATTGACTTTCCCGCCGAAGAGGATAAAACTCCGCCGCCATGCTGGATCGAGAAACACTAGAAAAGTACCGCAGGGACATTGTCTTCGACACCCGCCTGCGGGATTTGCCCTTTGTCTTCCACACTACCTGGGGGCTCTTCTCCCCTCGCGGTATCGACGAAGGCACCCGCTTGCTGGTGGATCGACTGGAGATCGAGACAACGGATAACTGTTTCGACCTCGGTTGCGGTTATGGTCCCATCGGTCTGCTGATGGCCCACCTTGCCCCACAGGGCCAGACCCTGATGGTGGACAAGGATTTTATCGCCGTGGATTACAGCAACGGCAATGCCGAAAGAAACGGCCTGGACAATGCCGGAGCCAAACTCAGTAACGGCTTCGACCAGGTCGACCCCAATCTGCGTTTTGACGTTATCGCATCGAACATCCCGGCAAAGGTGGGCAAGGAGATGCTCAGCCTCTATCTTCATGACGCCCTGGCACGGATGAATCCCGGCGGCCGCCTCTATCTGGTCACCATCAACGGCCTGCGCCAGTTTATGAAGCGCAATCTGAACGAGGTTTTTGGTAACTATAAGAAACTCAAACAGGGCAAGTCCTATACCGTGGCTTTTGCCCGAAAGGAAGGTTAACCCCGTTTGCCGGATCCGCTGCGCTTGATCCGGCCTAAGATTGCTTCGCCGCCAGCACTTTAAGGACATGGGACACCGCCACCAGTCCGAAAGTGGCGGTCACCGTCATGGCCGAACCATAACCACCACAGTTGAGCGAACCCTCCCCTCTACCCGGCTTGGTATCGCAGACACCTCCAGTCTCATCGGGATAGATCAGGTTTTCAGTGGAGTAGACGCTAGGTACATGGAAACGGCGTTTTGAATCGGCAGCCGGATAGCCATATTCCCGCCGCAACAATTTGCGGGTCTTGGCGAGCAGAGGATCCTGCCTGGTGCGGCTCAGGTCGGCAAGGTAGATACGGGTGGGATCAATCTGCCCACCTGCACCACCGATGGTAATCACTCTCACCCGCCGGCGGCGGCATGCAACAATCAGCGCCGCTTTGATCCGAAAGCTGTCGATACAATCGATGACATAATCGAAGCCGCCGTCCGTTATCAGTTCGAGATTATCCGCCTCGATGTAGGATTCGATGATGGAAACCCGGCAGTCAGGGTTGATCTCAGAGACCCGCTCCGCCATAGCTTCGACCTTAGCCATCCCCAGCGTGGTATCCAGCGCATGGAGTTGGCGATTGATATTGGATTCCGCAATATGGTCGAGATCGACCAGGGTAATGGCGCCAATACCACTGCGGGCAAGCGCCTCCACAGCCCAGGAGCCAACGCCGCCGATACCGATCACGCAAACATGGGCCGCAGAATAATTTTCCACGGCCGACTGGCCATAGAGCCTGTGGATACCACCGAAACGGCGCGAATGATCCAAACGAACCTCCAGGATTCGAACAACCTATTCCTGGTCATTTTCTCATAAATGCTGAACCGGGTTCGAGCACAGATTGACATCACTGTCGCTTACACGCACTGTTTAACTCATTGCAATCACTGCATTGGAGGCACAGATGCAATCCCGATTTCTCCGTCCCACCACAGCACTCTGCATACTTTTGGGCGGCATCTGTCAGCCTGCCCAGGCACTGGAGTTGCGTTGGCTTCAATATTCTCCCGTCCGCTACTTTACCGACAAAGACTGGGACATGATGAAAGAGGCGGCCCGAGAACTATTGAACAGTGGAAAGGATGGTGACAGTGCGGCGTGGAAAAACCCGGAATCAGGCAACCAAGGCAGCTTGATGACTCTGTCAACCATCGAAAAAGGCGGCACAACCTGCCGTGAAGCTGAAATCACCAACCAAGCCAGAAAACTCAGCGGCACGTCGAGGTTCACCTTCTGCCGACAGACCGACGGCACATGGAAAATCTCGCGCTGAGGCTGTGAATAAAGGCAGACTATGATTTTTACCCGGCTATTCTCAGTGTCCATCTGGATACACATGCCTAACTACAAAGAATATGAAGGTAAGAGATTGATTAACAGTATATTTTCTTTGTGTACTTCGTGCTCTTCGTGGTAAAAGCAGTATTTTCTGACGGACACTAAATTTAGCGAAAGAAATCAGAATTAAAGTTTTTCGTGAAAGGGTCGAAAATAGTTTTGATAGCTATCTAAATGATAGCTGGTCGCAATATATCCAACAGAGGCAGGGTATGGAAACCATGAATTGAATTATACAGAAAACAGCCCCTCTGTTTTGTATCGAAAGATGCCACATCATTTAGAAAGCATGAAGGAAATAACCTAGCAATGCAGTTACAAACCAAAGTCCTGGCTGTTACTGCAATCGTCTTTTTAGGCCATTTTGCAACCGTGGAGTATATGGGGCACCGGCAGGTTGAGTCCCAAGTGGTCGAAAATATCCGCGACCACGCCCGAACCATTCGCGGCATGCTGATGTCTTTGCGAAATGTCTATCAAAGGCATTTTCTCACCCACAATATACCCATCGATGAAAAAACCCTGGGATTTCTCCCTGCCCACTCCATCAGCCGGATTTCCAAAGAGTTCAGAAAATGGGTGGGCACCGGTCTGACCTTTAACAATGTCTCTGATCGCCCGAGAAACCCCAATAACAGGGCGGATGAGATTGAGATGAAGGCTATCCGCCACTTTCAGGACAACCCGGAGGAAAAAGAGCGAATGGTTCCCTTTGCCGGACCCAACGGTGAGCCCTTCTACCATTTTTCCCAACCGATCTGGATCAAGCCCCACTGCTTAAAATGTCACGGTAAACGGGAGGATGCCCCCCCCAGCATCAGGGAGCGTTACGACCTGGCTTACGAATACGAACTCGGTGATCTGCGGGGCGTAATGAGCATCAAACTACCTGGAAAGATTATCGAAGAGCGGGTGGCCGCCCAAACACGCCGGAATATCATCAGCCACTCCATCGGATTCATCCTCACATTTCTGATCCTCTCATGGTTACTCAGGCAGACCATCATCAAACGGATCGGCAAGCTGAAAAATGCCGCCCTGCAACTGGCACAGGGAAACTATGCAGTATCCGCATCCATGCCCGGAGAGGATGAGATCTCCCATGTTGCCACGGCATTCACCGAAATGGCTGAAAAGATCGGTCTGCGGGAACGTGCGCTGACCACCCAAAAATCCA
>JAMJIN010000122.1:0-12541 GCA_036784775.1 Chromatiales bacterium | reverse complement strand
ACTGTCGAGGTCGATACACCCGGTACCACACCTTCTCAACGGCTCCCTACATCTTCCCGATTTCTTTCTCGATGTCACTCTTTGTCGCTGGCTGTTTCTTCTGACTCGCTATTTGCAGCTATTTCATCCGGTTACCGCTGTTCGCCAATTATGTTCGGGTTTTTACCGCCATCTACACTACAACCTGGTACATGCAAAGGTACCGGCTGAGAGCGTCTTCAAACGTGACGAATGGAACAGGATGGTCGAACAGGAGTTCGATCTTAAACGGGGAGCAGCCGACAAATTACTGGAAGAGTAAAGATTGAGGCGAGATAAGGCGTTACCCAACCACACTAAAAATTGCTCAATTAGGTATCAAAACTATGAGTCTGCTAAAAATTGGTTGTAAAACCATGCGTGAAGGCGTGATCGTCTCCACCATTTTTTTCTTCGCCGGGGTTTTGATGATAATGACGGGACTCAAAATTGTCCCCGATATCTTCTACATGCAGCAGATCGTCATGTTCGCAGGATTACTGTTACTCCTTTTTGCTCCATTGATACTGATTACAACTTTTCTTCTTACAGTGTTACCTGGGGCCAAAGAGAAAATGGATAAATGTGAGCACTGAAACCTTGAGCTAAAATTAGAGATGACTGTCAGTACGGGTCATTTCCAAGAGTCTTCAGCGTTACAATAGCAAAAGGCCGCTCCATTTGGGGCGGCCTTTTGTTTCTGGGTATTACGCCAACGGACCAGCTCAATGCTGGCAATTCTTCAAATGCTCATTCACAGATGGAACAAGTGATGCCAAAGCCGCTGCCAGCAGGATAGCCGGACTGATTAACAGTGCAGCAAACCCAGGATAGACAAACCATACAAACAGGCCGGGAACAGGATCAGACAACAGTAGCACTGGAGCTAACAAAACCACGCTCAGCACCAACATTGAACCTGAAGCTATGACGGCGGCTCTCATCGATTTACAGGTGAAGATACTCACTTCATTTACCTTCTGAAAATTGCTTTACAATGGTAAGTATATTAGACAATACTTATACTAATGTCAAGATTTAGAGCCTGTAACTGAACCTGAATCACAAATTTTCAGGAATATTTCGATTTTTTGAGCTGATTGTTTTTCGGCATGAATCTGAAGCGGGCTAACAGCTTCAGAAAGTGCCTGCCGGTGCGCAGGCAATCACACAAAACAGATCAGTAAATACGGTAAGCCCCACCCTGAAAATCGATCACCAGCGCGATTAAGGTAACCGACGTGGATGGCATCCTGACTCAGTAGACCGCTGCCGACAATCTCCGTTAAGAGTACACCAAAGGTGAACAATCTCACCCTGCCTACAGTTTCTCCAATAAAAAAGTAATGAGCACAGCCTCCGCCAGCGCCACCCCCAATATCACCCACATCAAATACTTGGCCCATTCGGAATAACGCACACGATTTGTCAGGAGCTCCGAAAAGTCCATAAGTTCCTGCCGGAGAAAAATACTCTCGATGGCTGACTGCAGATGGCTGGCTACTTTCTCCAGAAGCACCCTATCCGCCTCCTTGAAACTCTCCCCTCCCCTCTTGTTCAGGACCAGGATGGCTCCCGCAGTTTTCTGGTCGGAGAGGCTCTTGATTGGAACGCACAATTCATTTCGGGTCGCAAACCCCGTCTGCGCATCGATCTCTTTATGTGGACCATCCAGCAGATCCATGTCTTCCTTTACATTGTAATCACCGGTGGCAATCATTTGGCCAACCAATGAATCATGCATGTCCATCTCAATCTGCTTTTCATTGAGTCCCGTGCCGCTTTGCAGCCAGACTTTTCCAGTCTTTGGATCATTGATGAAGATACTACAGCGCTCTACATTCAAGGCATTAGGAATTACCTCGACGAAGAGATCAAGCAGCTTCTTGTTGCCCCGAATACTCCAGGAACGATTGAGCAGTCTCTCACGTAACCTGATTTGATCAAGGTGGTGATAAAGCGCCTCACCCTGCTCGTCAGATTGAACCATCTGACCAAGCACGGATTCACAGATCCTCTTGGGCTTTCCATTTAAAGCATCCCTGATGTAGACAGTCATTCCGTTTTGATGAAAAAAGAGTGCAAGCCGTTTGAAAAAAAACAGTTCCTCACGAACTTTGTCCAGAGTGAGGTCATCATCAACATGATGTGTGCCCGACTTTGACCTCGTCCTTCTGAGCTCATAAGTCTTTTCGGCAGGCAATAGAATGAATTCAAAGACGAATCGTTCACGAAAATTTGTAGACAACGGATGCGTCTTTGGTGGAGGCAGGGGAATACGAAAAAAATCGATCTCTAAGTAGGATGAATCATCAAGCGTATATGCGTCGTAGACAGGTACGGCTTTTTCAAATCCAACGAAAGGCAGGCCAAGATGAAGTTCTCTCGGTCGTTGATGCAAAATAGAAGATTTCCACCAATCCTTGCTTGAAATATCGAGGTAGCCTTCCTCTGGCCAGCCGCCAATCGCGTTGAGAATGGTTGTTTTCCCACAACCCGGAGGACCGGTAATAATGAGTTTTTTCGTCTCTAAAAAAGCTGGGAACTGAATCCCCTTTATCGTGTCGACCTCTCTTATTTCCTCTGATTTGAAAGCGTCTCCCAATCTTTCCATCTTTATCCCCAAGCGGCTGGAATAGCCCTGTCTGAATATGATAATTCGCGCGATTAAATTTGTGGTAAATGTTCTTCCTATTAGTTGCCTTTGTCAAAATAGATGACGATTTTCTTCGCATAACTTTAGCTATAGAGCGAGTGCAAGCGGCTGGCAATACGGCTGGTCTCCACCAGCTCCTTGCGGGGATAGCGCACGATGACGCCACAGCGGCGGGTCTTGCCGATGCGGATATTGGCATAGGGCACTTGGTGGCCGGCATCCGCATCGACTACAACGTTGATGCGATTGAGGCAGTCTTCGTGGCTCTCCAGGCCACAGTAGTCTGGCGAGTGGTTGAGTACATCAATGAGCAGATCGAGATAATCGTTGATGGTTTCCAGTCTCTGGCGCAGCTTGGTAAGCTTCTCCTCTATCTCGGCCAATTGACGGGAGAATATGCCTTCTGTTACGTCATCAGTAGATTTTTCGTGCAGAAAATCGAGGCCACTACGCTCGGCGTGGCGGGTCTTGATCTCCATTTTCAGATGGACCTTTTGCCGTTCCAGATCGGCCTTCTCCTTGCTGTGGAGGGCCACCTTCTGTACCGACTCTGCGAGCAGGTGCTGAAAGGCCCGTTCCCGTAGATCGCGGCGCACTTCGATCTCTGACTCGGCGGGTTTAACCAGATGATGGTCGGAGAAGTAGACCACGTCCTGCATCACATCACTCTGCACCATATCCCCCCTCAGGGCGTGACCGGGGCGGGTCTTCCTGTGCCGAGTCATGACCATCAGGGCGTAAATATACTCAAGGTTGGCTTGGGCTGGTTGGTCTGAAAAAGCGCGAAATTCGGTACTGTGGCTAAAGAGATGTTCGAGCTTTTCGGGGGAACCGAAATAGGCGTTGACCCTGGGATCTGCGCCGTAGGCCTTGGTGTTGACATCCACTGGACCAGGGATGCGTTCGATGAGCGATTCGGCATGCAGCAGCGCACTCTCCACTGCCGGTGACAGCTTCTTGCGGTAGCCTGGGATCAGTGCGATCCTGCTATCGAACTCTTTGACCGCCAAGTCAATGTGCTGCTCGATCTCTTCCGCCGGCAGGCAGGATGTACTGGGCTCATCTGTGGAAAAGAGTTTATGTAACCACGCCAGCATTATCGACTACCTGTTGTTCTGCCTTACAACACTATAGCTGACAGTGGCTGTCGGTGGGAGTTTTGTCGCTTATTGCCCAGACTGCCATTCAATCAATCCGGCATGTCGCTTCGTGCAAAACGAATGACCTAGTGCATCTCCCGCATCGCTCTTGTAACATTGATGTCATTTAGTCAATTTCATTGGCTATCCACAAATGGGGAAAAGTATTGGACATTACACTTATCATCGAGTTGGTGTTATTCGTTCTGTTGATGTTGCTGTCGGGGTTTTTTTCCAGTTCCGAGACCAGCCTGTTTTCCCTCAACAAACTGCAACTGGAACAGATGCGGCGTGACGACAACCACCGGATCACCCTCATCGAGCGCATGTTGAGCGAGCCCCGCCGACTGATTGTCACCATTCTGATCGGCAACGAATTCGTCAACGTGGCCGCATCCGTCATCTCCGCGGCGATCGTGATTCAGCTTTTCGGCGCAGATAACAAGATGCTCAATCTGCTCATTATGGTGCCGATCCTGCTGCTGGTGGGTGAAATCACACCCAAGACCCTGGCCATCCGCAACAACGTGGCCTTCGCCACCGTTCAGAGTCGCCCCATTGACCTCTTTGCCCGACTGATTACACCCTTGCGCTGGCTGGTGCGCTTGGTGGCGGAATGGTTCACCACCCTGATTGTGGGTCGCGAACTTGACAGCGGCAGCATAGTCACCCGCGACATGGTCCGCACCCTGGCCCGAGAAGCAGTGGGAGATGGAGTATTGGACCAGAACGAGGCACGCTATATCGAACAGATCTTCGATTTCGGCAACCGCACGGTGGAGGATTTGATGACGCCCCGCTCCAACGTGTTCTTTCTCCCGGCGGACATGCCGATCAAACTGATGGTAACAAAACTCAAGCGCACGCGTCGCACCAAGGTGCCTGTGTTCCTCGAACACAGGGATGAGATTCAGGGCATGCTGCACACCAGAGACCTGTTGGCTGCGGACCTCAACATGCTGGAGAATAAGCCCCAAGGTTTGAGCGATATCCTGCGCGAAGCCTATTTTGTGCCCGAGACCAAATCCGCCTCAGAGTTGTTCCACAGCTTTCGTAAGCGGCGGTTGTCGGTGGCGGTGGCGGTGGATGAGTACGGTGGAGTTACCGGGCTCATCAGTATGGAGGACCTGCTGGAGTGCATCTTCGGTGACATACCCAGCCCCTCCGATGTAATTTCAGGAACCGATGTGGATGTTGCGCATGACGGCACCAGACGGGTGGACGGCTCCCACTCCATCGCCCAGTTCAACGAAGAGTTCGGAGCGGCACTAGAAGAAGTCGAGTTTGAAACCGTCGGCGGCCGCATCCTACACGAGTTGGGAGAGCTGCCGGAGGAAGGCACCAGCATCAGTCTGAGCGGTTTCAGCTTCACAGTGGAGGAGGTGGAGGCCAACCGTCTGAAAACCCTCATGGTTCGCGAACACCACTCCGAAAGCTAAGTGTCGTTGGACGAGCCTGAAGAACCTGCCATGGAGGAAGGCGAATAATGGATATATTTGTCACTACTGCCATCATGGCGATCTGTCTGATTGCCGAGGGCTTTTTTTCCGGCTCCGAGATCGGTGTGATCAGTGCTGACCGCATGAAACTGCGGCACCAGGCGGCCAAAGGTTCCGAGGGATCGAAACTGGCCTTGAAGATGCTCAAAAAACCGGAATGGCTGTTGTCCACCACTCTGGTGGGTACCAATATAGCGGTGGTCACCAATACCACCATGGCACCGCCCTGATGCTTGAGTTGTTCGGCCCGGGCTCCAGTTGGATGGCAGTCGTGCTGGTGGCGCCCCTGATCTGGGTGTTCGGGGAGATCGTACCCAAGAGCATTTTTCAGCAGCGCGCCAACGACCTTACCCCGCGCATCATCTTTATCTTGAAATTCTGTTCTTACCTGTTCTATCCCATCCTGGTGATATTCAGCTCTCTGGCCCGCCTGTTGGGCCGCCTGCTAGGTGGCAATGACGTAACAAATCCCTTCACACTGCGTGAGGAAATCCAGACCATGATGCAAATGTCCTCCAATGACGGGGACATAGAACCTATGGAGCAGGGCATGATCAGGCGCCTGTTTAATTTTGGCGAAACCACGGCACATGAGGTGATGATGCCACTGATCGATGTGGCCATGGTGGAACGGGACGCCACCTGTAGTGAGGCCCGAAAAGTAGCCATAGAACATTCACACGCAAGAATTCCTGTCTATCAGGAACGGGTGGATCGTATCGTGGGCGTGCTTGACACGCTGGAATTGTTGGGGGTGGCTGAGGGCGAGCCGATTCAGCCGTTCATCAAGCAGGTCACATACGTACCCGCCGGCAAGAGTATCCAGGACCTATTGCTGGGCATGCGCAGAACAAGAGAACAAGTCACGGTCGTGGTGGACGAGTTCGGCGGTGCGGAAGGCATCGTCAGTATTGAAGACATCCTGGAAGAGGTGGTGGAAGAGATCCAGGACGAGTACGATGCCGGAGAGCCCGATATACAATTGATTCAGCGGCAGGAGGACGGCACCCTACTAGTGAACACCCGGGTTGATCTGTCTGACTTGGCTGAGGAGTTGGGCATTGATCTGCCAAAGGGCCGCTACTCCAGTCTGGCGGGTTTTTTGTTGGAGAAGGCGGGCGAAATTCCACCGGTGGGCAGCAGTATCGAATACAAGAAACTCAAGTTCACCATACTGCGCGGGTCAGCCCAATCCATACAGGAAGTCAAAATCAGCTGACGTCTCGCTGGCAAAGGGATGGGAGGTTGCTTCCCCCTCACCAGACAGACCCAGCTGAACGCCAGGCCTGCCAGGCGATTTCATTATTGGTTGGCGCTACTGGATCTGCACGTTGACTGGTGCAGCGGAAACCATGTCAACAATCCTGTTTCTATCGACCATCTTCTCATTAACCAGATCCGGCCGACCTGCTGCCAAAGCTCTCAGGAAACGCGGTGGGAAGGCTCTGGCGCGTAAACGGACGTTGATCTGCAGCGGTCCTTCGATGCCTGTTGGTACATCGACGTCGTAGCGTACATCCACGGTCTTTAACGCTGGAATGGAGAAGCTGTTGTCCGTGTGGGTTGAGAGGAATGGCATGAACACCTCCTCTTCGATGAAATGCCCCTGGTCGTCCCGCATCGGCTCGCCGTTTCCATCCACCGGAATTCGGATGAACTCATTGCCGAAATTGGCAAGGCCCTGGTAGACAGGCGGGTGCTCGTGGCGCCGGTTGTAATCCGGACCATGTATCACATCTGCCTCCAGTGTGAGTGGATCAATAACACCGGAACCACCGTTGGGTCCGACAAGATTTCGCAGATCTTCATCATCGAGATTGCCGTCCGCTTCTGTTTCGCCGGTTTCCGGATGTGCGGTATCCATCAGCGTGCCACTCTCGTAGACCACCTGACCCTTGTTATCGGTAACGATCAGTTCGACCCATATCTGCCGCTCCTGAGAGAAGCCGGAAGGCAGATTATGCCCGGTACCGCTGTTGGTTACCTGAACCGTAATCGGGATGGTAGCACCGCTGTCAACAGCCTCAGGGGCAGATACTGCAATCTCGGCCGCCGACTCCATGAGAATCCGGCGCCGTTGTACCTGGCCTATGACATTGCCGTTCTCATCGCGTGCCTCGTCGTCCTGGCCCGGAAAGTCGATCAAGGCGATATCGATGCCCGTGAAATAGTGGGTTCTGACCTCTTCCCGCTCGAACACATATCTGGGACGCGGATAGACCGTGGTCTCTCCTTCAGCGTAAGAACCGGCAGGTTCTGGTGGGCCCAGATCCATGTGACAGTCCTGCAGGTCACAACACCTCCAACCGTATTATTGATCGGCCCGTAGGGGCCATTTTTCCACTCAGTAAAGAGGTTTTCCAAGCGCTGGAAAGGCTCGTTGGTCACCGGATCAACGGCATCGGTCAGATTGCCATCCGGGGGTGTACGCACGTCATGGCAAGTACCGCAGAACTCACCGCTCCTCAGGTAGCCGTCTTGCATATTGATGTCCTGGCCATGAGCCGAAGTATGTGTAGGGCTGTACTCTGGATTATCCAGCGGCCCAAACTTCGTATCTCCGGGTTCCAGTGCAAACGCTGTATTCGCGATTCCGTCGCCGAGGCGGCCAAACCCAAGTGATGTATCTGGCCCGGAAATCTGGTGGCAGATGTCGCAGGAAATGCCTCCCCGTCCAGCCTTGGTCGCAAAATCCCTCATCGCATGGCCATTGCTGTCAGACAGGGTTGGGAAACTGCCGAGTAAAGTGTCCGCCGGATTATGGCAACTTTGACAAAACAGGGCCGTAGGATGATTCCCGGCAGCAAATCCGGAACCTCCCTGGGATACCGAGAAGGCATTGCCGAGAGCCTCCAGTGCGCTGAATGTCGGACTGAGGGCGCTGTAGGCCATCATGTTGCCGGACCACTCACGGAACTGACGCGGATGGCAAATCCTGCACTGCTCCGGGTCGGAGAAATCTACCGTCTCCAACGGTTGAAGAGGAGTGGGATTTTCCAGGAAAACTGTAAGCGCTTTGAGCTCCTGGAGTGTAACGTCAATACCCGTGTGGACCAGCTCCTCGGCTATCGCACGTTGAGTGTCGGAAGACGACTTGCCCTGAATATCGCCCCCGGATCCTATGACGCCTTTTCCATCATCGCCATGACACAGGAAACAAAGTTTGTCCCTGTAAATACTCGCGGTCAAGTCCGGTGGAAGCCCTGCGCTGCTGCAATTTCCGCCCGTCCGCTTAACCCGTGCTTCCGCAGTGCTACCACCGGATACCGCACGTACGTAGCAAGGCGAAATTGGAAGACCGTTCACTTTTGCTATCCAGTACCCATCATCATCGGCCTGGGCTGTGGCTAATTCCTTCCCCGTTAATTCTACTTTGTCAGATTAGATCTATAAGTAACTCACTGAATAATATAAAATATATGCTGTGAATTTCTTGGCAATCATCGTAAGGAATAGCATCAAATGACAAGCACCAAGGTCATTTGAATTACCTGATACGCGCATAAGTAGAATCGATCGCATAGCGGAGCGATTCCAACGTTTCCAGTACCGCTTTGAATCCCATTTTCGAAGCAAAACGAGGTCGGTGTTTCAACCGGCCACACACTATCTCAAAGGCCTGATGCAAGCGCAGAGAAAGAACATGGAGCGCATGGAGGAGGTGGTTGTAGAAGCCGATGACCAGCGCCTCCAGCATATGCTCACCGAGTCCCCGTGGGATCATCGTGCTGTGTTAGACCAAGTGGCGCTGGAAGCCGATCAATGGCTGGGTGGAACCGCAGACACCTGTCTGCTGCTCGATGAGAGTGGCCTTGCCAAAAAGGGCAAACATTCAGTGGGGGTTAAACGCCATTGGAATGGCCGCCAAGGCAAGGTAGATAACTGCCAGGTTGGAGTATTTGCAGCACTGGGCAAAGGACACTTGTCCACGCTGATTGATGAACGTCTCTATCTACCCAAAGAATGGGTATCGAACCCGGCTCGCTGTCGCAAGGCAGGTATCCCGGAAGCTGAGCGGAACCATCAAAGCAAGTCGGAGTTGGCGCTGGAGATGGTGCTCCATCAGAAGGCGCTTGGCCTGCGTTTTGCTTGGGTAGGTGCAGATGGTGGTTATGGGAAGGATCCGGCTTTTCTGAGGGGTTTGGAGGCGATGGGTGAAACCTTTGTGGTGGACATCCACAAAGACCAACAGATATACCTGGAAGATCCACAGCCGTTCATACCGGAGAGCACGACAACGCGCGGGCGACGTCGAAGCCGCCTGCAAGCTCGGACAGCCCGTCTGCGCGTTGACCAGTTACTCAATGGGCAACGGGATAGCGAGTGGCGGCAAGTGACATTACGGGATAGCAGCAAGGGCAAACTGCGCGTCGAGATCCTGCATCATCGGGTTTGGCTTTGGGATGGAAAAGAAGCCCAGGCACATCAATGGCACCTGATTGTACGACGAGAGGTCAATTCACCGGAGACGATTAAATACACCTTGTCGAATGCACCGGAAGAAACGCCATCCCATTGTCTTGCAAAGATGCAGGCGCAGCGGTTCTGGGTTGAGCGTTCGTTCCAGGATGGAAAGAGTGAATCGGGTCTTGCTGATTATCAGGCCCGTAAATGGAAATCCTGGCATCACCATATGGCCCTGGTCATGATGGCGATGTTATTCATGCTTGAAGAGCGAATTCTGCAAAAAGATGATCACCCGTTACTCAGTTGTTCAGACATCGAATCGCTATTGCGTGCCTTTCTTCCGCGGCGTGATATTGAACGCGAGGAAATACTACGACAAATGACGAAACGGCATCGTAAACGACAAGCGGCTATCGACTCCCAATATCGAAAACAGACACTGGAACAGTCGGTTGCCGGGTGATGGAATCTGACAAAGTAGAATTAATGCATCCGACAAAAAAACGAGGTTAAGGGTATCGCTCCGGCCTTTCATTACCAAGCGATCCTTATTTCCGTTCCAGCGGGCGGTATCGACTGTTACTGAGGCATTCTGTGCCAGCGCTCCGAAACTGGCAAAATGGATAAGAAGAAAAATTAGACTTGTACGGCAAAACATCCTGATCACCTTTTTCATTATGCATGCTCCTTGGCAAATCCCCGAAGACAGGTGGAGAGCAGAAGTAACCTCTTGTAAATAACCGTGAACCCCAGCCGTCTATGATGTGATGAAATAGCCTTTGTTTATTGTAGTGGCTATAACCTAGTAAATTAGTAAGGAATATCCGGTTGTCAACCCGCAAAAACTCATGGATAAAAAATGGTTGTTCACGGAATCAGAAGAACGGTGGGTTGTGACTAGGGCCTGTTAACACCATGCGGATGCCCAGCGTTGGCCCAGACCATGAATAGACCAGGTGCCGCACACCCACACTTCTCCCTGAAAGATATCATCCTGGCCTTCCCTGGCCACCATGAAAACGCCTATTGAGAATGTGACTGGCGATGCAGTGCCTGCATTTGCAGAAACTCAGACTCTTTCACCACGCCATCGCCATCCAGGTCGACTTCACTAAAAGGCCGTGCGTTTTTCAAACCTCTCATCATGTAGCCTTGCTTGGCGCGTTCACTGATTCGCTGACCACGAGCCTCGATGAATTCATCCTCGGTCATGGCACCGTCACCATTAAGATCGAATTCAGCGAATGAAGGCATATTCCGCCCCCTGCCTGCACCGCGCCCGGAAGCCATCTCAGCCCCCTTTGCAGCTCCATTTCCATAGGACCGCTGTGACATCTTCTGCTGCTGAAATGCGGCCATTTCGTCCGAACCCAGAACGCCATCTGCATCGAGGTCTAACTGTTCGAATGTCGGGGCGGTGGCGGCATTGCGCATCGGCCGGCCCTCGGCAGCGTGCGCTGCCCTTCGCTCGTTGCGAACGGCATTGAACTCTTCTGTAGTGATAGCTCCGCTGCCGTCACGATCATAGGCCTCAAACGGCACAGGTCCCCGCTGAAGATAGCTGGGCGACTGAGCTGCAACAAACAGTGCCGTCCCACTCAACAGGATCGTAACAATTGATTTATATAACATCTTCATATCGACTCTCCAAAAAACGGCATACTTGCCGGACTACATCCCGAAAAACTTCTTTCTATTGGAAATGTTAAACCGACAAGCTGAAACCTGGCTGAAAACCGCAAAAATCGTTCAAGGCACGGTGTTCGAAGTGTTTTTTCGCTTGCGATTTTTATAGAGGGTCCTTCACGGCGTAGCTGTGCATTCCCTCCAGAGCTATGACGATACGCAGGGTTCAATCACCTGCGGTCACTCATTGTGATGAATCGTTCCAGTCCCTCCCGGTAACTGTTGCCACTCTGCAGAAACCCCATATTGTGACTGCCGCCGATCTCCAGAAACCGTTTCGGTTGACGGGCCGTCTGGTAGAGCTGCTGCCCATGCTTAAAAGGGATGATTTCGTCGTCCGGACTATGAACCACCAGAACCGGACAGGTGACAGATTCAAGATAAGCCCTGGTATCAAATTGGAAACGTGACAGCCAACGCACTGGAAACAGGGGGTAGAGATCCGCTGCCATATCCGGCACTGAAGTGAAGGCAGATTCCAGAATCAGGCCTCTGGCCGGATAACTTGAGGCAAGGCGGGCAGCGACAGCGGCTCCCAGGGAGCGGCCGAACAGCAGTATATCCTCTGGAGGTATCTTCTTCTGCTCAGTCAGCAGGCGCCATGCGGCCTCTGCATCCCGGTAATTTCCCGCTTCTGTCGGACGGCCTTCGCTCCTGCCGAAGCCGCGATAATCGAAGATCAGCACCGCCAGACCAAGCCGGTGAAAAATCTCCAGGGAATCCAGGCGATGTGAGATATTGCCGGCATTACCGTGAAAAAAGAGCAGCGTGGCCCGCGGCTTTTCGAGCGGCAGAAACCAGCCGTGCAGGATTATGCCATCGTCGGTGGTGAGTGCGATCGTCTCGAAGTTCAGTCCGACTTGATCTGGCGTAGCCATGATCACCCTGCTGGGCAAACTCGGATAGTAGAGCAGGCGGGACTGGGAAAAATAGAGTATCAGCAGCAGTGCCCCATAGGCCGCTATCATTACCGTCAAAAACGGCCATAGGCTCTCCAGCGAAAAACGCGGCATTGGACGATGCTCCTCTGTTACTTCACCTTGGTGCCTGTTAACCCCAGCGTTGCATAAAAACAGGCCAGCAATGACTACGCTGCCTTCTCGATCTCATCCAGGTAATGCAATAACTCGTTTTGC
>JAMJIN010000491.1:0-1331 GCA_036784775.1 Chromatiales bacterium | reverse complement strand
GTCATCGGCGTCGTACAGGTCAGTCAGCTGTCGTTTGTACGCTCTCTGCAGCTGCGTCAGACCCGTCTATTGAACAGAAAGAACCAGTTACATTCGGCATGTTTTCATCCGCGTAGCCCTGTCTATCTTCGTATCTTTCGTACATACTCTTTCTAACCAATTCTGTCACTTGGTTACGCCATTTCATAGTCCCACACGTTGCGATGACATCTATAGATAACCACCGCAAGACGTGCATGACCATGCTGGACGATGGTACGTAACGATCATTATCGTCATTTAAATTCATTATGCGTTCCACCTCGTCACTGGCATATCGCACGCTGGCGACTTCTAGTGCCTTATAGAATATATTTTCATTCGTCATGGCTTCGGATCGATCCCGTATCCTATCTAAACCACTCACCGTGGCCTCCATATCATCGCTACTGCTACTGCTACTGATATCCTCCTCGTCATCTGATATCATAATTAATGGTGGCGGTGAACAGCTGTCCGCCGCGGAGGAGAATAGTATCTCCGAACTATTAGCATGTAACCATTGCATTACCTTAGAGCGGCTCTCAACGTCGATGACGTCACTACTTCCGGTCGCAACTGCAGTGGCCGCAGCGGCGACGGTAGCGGCAGCCTGTCGACAGAACGATTCACACTGTGACTACTTCCATGTCTGACACCGTGTAGTTTACATACTGCCCCGCCAGGCGTTTCCGAATGGTCACCATTACGTGGGCCCCCCGCAAAATGTCCAGTGCTGCATACCGCTCGGCATCTGACTTCATGTTCATGTAATCGTTAGCCGTGTATCCTAACACCTGGACAGCCTTGGCGTTAAATAACGTTGCCCACACTTCACTCCCGTTGACGTCTTGTAGGAGGATACGCATAGCGAACTGATACACTACACCCCGCTGCCATCGATGGATCGGACACACAAAGCCATTGTTTTCAGGACTCACACGTTTGTTACACTGCTGACATGATGGATACACGATAAATTTGTCTTGAACAGCACATTGTACTATGGTTAACGGCCGTCTAAATATATAAGTACCGTTACCTACCTGCTTCTCCAGTTGGCTCACTGTCATCATCATATCGGCTTCTTGGGCGGCCATTTTCGTTCTATGCTGATGCTGGTACTGAGTCTCGACGTGTGCTGTGGATCGGAAATGCGGTTGTGTGCCTCGTTCACTCTGCGTCGGGTTTATATACACCTCCCACTGTCTATGGCGCGCTTTCTTATCGCCAACCCTTGGTCGAGCGCGTGATGCTGCTGCTGGATGTCTGCTATCTCGTTGTACTCTGTTCATCGGTCTTGTGATCGTCTG
>JAMJIN010000316.1:0-2384 GCA_036784775.1 Chromatiales bacterium | reverse complement strand
TTTGACTTCACAGGAGTCATTTTAAGGAGATAAAAAAAGCATTCCTCAAGCCTGTACGAAATGAGAATGAAAATGGCATAGTGCGCGCTACAAGATCAGCCATGACAGTTTCCAAACCAGAGTTGTACCATGACAGGATTTTTAGTTTTTTGCCCCAAAACCCTGTCAAGTGCTTTTTGTAATTATTTACTGCTTGCCACGGGTTTTTGAGAAGTTACGTGATCTTCATATTCATTGAGGTTTTAAGGAATCTGCTAAGATTACACAGGTACGGGAATTGGGATAATACCCTTAAAGGGTCTAACGCTGTTGTCGATATAGTCAATAGGCGACACAGAGCAATAAAAGACAGCGTTAGTCCAGATGAAATCAGATGGCATGAATTCCAGCAACAACGCAATCCGACACCTTCCATTGAATACGGCGTCACTCAAGGCCCTGCTGCAAACGTGGCGCGCTGAATATCCACATTCAGGCATACTCGCCCTTTTACCGGAGAGCGAAAAAGATAATCTGCACCTACTCCAGATCTGCTGCGGTGATCAGGGTATCCCCCTCGCAGGTGCTATTTTTCCTGCCCTGTTGATCGGTAACGAATTTCTCCAGGAGGGGGTATTACTGTTTCGCTTCGATGAGTGGGTGCCCAGTTTTCTGATCCCCGAGATCAATGACGGCCAATACCCGCCAGAGGAAAAAATCTCCCAAGCGCTCATTCCGACAATCGAGACTGAAGGTCCCGACGCGACCAAACCGACGCTCTATATGATTTTCGATGGTTTACTGCCGAATATCGCCAGCATTCTCGATGGACTCTACCTACGGCTATCTGATCGGGTGAGTTATGCCGGCGTCAACGCGGGGAGCGAGACTTTTCAACCCATGCCCTGCCTGTTCGACGAAAACCGCATCGTCGGCAACGGTGTCCTGTGTCTGCTTATACCGGCTCACAATGTAACCGTGCTCGAACACGGTTACACGGCTCCCAAGCATGCCATGAGTGCAACCTCCACCAACGGAAACCAGATTCTCAGCATCAACTGGCGTCCGGCATTCGAAGTCTATCAGGAGATCATCAAACAGGAGTATGGGATTGCCCTGACCCAAGAGAACTTCTATCACTATGCGGTGCATTTTCCCTTCGGCATCCCCCGAGCCAACGAGGATCTGGTAGTACGGATTCCGGTGGCCCTGAATGAAAACGGCTCCCTGTTCCGCGTCGGCGAAGTGCCGGAGAACGCCATGCTGGTTCTGTTGCGGGCACCAGAAGCCGGTGAAGGAGACTGCATCAACCATCTTGCTGCCGGCCTGCAGTCAAGCAACGGTTCGTTGCAGGGCCGCAGTATACTGACCTTCTACTGTGCCGGCCGCCGTATGCACCTGGGCGAAAACGCGCTCCAGGAACTCACGGATCCTCTGAAGGAGACAGGTGCCGCACATCTTGCAGGCGCGCTTTCACTGGGCGAAATCGGCAGTACAGGTGAATGGGACTATCCGATGTTCCATAACGCCACCCTGGTCTGTACCCCTTGGGGAACGAACTGATGGATCGAGAGTACATCCTCTCGATCCTCTACGATCTAACCCTGACAATCGGGGGAGAGACTCAGCTCGACACCCTGCTCAGGAAGGTCTTGCAACGCCTGCTCTACCACACCGCATTTCCAGCCGGCCTGGTATTGACTGACAACAAAATCGAGGGCGCAACCACATGCAGCCGTATCGCCACTGTCATTGGCGACCACCTGCTGGAACAGCGAAGCGGACAGATACTCGAACTCCCCGCGACTCTCACCGACAATTCTATCGAACTGCTCAACGCTACAGCCTTGCCCGCCGACCTGAACATCAATGGAAAATACCACTACTGCCTGAAACTTCCGATCGATGACACCAGTCTCATCCTGCTGCTCTCTCCGCACAAGCCCACCAGCAAGCTGCCACTGACCCAGATCTTCAAACCGGTGCTGGCCAACCTATCCAGATCCATTTTGTTGTGCCGCAACAGTGAACAGCTCACCCGCACCCTGGAGTCCGACCGCGATCAAGCACGGTCAGATCTGGCTGTCGCACTGGAAAGATCCGAACACGAACGCACCCTCCTACAGGCCAGTGAACAACGCTTCGAATTGGCAATGCGTGCCGCCAACGACGGCCTGTGGGACTGGAATCTACTGACCGATGAGGTCTACTACTCACCGCGCTGGAAATCCATGCTCGGGTACGAAGATCACGAACTGGAGAATGTGTTCAGCACCTGGGAGCAGTTGGTTGATGCGGATGATAAAACAAAGACCCTGGCGCTGTTAGCGGCTGAGTAAAACCGCGCATAGATGGCGAAGGCCGCCTCGCTGCGTCGATACATCCTCCGTCAGAACGTCACATCC
>JAMJIN010000121.1:0-12637 GCA_036784775.1 Chromatiales bacterium | reverse complement strand
AAATCGCTCAAGCTCATGCCTGTCTGAAATTGGATTGGATTCTGTGCCATGTCCGCTCTCCTATTGTGGATCGTGGCATCATCTTGCAACAACCAGTGGCTCATTCCGTGAGTCACTGCTGAACATTCGTACTAATCAAGAAGATATTTGCAATTTTTCTGCTGGAAATTACCGGGCGCGCTTGAGGCTGTTCTTGCCGAAGTTGGAGGATTTCAGGCCAGTGCGAAACCTGTAATCCTCCCAGGTGAGCAAGGTACTCTTTCCGGTCTGGTGGTTCTGCATGAACATTTCACTGGCCCGCCAGTAATGATCGAGGTACTGCTTGTAATCCTTGAATTCCAGGGTTTTCAGCAGTGCTTTTTTGCGGTCATAGAACTCGATCTTCAACGGGATGTATTCTGCCTTGTCGACCCATACCACCTGACGGGTGTAGCCGGAGTTGGGGTCTACGGGATAGCGTTCCTGAACCAAGACATCCTTGCCGTTGAGCTGTTCATCGCGGATATATTTGTAGGTGTACTTCTCCACCTCCTGCGACGATAGATCCTCGTAAGCGAACTCGCTGCCCATAAAGGGACCGGATTTGTTGCGCGAGGCGATGCGTTTCACTCGTTTGAGCGCCGGCAGGTAGAGCCATTGGTCGTCCGAGCCTGTCTTGTGGGAGTAGCTCAGCAGGGCGGTGCCTTTTACATCCCGTGGGCGATCAAAGATGATCAGCGTCTTGTCACCATCATTCTCAACCTCCAGGGCGTTGGTGCGCATGTGGCGGAGGCTCTCCTCCCCGTGTTTGTTGCGCAGCAGCATGGTCATGGTGGCTTTGAAATCGTGGAAGCCGGTGTCGCGGCGATCCACCTCCCTGGCGATCTCCAGGCCCTGCTCTTCCGGGGTCATGGCGTTACCGGTTAGCGGCAGCAAGCTGCAGAGAGCGATGAGCAGCAGTCGTTTCATTTTGTTCGGCCTCCGAAGAGTATCAACAAGGGTGGCAGGAAAAGGAAGTCTGCCAGCAGGGCCAATCCAATGGTAATCGATGTCAGCAGACCCATGCCGGCATTCAATTGGAAGTGGGAGAGGGCGAGGATGGCAAAACCCAGCATCAGCACAAACGAGGTGACCCATAGTGCCGTACCGACGGTGGAGAAGGCGTAGCGCACGGCATCTTCGGCATTCATACCCTGCTCCCGGCGGGCGCGCAGAAACTTGCTGAGAAAGTGTACCGTGTCATCAACCACTATGCCCAAGGTCATGCCGCTGACCACCGAGAGGGCAAGCCCAACCTCTCCTACCAGCAGTCCCCATAGACCAAAGGCCGTGCCGATGGGTACCAGATTCGGTAGCAGGCTCAGTCCACCGATGCGCAGGGAGCGGAAGGCGAGGATAAGGATTACGGAGATCATCACCAGCGCTGCAGTGGTGCCCTTCAACATGGCGCGGATGTTTCTGCTGCCGATATGGGCAAACATGATACTGGGGCTGGCGCCATCTGCCTTCATTCCGGGTGCGTTTGCTGCCAGCCATTGTTGCGCGCTTTCTTCGATGGCCAGCATTTGCTGGGTGGAGATGCTCTCCAGCGTGACGATGAAGCGTGTGGCCGATTTCCTGACGTTGATCTGGTTGTTCAGATCCAGTCCGAAGGGAAGCGAGAACTCATAGAGCAGCAGGTACTGCGCCGACAGGTCACGTTTGCCCGGCAGGCGATACCACTCATCGTCGTCCGCATGCATGTTTCGATTGAGCCGCTTCATGATATCCGTAAGCGTGTTGACGTGCAGGACGTTGGGTTGCTGCCGGTACCACTGGGCAAATGCTTCGACATTGCGGAGGAATTCAGGATTGCTGACCCCACCTGCCTCTCCGGAATCGAGAGAGTACTCGATCAAATAGATGCCGGTCAGATTGTCCGTCGCAAAATCAGTGGCGGTTCTGAATTCATTGGTTTCATCAAAATATTTGACGAACTGGTCGTCCAGCCGGTTGTTGGGAATCTGCGCTATCAGGAACAGAATTGAGCCACCTACCACCCAAAGCAGCTTGATTTTGTGCCGGATTACGAACTCCGCAAGGTGCATCATTGCTCTGTTTCCGCGTGAATCAGCGTTCATCGCCTTGATCGGCAGGATCATCATCATCGCCGGCAGCAGAGTGATCGAGAGGATGAATGCCAGGACGACACCCATTGCAGCCATATTACCGAGATCCCGGAACGGCGGAGCATCGCTGAAGTTCAGACTCATGAATCCGATAGCAGTGGTGAGCGTGGTGAGAAAGATCGGCTGAAGGTTGATGCGCAGGCTCTCCAGCAGGGCATCCCGTTTGGCCATGCCGACGCGCATTCCATGCAGGAAATTGACCAGGATATGCACACAGTCTGCTATTGCCAGGGTCATGATGACGATGGGTACGGTGGTGGTTGGAGGAGAGAGTTTAATATTAATCCAACCGGTGATTCCCATGGTGCCGAGTATCATCAGGATGATGACGATCAGGGTTGAAAAAGTGCCCGGAATCGAACGCAGCATCAGCGCGAGGGTGATCAATACCGCGACGAACATGGCCGGGTAGAGCGTTTTCATATCTTTTACTGATGCTGCCGGGAAGGCATTATTCATCATCACCATGCCGGTGAGGTAGATCTTGATATGGGGATATTTCTGCTCGATCTGCTGCGCCAGTTTTTGGGCTGCCTCGGCAACTTCAGGTACCTCGGTGAGCTTTTTTTCCGCCAGCTGTATCGTTACGTTAACACCCGTGACATGTGCCTTGGGGGAGATGAGACGATGCACCAGGAGCGGGTCTTTTACCGCAATCTCCTGAATTCGTTGCAGATCCTCATCCGACAGGTTGGCAGCATTGCGCGCCAGGTCGTCAACCACCAGATCATCGCCTTCGGCATAGGTATGTTGAAAGTTGGTGACGGAATCGACGCGCAGAGAGTAGGGAATCTGCCAGGCTGCCTTGGTCAGCTCCTCAACGGCGCTCAAGGTTTTACGGCTGAATACCTTGCCATCATTTGGCGCGAGCACAAACAGTACGTTGTCGTTTTTGGCATAAGTATTTTGCAACTGCTCAAAAGCGGTCAGCTGCGGATTCTCTTCGCTGAAGAACATCCGGTAGTCGTTGCTGAACTGCAGGTTTTTCATCCCAGCAGCCAGGATGAACGTTATGATGAAGGCCAATAGGATGACCAGATACTTCCTGTCCAGAATGAAACGAAAAAAACGCTCTTTCATTTTGTTTCCGTTGATTGTGATTATTGTTTGATTTAAGGGTAATATGCTTATAGGTCAGGTTCTCAGACTGTCCAGATAATTTAAAACACCTTTTCCGCACTGCAACAGCACTGCTTTGTCTTGGGCATTTTTTGCCATGCTCATGCAGCCTTCCAGCGTCGCCACGATAAAAAGTGCGGTCTCCCCCGGATCGACCTCCTTTCTTACCTTACCAAGCTGTTGACCGTTTTGCAGTGCAGAAGAGATGGTTTGTAACCAGAGTTTATACATAACGTCGGTTCGTTCCCTGAACCCTTGATCAATGGGAGACATCTCCTGGGCCAGATTGTTCAAGGGGCAGCCAAGCCGGATGTCCTTCTCATTCAGCTGTTCGCCGGCTTTGATCAGACAACCCTTTAATTGTGAAACCGGGTCACCCGTTGCCTCAGCCAACGGCTCGAGCCAGAGGGTACGCAAATGGTCACTGACTACCTCTTCCAGAACAGCGTAGCCCAGCTCTCTTTTGCTGCCGAAGTAATGATAGAGTGCGCCTTTGGTAACCCCAGCATTGTCGAGTATTGCCGTCAGACTGGCGGACTGGAAGCCCTTGCGGTGAATCTCATGAAATGCAGCGTTCAGCAGGACTTGGCGTGTCGTATCAGGTCGCAATCTTCAAAATCCACTGTTTAGAACAGGAACATACCGACCAGTATGTATCTCGATTGGAGAATTGTCAAAAATTGGCCGCAGTGAGGTGATGACCTATCCGCAAATTCTCCCTATACTCTAGCCGGAGATATAACAAGCTGGAGATTTTCATGTCTTTGCCCGACCAGATAGAGATCACAAAGGCCGAGGGAACTGGGGTTTCGGCCCGGGAATTCATTAATTTTTGCGAGGCGGAACGAGATCGTCGTCGAAACTCAGGAGATGAGTTCGATGAAGAGAGTTTTGAAGTCGCGATGGAGAGAGTGCTGCGTAAACTCAAGGTACTTGAAGACGAGGGATGGTCATGATAATTCACCGCATCCTTGCGAAAAACGTCTTGAAATATTCCAGCCTTAAGCTCGAGAATCTGCCGGAAAATGGTCTGATTGGTATTACCGGCCCCAACGAATCGGGTAAGAGCACCATCGGTGAAACCGTCTGTTTTGCGCTCTTCGGGCGCAGTTTGTCCCTCGGCGACGATGACCTCGAAAAGATTATTCTGTGGGGAGAGACACACTGTTCCGTGGAGCTGGATTTCACCGCAAGCGACCGCAAGCGATATCACCTGGAGCGTTTTCTCGATGATGCGGGAAACCACAGCGCCATGCTCTCAACCCTGGAGGACATTACCGGTGGTGAGCCATTGGCTCGTGGCGTGGATGCGGTTGCAGTCAAGCTCTACGACTTGATTGGCTACGAGTTCGACGAATTCATTGAATCCTTCTATCTGGCACAGCGTGAAATCACTACGCCGCACCCCCACAGCTACGTGGTCAAAACCATGGCAGGGGTGGTGACGCTCGAATATTGCGCTGCAGCCAATCAGGAGGATATCGCTGAAGCTGAAAGCGTTATTGAAGAGACGGATCGGGAAATCTCTGATTTGAATGAACAGATCGATGAGATCGGCATCGATCCCGGATATCTTCACCTGCTCGAGGATGAGCGGGCCCAGCTCAACAGGCAGATTGGCGACCATGATCGCCAGGTTGAAACGATTGACGAAGCGTCCAATGCCTATCAGGACGCGCTGCCAGTGCGTAAGGCAGCACTCGGCGGCCGGCGGCGCGCCGCATTTTTGCGTTTCATCATGTTGATCCTGACACTGGCTACGGCTGGACTCTGGGGCCTGCTGGTGAGGATGCCTGAGCATGAATTTTCGATTAAGGCCTCCGACTGGCTGGCCGGGCATGTGCCGCAGTGGCAGGTGGAGATGCTGCTTATCGCAGTCGCGGTCCTTGCTGCGCTCTTCATCTTTTTCTGGATCCGTCGTGGCGTGTTCAATCGCCGTGCCGCCAGTCTTGAAACGGTAGCGCAGACATTGGTGACCGAGCTGGATGGTCTTGAAAATCCAGTCGAAGTCACGCAGGAATCAGACAGTCCTGAAGCTGCCGATGAAACTGAAGCGGAAACTACCGGTGACACGGATGATGAGCCTCAATCAATCGTAACTGTAGTAGTGGATAAGGTGGCCAGAGAACGTCTGGCCCAGCGTGTGGCTGGGTTTATGGCGGATGCCCCTGAGGTTCGGGATGGGGTCGGCAACGAGCAAAATCTGCTGCGTCATGCAATCGATAAGGCTCAGGAGCGGGTTGGAGAGCTGGATGAAGCGATCCGGCAGGAGCAGAACAGGATTAACAAGGCGGACGGCTTGATCACCATCAGCGATAGCCTGAAAAACAAAGCGGCTGAACAGATGCAGCAGATTGCAACCTGTGAACTTGCCGGAGAATTGATTCAGGGCGCTATCCACGAAGTCTCAAACAAGTTCAACATCAAGCTAAAATCGCTGGTAAGCAAGATGCTACCGCTGTTTACCGAACACCGATATGAACATTTGCAGATTGCCGATGATCTTAGTGTGCGGGCTTTTTCCAGTGAAAAACGCGATTTCATGGATCTGGACGAGATCTCCAGCGGTACCCAACGGCAGATCATGCTGGCAGTGCGACTGGCGCTCTCCCAGGAGCTGATCAAGCGTACCGTTGATGCCGAGCAGTTTCTCTTCCTCGATGAACCCTTCGCCTTTTTTGACCAAAGACGTACTCGCAGTTCACTCACGGTATTGCCGACGCTGAGCGAAGAGTTGACACAAATTTGGATCATCGGCCAGGAGTTTCCAGATGATGTTCATTTCGATCTGCACATTGAATGTGACAGGGAAATGAACAGCATTTGACGGCTATCCTGAAACGCAATGACCGCAAGGGATCAATTGATATTTATTTCGTGGCGATTCAGCTATCCCGCGAAAGTGTGGAAAATACGGAATGTAGCATCTGCCGCGATTGATGCGGTTCGTTTTACTCACCACATCCTACATCTCCTCTCCCGGTCTCCGGACGAGGAGAGTAGGTAATCGAAGGAGCACCAGATTATGCGCCGTCTCTTTTTTCTGATGCCTGATGTAGAGTCCTGTCAGTCCGTGGTCGCGGAACTGGAGGAGACAGGCGTCCCCGAGCGACACCTGCATGCCGTGGCAGGCATAGAGCAGAGACTGGATGGTCTGCCGGAGGCCAGTATTCTGCAAAAGACCGAGTTGACCCACGGTCTGGAGTGGGGCGCGGGGCTGGGCGGTGTTGCCGGAGGATTAGGGGGATTGCTGGCAATGGCGTTTCCCCCTGCAGGTATCATATTGGGCGGAGGGGCGCTGTTGACCGCTGCCGCTGCCGGCGCGGGTTTTGGCGCGGTGGTTTCGGCGCTGCTCTCCAGTCATGAACACAATCACGATCTCGATGCTTTTCAGCGTGCCATAGAGGCGGGGGAAGTGCTCCTGATGGTGGATATACCCAGAGATGATGTGGCCAAGACTCAGAAGATGATCCTCAGCCACCATCCTGAGGCGCATATCGGTGTGGCAAAACTCCCGCAAACGAATTGAATGACCTGCCGGTTACCGCCGTACTGCCCACACTGCGGCGAGTTCTGAGCAGCCGTCAAAGCGCCGTTCTGGCATCGCCAACGGGATCCGGCAAAACCACGCTGGTTCCTCTCGAACTCCTCCATGAACCCTGGTTGAAGGGGCGTAAAATCCTGTTGCTTGAACCGCGGCGCCTGGCTGCCCGGGCCGCTGCTGCACGCATGGCGGAACTGTTGGGCGAACGGGTGGGTGAGCAGGTCGGTTACCGTATTCGTCTCGATAACAAGGTTTCCCGGCAGACCCGCATTGAAGTCTTGACTGAGGGTATCCTCACCCGGCGATTACAGCATGATCCCGAGCTGCAGGGGGTCGGGCTTGTGATCTTTGATGAGTTCCACGAACGCAGTCTGCATGCGGATCTTGCGCTTGCTTTCTGTCTCGACGTTATGGCCGGACTGAGGGAGGATCTGCGCATCCTGGTGATGTCGGCAACCTTGGACACCGGTGCTGTGTCTGACCTGCTGGAGGGGGCGCCGGTGGTGGAGGGCAAAGGACGCAGCTATCCCGTCGAACTCCACTATCTTGGTGACCCGCCTGCAATGAGACGTCTGCCCGACTCGGTGACATCTGCCGTGCTTCAGGTCCTGCAGGAGCAGCAGGGAGATCTGCTGGTGTTCCTGCCGGGCGTCGGAGAGATAAAGCAGACGGTGGAGCGCCTGGGACGTCTTCTCACCAGCAATGAATCCCCATTGATCTGTCCGCTCTATGGTGACCTTGGGCGGGAGGCACAGGATCGTGCCATTCGTCCTGATCCCGGTGGGCGGCGCAGGATTGTGCTTGCCACATCCATCGCTGAGACCAGCCTTACCATCGAGGGGGTGACCTGTGTCGTGGACAGTGGTTGGTCTCGAATGCCCCGTTTTCTGCCTGGTATTGGTTTGACGCGTCTGGAGACTGTTCCGGTGTCACGTGCGGCTGCCGATCAGCGTGCCGGCAGGGCGGGGCGGCTCGGTCCCGGACACTGTTACCGTCTCTGGAGCGAACAGCGGCAGGATCGGCTTCCAGCCCAACATCCGCCTGAAATCCAGGAGGCTGATCTGGCGCCTCTGGCATTGGATCTGGCCCAGTGGGGGGTTAACGATCCGGCTCAACTGCGGTGGCTGGATGTCCCTCCTGCCGGAGCGTTCTCCCAGGCCCGTGAATTGCTGGAATCCATCGATGCCCTGGACCGGCAGGGTCGGATAACAAAGACCGGTCAACAGATCGCAAGACTGCCCCTGCATCCCAGGCTTGGGCATATGCTGTTGGTGGGCATGGAACACGGTGAGAGTGCGATGGCTGCAGATATTGCTGCGCTGCTGAGTGAGCAGGATATCTTCAGGCGTGGTTCCAGGGAAACCTGGAGTGTTGATGTGGAACGCCGCCTGACCGCATTGAACCACTGGCGCGAGCAGGGTGGCCGGCAGTCGTCCGAACAGAATCTGGACAGAGCGGGGTGTCACCGGGTGGACAAAGTAAGCCGTCAGTGGCGGCAGTTGTCAAAAAAAGAGGAGATGAGTGCCGCCGGCAAGGCTTTCTCTCCGGGTGGTCTGTTGGCGATGGCCTACCCGGACAGGATAGCTAAACAGCGTAGTCACGGCAGTTATCTGTTGGCTTCCGGCAGAGGGGCGGTACTGGCCGAGAATGATGTACTGGCTGGAGAGCGATATATAGTCGTTGCGAAAATGGATGCAGGACGTACCGAGGGGCGTATACAGCTTGCAGCAGCCTTGAATAAGGACGAAATCAGGGCGTTGCCGGGTCTGCGGTTGCATCGGGTTGCGCGGATCGAATGGGATTCTGCAAGGCACCGGGTGGTAGCCAGGGAAGAAGAGCGGCTGGATGCCCTGCTGCTGGCCAGTTTTGCTTTGGAAACTCCGGATCCGGAAACGATTAAGCAGACAATGCTGCAGGGTATCGAACAGATGGGAATAGAATCGCTGCCCTGGACGGATAAGATGCGGCAGTGGCAGACACGTGTTGTCTGTATGCGGGAATGGATGCCTGAAAGCAACTGGCCGGACCTATCGGATCGTTGGCTCACTGAGTGTCTGGGTGAGTGGCTTGAGCCTTGGCTCGATGGTGTCACCAGGCGGGAGCACCTGCAGCGTTTGAATCTGGCGGATATTCTTCAGAATTTGCTCTCCTGGGAGCAGCGCAGAGTGCTTGATGAAACATTGCCCACTCACCTGACGGTACCCAGTGGCTCCCGTAAGGCGCTGACTTACGAAGCGGGAAAAGCGCCTGTGCTGGCGGTGCGGCTGCAGGAGATGTTCGGGCTGGCAGATACCCCAAGGATCTGCCACAACCGGATTCAGATCATGCTGCATCTACTGTCACCCGCCCAGCGGCCGATTCAGGTCACCCAGGACCTGCGTGGTTTCTGGGATCGCACCTACAACGAAGTCAAAAAAGAGCTCAAGGGACGATATCCAAAACACCACTGGCCGGATGATCCCTGGCAGGCTCAGGCGACTGCCCGGGACAAACCACGAAGCAGATGAGCTGTTATTTTCCTGCCTGTTCCTGCATCAGCTTTTCGATTCGCTCCAACTCACCGGGTGTGTTTATGTTGGTGAACAGTTTGGGATCAGAAGAGAAATCGGCAAGTGCCAGCCGCTGTTGTTTGAACCAGCGATGGACAGCTCGCCCGCCGGCATCAATGTAGGCAGCAAGTTCAGGTGTCAATTCACGCCGGATCAGTGAAAACACGGGGTGCATTCGTTCTCCATCGTAAACGCAGCAGACATCGGCGTTCTCACTTTCCAAAGTCGTGAAAAGTTGTTCCAGTAGATTTGTGGGCACCCAGGGACCGTCGCAGGG
Source organism: Chromatiales bacterium (assembly GCA_036784775.1). Lineage (GTDB taxonomy): Bacteria > Pseudomonadota > Gammaproteobacteria > Chromatiales > Chromatiaceae > QGON01. Next base: position 3,001 of record JAMJIN010000121.1, on the reverse strand, counting down.
GACCGTAAGCAGCAGATCGGCTGTAGTATGTTGCAGCGCGGACAGCATGCCCGCCAGAGGGCCGGGAAAACCATCGACCGGATCTGGAATTACCGTAAATCCAAAATTGCCGTATTGGTCGAAATTCCGGTTGGCGCTGATGAGTAGATGGTCTGTCTGAGGCTTCACTGCCTCGATTACATACTCGATCAGAAGTCGCCCGTTGAGAGGCGTGAGACCTTTATCTTCCCCTCCCATTCGGCTTGCCTGTCCCCCGGCGAGGATAACGCCGGCAATGGAAATGTCATTTTTCATGTTTGTGGGCTGGCTTTATGGTGGACAAGTGAGTAAAAAGAAGCAGATTCGGGTAAAAAACCCACAGTATAAGTGCGTGTTGGGTCAAAATTACTCAAATTTTAACATCTAATAGTGATATCCAGGATGGATAATTCACTTTTCACTATTATTAATCTGCACCTAATTCCCACAAGATGTTAGGGTTTCTAGGGTCAGTAAGCACGAAGGCAGTGTTGGACAGTTGTGTTGATGTCATGTGATTTTTCAGCATTCTTGAGAGGGATTTCAATTTGGGCGGCGATTTGGAACAAACACTCTAACTAGACAATATTTTTTGGGGATGAACGATGATGAATAAACTGCAATCTCAAATCCGTCTTAACAACTCATATGATCATGTTGAAGTTAAATATGAACCTGAGTACAACGCGGTTTGGGCGAAATTACAATATCCAGGACGCCCCTGCATGAGTAAGGGATTACTGGATGATGTTGCCAAGGCGCAGCAGCTGATTCGTGAATATGCCAGCTACGGGCACAATACCGGTGACGAAAATCGTTTGCGGTATCAGGTGTTGAGTTCGGCGACGCCGGGCGTTTTCAATCTGGGGGGGGATCTGGCTCATTTTATCGACCTGATTGAGCGTAAAGATCGTGACTCCCTGATGGCATATGCAAAATCCTGCATCGATATTCTCTATCCTTCATCGATTGGTTATGGCCTGCCATTTACGACAATTTCCCTGGTGCAGGGAGAGGCGCTGGGAGGTGGCTTTGAGGCTGCGCTTTCCACCAACGTGTTGATTGCAGAAGAGAGCGCAACTTTTGGTTTTCCGGAAACGGTTTTCGGCCTCTTTCCTGGGATGGGAGCCTTTAGTTTTCTCGCCAGACGCATGTCGCCTGCGTTGGCAAAACGTGTTATTGCTTCCGGCAAAGTCTACACGGCTGGGGAACTGTATGAGATGGGGCTTGTTGATGTGGTTGCCCCAGATGGCAAGGGTGAGGAGGCGGTCAATAACTATATTAAGCACCAGCAGAATCGCTCAGCTGGATTTGTCTGTCTTGATAAGATCATGGACCAGTTTAATCCGGTTACCTATGAAGAGTTGATGAAGATCACCACGATGTGGGTCGATGCGGCGATGGGGCTGAGCAAGAAAAACCTGCGACTCATGGATTATCTGCTGCGCGCCCAAGAGCGGCGTTGGGGAGTAAAAGAAGACCTGATGTGTCAGGCTGTGGGCTGAGAACGTTTATCTCCAGCTACTGAGCGTGTTATCAGTTCCTGTTTCAGGATTGATTCTGCGCGGCTGAATGCCGTTTCAATGGACATCAGCGCATGCGCTCCCCTGTTGTTGAGCGCCAAGTCGTCTATTTGATTGGCATCAGTTGAAGCACTGGCAAGTTCTTGCAGACCAAGATAGGCAGCGGTTCCTTTCATTGCGTGGGCCGAGTCTTTGAAGTCGGAGGGGTTGTTGGCGGAGAGTGCTTTGTTCATTGCACTGATCAGTTGCCGGCCGTCGCGCAGAAAGTTGTCTACCAGACGTTCAAGAAAGTCGTTGTCCTGACCCAGGTTGATAACCTCCTCAAGCACCCTGCGATCGATGATCGCGGGCACGGCGTCTATTGCTTGAGGCTGTTTAATCGAACTCAACTCAATAGGGGCTGCTTTTTCTGGCCCTGTATGAGTAGCTTGAGCAATGGTGTCCAGGAGTTTCGATGAAGAAACGGGTTTTGTCAGGAAAAATTGAATACCGGCGTCTTCACACTCCTGCCTGGCTTCCAGTGTAGCGTTGGCGGTTAGCATGATAAATGGGACGTTTGCATCCACACCATTGGCGAATCGGTACATCTTGAAGGTGTCGAGTCCACCGAGAACCGGCATCTGCATATCGACAATGACGAGATCGAACGGCGCGCTCTCCAAGGCATCCAGTACCTCCTGACCGTTTTCGACCAGTTTGAATTGGTGTCCTGCTAGTTCGAGCATTCTTCCCACCACCATGCGATTTGTCGAGTTGTCCTCGCCGACAAGAATGCGCTGCTTTTTTAAGTCGTCCTGGCTGCTGACGGTTTTCGCCTTCAAGTCTACGACATGCTCTTGTTCAGCCCGGTTTGCATGGGCGGCATGCAGTGCGTTGAAGAGCATGGATTTGTCAACGGGAGAAGGGAGAGTTGAGATAAGGCTGGTAACCTCGTCCAATGGGAACGTCGGCACACCATCGGGCAGTATGACCAAAATGTCGAAACTGTCCATTGCAAGTTCGTCACGGAAGGATTCAAGCAGTTCCCGCATCTGCTCGTCTACTGGGACTTGATCGATAATTAATAATTGATAGGGTGCCTGCTGACGATTTTCTCCGAGTATGAGCCGAAACATCTCTCGCGAGTTCTGGACATCCAGAAAGGAGACTCCCCACTCTCGAAGGTACTTTCCGGTTATCGTCTTTACGCCGGTCTTTTCGCAAAGCCGGATTACCCGGCAGTTTTCCAATTGTCTGTCTGTGCCGGCTTTGGCGGGGGGTGAACTGGATTTGAATTCGATATCGAACCAGAATGTCGTGCCGACATCAGGTGTGCTTTTCAATCCAATCAGTCCACCCATCAATTCGACCAGTTGCTTGGCGATGGCAGTTCCGAGGCGACGTTTGTCAAGATAGTTGTCCAATTCTCTACGCTGCTTCGTCTCTAATTCCAGCTTCTTCTGTTACTTGGTTCTCCGGGT
>JAMJIN010000120.1:0-12726 GCA_036784775.1 Chromatiales bacterium | reverse complement strand
AAATCGCTCAAGCTCATGCCTGTCTGAAATTGGATTGGATTCTGTGCCATGTCCGCTCTCCTATTGTGGATCGTGGCATCATCTTGCAACAACCAGTGGCTCATTCCGTGAGTCACTGCTGAACATTCGTACTAATCAAGAAACAGTTTGGGTTAGTCGTTCGGAAACAGGAAGACCTTTACCATGAATCCCAAATACCCATATCCATGGATTGCACTGGGTGCCTTGCTTGCAGGCGTTGTGAGCCAAACCTTAATCGATAACAGTTGGGCCTGGTTAAGTTTCCAGGGCATCACACTGAGCGCAATAGTCGCAGGCCTTATCCGCCACCATTTCCTGCAACAACGTCAATCCGAAGCCGCGGACAAAGCTGCTGCAGCCAGAAATCAGCAGAGTGTGGAGTACGAAAGTCTGTTTGATCAGGCCATGCTGGAGGTCAACACCCAGTTTCAGGCGGTACGTTCCGACCTTAACCATGTCGCCAATCTGGTGAACGATGCCATCAACCGCCTATCCAACAACTTCGCCACGATCAACGACGAAAGCAACCGTCAGGAGCAGACATTGAGCAGCCTGGTCGATCAGCTGGTTCAATCCATTAAATCAGAAGAGACGAACGAGCAGATCGCCGGCATCGAGGGCTTTGCACACGAAACTGAAAAGATTGTGGACAATTTTGCCAGCACCATTCGCGGTGTCACAGAAGCCAACAAAACCATCGTCGACCGCTTCACCCATATCAATACGGACGCAGATGGGGCGGTCAGTCTGCTCAAGGAGGTGGACGACATCAGCGCACAAACCAATCTCCTGGCGCTAAACGCAGCAATCGAGGCCGCTCGGGCCGGTGACGCCGGGCGTGGTTTTGCCGTGGTAGCAGATGAAGTGCGAAACCTTTCACAGCGCACCACCAACTTCAACAACCTGATTAAGGAAAAATTAACAGCGATGCAGGAAGATATCCACAGTATCCGTTCCATCGTGGAAAAATCAGCCTCCACCGACATTTCTACCATCGATGCATCTCAGGCAGCATTGAGCCAAATGTGGGATGACATGGAGTCGATCAATCGAGTCGTGCGCAACAATACGTCACAAATTGCAGCCATCACGCAGAAAACCCAGCAACAGGTAGCTGCGGGATTCACCTCACTCCAGGTAGACGACATGAGCCGGCAAATTCTGGAGCACTCACACCTTCGGCTCGAGCGACTCACAGAGGTAACCAACCAGATCAGCGGCATCCTGCTACACCATCAGGGGGGCGAACCACCCCTGACAGAACTCTCATCAATACTGCAACAGATTCAGCAGGATTTCGGCAGACTCAAGGAGAAATCAGTACAAGCCAACGAAATGTCGAGCGGCGATGTAGATCTCTTCTGAATCCGGACCGCTGACTGACTTCAGCCGCCCCGGGCCACTTTCTTCCGCTCGTGCTCTTTGAGATGTTTTTTGCGCAGGCGAATCGCGCTGGGGGTAATCTCCACCAGCTCATCCTCCTCAATGAACTCCAACGCCTGTTCCAGGGTAAACTTCAACGGCGTTGTAAGCATGATCGCATCATCCTTGCCTGAGGCACGAACATTGGTGAGCTGCTTGCCTTTCAGCGGATTGACCACAAGATCGTTGGCCCGCGCATGGATACCCACCAGCTGCCCCTCATAGACCTCATCCCCCGGTGAAGCAAACATCTTGCCCCGTTCCTGCAGGTTGAACAGGGCGAACCCCAGCACCTTGCCCTGACCGTTGGAGATCAGCACGCCGTTCTTACGCGGCGCGATACCACCGTGCTGAGCGGGACCATAGTGGTCGAATACGTGATACATCAGGCCGGTGCCTGAGGTACTGGTCATAAACTCGGTCTGAAAGCCGATCAGGCCGCGGGAAGGGATGACATAGTCGAGACGTACCCGTCCCTGACCGTCAGGCACCATATCCTTAAGCTCACCTTTGCGGGTACCCAAGGCCTCCATGATGGTTCCCTGATGCAGCTCCTCCACATCAACGGTCAACTGCTCATAAGGTTCGCAAACCTCGCCGTCGACCTCACGAAAGATGACCTCGGGACGGGAGACCGCCAGCTCAAAACCCTCCCTGCGCATGCTCTCAAGCAGCACCGAGAGGTGCAGTTCGCCACGACCGGAAACCTTGAACTTCTCAGGATCGGTACCTTCCTCCACCCGCAGGGCCACGTTGTGGATCAGCTCCCGCTCCAGCCTCTCCTTGAGCTGGCGGGAGGTCAGATATTTACCCTCCTTGCCGGCAAAGGGAGAGGCGTTGACCTGGAAGGTCATGGAGACGGTAGGTTCATCCACGCTCAGAGGAGGCAGGTGTTCCACACTCTCCGGATCGCAGAGGGTATCAGAGACATTTGGCGCATCCATGCCCGTGATGGCAATGATATCGCCGGCCGTCGCCTCCTTGACCTCGTGCCGATCAAGCCCCAGGTATCCATACACGATCCCGACCTTGGCCTTGTGCTCCTCGCCGTCGTACTTGACCACAACCACCTGCTGGTTGGGGCGGATGGTCCCCCGGGCAACGCGGCCCACGGCAATAGCGCCCACGTAGCTGTTGTAGTCAAGATTGGAGATCTGCATCTGCAGGGGGCCATTCGGGTCCACATCGGGCACCGGACAGTGCTTAACTATAGCCTCGAACAACGGCGTCATGTCGCCCTCGCTTACATCTTCCTCATGACCGGCATAGCCATTGATGGCCGAGGCGTAGATGATCGGGAAATCGAGTTGCTCGTCAGTGGCGCCAAGACGATCGAAGAGTTCGAACACCTGATCTATGACCCACTCGGGACGGGCGCCAGGCCTGTCTATCTTGTTTACCACCACGATAGGGCGCAGACCGTGATCGAAGGCCTTCTGGGTGACGAAGCGGGTCTGTGGCATCGGTCCTTCCTGAGCATCCACCAGCAGCAGTACCGAATCGACCATCGAGAGTACCCGTTCCACCTCGCCGCCGAAATCGGCATGACCGGGAGTATCGACGATATTGATACGGTAGTCGTTCCAGCTGATCGCAGTATTCTTGGAGAGGATGGTAATGCCACGCTCCTTCTCCTGGTCATTCGAATCCATCACCCGCTCGACTTCGCCGAAGCGCTCCCCCAGGGTTCCTGACTGTTTCAGCAGTTCGTCCACCAGCGTGGTCTTGCCGTGGTCAACATGTGCGATGATGGCGATATTTCTGAGCTTTTCGATCACTGATACAGTCCGGTCCATAAAAAAGAGCGGGGATTATACCCAAAACCCTGCCGTTCTACGCCTCAATATTTCAGATTTGATATATTTCGTTAAGCAGGCTCTCCACTCTGAGAGATATCCCTCCCAAAAAAGCCAAATCAACATGTTAGCGAATTTTCATCAGAATATTGCTTGGAAACGGCTGTAACCCGGCTTTGAAAAACGACTTCCCACTTATTCACATCATCTGTGGATAACTTTGTTGAAAAAATCGGGACATCACCCTGAAACCCGCATAAACATTGACTTCTCATTAGATTGTAAAAAAAATAAACAATCCACTAACCAACTGAATATAAAGAATAAAAACAATACACAAAAAATTTACACTCAGCCTGTTGACAAATACCCCGCCACAGGAACCGCAATAGGCACCGTGTGAATAAATCACCATACAACATGCTGAAAAAGCGACTTTTCTACAAATTTCGAGCATAGTTTTCGGGGTATTGGCGAAAGTGCATTCCGAAGTCTGCAAAACTCCGGATAGCTGGGCAAAATTATCTACAGGAAATTAATAAGATTCTAATAATCAAATAATTCACAACACTTCTACTGCTTGCACTTTATCCGAATTGGCGACAGGATAGTGCTGATTACAAGATTGTCATCAGCGCATCAGGCGCCCACCAAGCGCACTGTGAAGCGTGGTGGACAGATAACGACCCATTATAGAAGTAGCTGTAGTATGAATCCTTCCGACCTCGCCCCCCTCCGCGAACATCTGGCCTCCCGCATCATCGGGCAGCAGAATTTCATCGACGCGATGTTGATCTGCCTGCTCAGTGACGGACATCTATTGGTGGAGGGCCTGCCGGGCCTGGCCAAGACAACGGCGGTCAAAGCGTTGGCCGAGGCAATCGAGAGTGACTTCCATCGCATCCAGTTCACCCCCGATCTGTTGCCCTCTGACCTCATCGGCACTGACATCTATCGCCACGAAAAGGGAGAGTTCGAGTTTCGCCAGGGACCGATCTTCCACAACATTCTACTTGGTGACGAGATCAACCGTGCCCCTGCCAAGGTCCAGTCCGCGCTTCTTGAGGCGATGGCGGAACATCAGATAACCGTCGGCCAGACGACCTATGCGCTGCCGCAGCTCTTCATGGTGCTGGCCACTCAGAATCCGATAGAGCAGGAAGGTACCTACCAACTGCCTGAGGCCCAGCTCGACCGCTTCCTGATGCAGGCAAACGTGGAATATCCAAGCCGCGAAGAGGAGCTGCAGATTCTGGCATTGGACAGCAGCCAGATGACGGAAGCCCCCAAGCCCCCGTCAAAGCAACTCTCTCAGCACGACCTGTTCGCAATCCGCCAGGAAGCGGCGGAACTCTACCTCGATCCAAAACTGAACAACTACATCGTGGATCTGGTGCAGGCCACCCGCAATCCCAAGGCCTACGATGCCGATCTGGCCCGCTGGTGCCGGTTCGGCGCTTCTCCCCGTGCGAGTATCGCACTGGCCCGTTGCGCCCGGGCACGGGCCTGGCTCGATGGCGAGGATTTCGTCGCCCCACACCATATTCAGGCTGTGGCACCGCCGATTCTGCGTCACCGCATCCTGCTGACCTTTGAAGCCGAGGCGGAGGGCATCACCACAGACGACTTCCTGGCGCGTCTGCTGGACATGGTCGCAATCCCTTAATCCCGCCGGTTGTCAGAGGAAGCGTCTCACCATGAGTCTCTACCCCCATATCGACGATCTGCTGGAACTGCGGCATCAGGCCCATACCCTTGGTCTGGCTTCGCACCACCTGGTCAACTCCAGTTTCAGCGGTCTCTATTCATCAGTGTTCCGTGGCACCGGTCTCGATTTCGAGGAGGTGCGCGAATACCGGGAGGGCGACGATATCCGCAATATGGAGTGGAACGTCACCGCCCGCACCAATGTTCCCCACCTCAAGATCTTCCGTGAGGAGCGGGAGCGCAGCGTAGTGCTCTGCGTGGACAAGGGGCCACACATGAGCTTTGGCACCCGCGGTACCTTCAAATCGATTCAGGCCGCCAAGGCTGCCGCCCTGCTCGGCTGGGCAGCCTCGCGGCTCAATGATCGGGTGGGTGGCATGCTGTTCGGCGACGCCGGGATCGGCATGCAGTATATCCGTCCCACCAAGGGCCGCCGCGCCCTCTGGCGCCTGCTGCACACCCTCACCACTGAGGGCAGCCAGGAGAAACGACAGATCGACTGTCTCTCCGAAGCATTGCAGAAGGCGGACCGGGGTACCCCTACCGGCTCGCTGATCTTCGTTATTGCCGATATGAATCGGGAGATAGCCGGTCTGGAGCAGACACTGGGACGTCTCTGCCAACACCACACACTGGTATTGATCCCGGTAGACGATCCCGCGGAAAGCGAAATCCCTGAGATGGGCAGGGTCACCTTTGCGGGACCGGATGGGGAACTGATAGAGATAGATACCCGTGATCAACAGGCCCGTGACCGCTACCGTGAGATCTGGCAGCAGCGCCGCAGCACACTCGAGGCACTCTGCAACCGCCTCGGTGTACCCTTGATGCCCGTCAGCACCGACGAAGAGATCCACATCACCCTGACCCGCGCACTTGCCCGTCACTTCGGCGCGCGCTAGTTGTTAATGGACTCACTGCGCGACATTCACACAATCGACCCCGCCTCCTGGTGGCCCTTGGCCATCGGCTGGTGGCTCTCCGCCTTGGGCATCGTTCTCTTCGTTCTGCTCGTCATGTGGCTGCTGCGTCAGCGCAGGCTCTATCCCCTCGGACGCTGGCAGAAAGATGCCCGCCGTCGATTGCTGCAACTGAAACGCAAACTCAAAATCCAGGCCACCAAAGAGGTTGCTGGGGAACTCTCTGAACTGCTACGCCGCATCGCCATCGCCCGCTGCGGCCGCCCCCATGCAGCGGCTCTGACCGGGGATGCCTGGTTGCTGTGGCTGAAGAAGAATGACAAATCAGGCTTTGACTGGCAGCAGAATGGCAAACTGCTGCTGCAACTCCCTTACGCCCCACCGGGACTCGATACCGATCGCGCCGCTCTTGGCCGCCTGATCGATGCCGCCATCCGCTGGGTCAGCAGTGAGGGTGCCTGTCATGTTTGAATTTCACTGGCCCTGGATGGCGCTGCTGCTGGTCCTGCCGTTCCTGATACGACTCTTCTGGCAGCGCCCGAAGAGTGAGGAGCAGGCGTTGACGGAGGGCAATCAGACCACCCTGCTTCACCCTTCACTAGCACATCTGCAGGAGGCCTTTCAGACACGCCGCCCCGGCACTCCCGTCGGCGCCCTGCTCTACCGGATCCTGCTCAGCCTGCTCTGGATCTCCCTGGTGCTCGCACTGATGCGCCCCCAGTGGCTCGAACCCTACACGGAGAATCGCACTGCCGGTTACGACCTGATGCTGGCAGTGGACGCCTCCCACTCCATGGACGCCCTCGACTTCACTGTCAAAGGCAAACAGGTGAGCCGCATGCAGGTGGTGAAAGGCGTCGTGGGTAAATTCATCGATGGACGCCAGGGAGACCGCATCGGCCTGGTTATCTTCGGCAGTCAGGCCTATGTATTGTCACCTCTGAGCTTCGACCGCCGGGCGGTAAGCAGCCTGCTCAACGAGGTGATTCCCACCATCGCCGGCAATGGTACGGCCATGGGTGACGCCCTCGGACTGGGCGTCAAGAAACTGCGTGATCGCCCGGAAGGCTCGCGGGTGCTATTACTGATCGCCGACGGCGAGAACACTGCAGGCACCATCCCCCCGCTGAAAGCGGCACAGTTAGCAGCTCGGGAAGGTATCCGTATCTACAGCATCGGCGTCGGCAGCGATCGTGAAGAGGTACCGATCATGGAGAACGGACGACTGATCTATCGCAGCGACCTCGGCTTCAACGAAGAGGTGATGCGGCAGATTGCGGAAACCTCCGGCGGCGCCTACTTCCGGGGTACTGACACTGCGGCCCTGGAGAAGATCTACCAGCGTATCGACGAGCTGGAGAAGACCGAAGCGGAGTCCCGCACCATCTTCATTCCGCAGCCGCTCTACCATTGGCCCCTCGGCATCGGGCTTATCTGCCTGCTGGTCATGGGACTCTTTCCGGAGGGTCGCAAACGCACCTTGAAGGGAGGTGGCTATGCCTGATGCAGCCTTCCATTTTGCCCGCCCGGAGTGGCTATTCGCCCTGCTTGGACTACTGCCCGTGCTCGGCTGGCTGATCTTCAGCGTCACCCGTCCCAGCAAGGGGCCAATCCATCTCTACGCCGATGAGCACTTGCTGCCCCACCTAACCGGCGTACGGGAGCTTGAGGTCAATGAACGCTGGGGACGTTTCATCCGCTGGGCACTGTTGTGGATTCTTGCGGTGATCGCCATGGCCGGCCCCCGCTGGGACTACACTGACGTGGAGGCATTTACCCCCGGCAGCGACCTGATCATTCTAATGGACATCTCCCGCTCCATGGAGGTGGCCGATGTGCAACCCTCACGCCTTGGCCGTGCCCGCCAGGAGATCCAGGATCTGGTACAGCTCAACCGGGAGGTCCGCATCGGCCTCATCGCCTTCGCTTCAGTCTCCCACATCGTCTCACCCATTACAGAAGACGGCCAGAGCATCCTCAACGCCCTGCCCGCTCTCTCCACCGACCTGACCCGGTTGCAGGGCAGCCGTCTGCATACTGCACTGGACAAGGCGGAACAACTGCTCAAAGGCCAGCCCAGCGAGGGCGGACGCTCGATTCTGTTGATCAGCGACGGCGACTTCGATGAGCCCGACCTGGCCAAACGAGCCAAAGCCCTGGCGGCAGACGGCATACGCCTGCATGTGCTCGGCATCGGCACCAGCGGCGGCGGTCCGGTACCCGCACCTACCGGCCAGAGCGACCTGATGCGCGACCGCGCAGGCAAGATTATCGAATCCCGGCTCAACGAGCCGTTACTCAAACAGCTGGCATCAACCGGCAACGGCCACTATCTACAGGCAAATTTTCGCGATGATGACAGCCGCACCCTTCTCACCCTCGCTGCCTCCGACGCTGCAGAGGCGGTAGCCACTGATGAGAAGACCAGGATCTGGAACGAACGATTTTACTGGATGCTGATTCCGCTCGTACTGCTGTTGCTGCCCACTTTTCGGCGCCAGCAAACGGAGGGGGGTCTATGAACAGGCGCCTCATCCCACTACTCCCCCTCCTGCTTCTGATTTGCGCCCCCACACAAGCCGAGTGGTTCCGCAACAGCGAACAGATCGCCGAGGACGCCTATCAGCAAGGGCACTATGAAGAAGCGGCAAAGGATTTCAGCGACCCCTATCGCCGTGGTGTGGCCCAATACCGGGCTGGCGACTATGCAGCGGCGGCCGAAAGTTTTGCCGTTGTGGAGCGGGACGAGGTAGAGCAGGATGCACGCTACAACCTGGGCAATGCGCGTTTCAGGTTGGAGGACTATCCAGGCGCTGTCAAAGCCTACGAATCGGTATTGGCAGATGACCCCAAACATGAGGATGCCGGTTACAACCTGGCGCTTACACGTACCCTGATGGCCAAGGAGCAGCTCGAAGAGGATGAGTTGACCGAAGAAGAGAAGGCGGAGCAGGAAAAAAAGAAAAAGGAAAAGAAAGAACAGCAAGGCGAGCAGGAGTCCGAGGAACCGAAGGAATCCGGCGAACAGGAGTCCGAAGAGCAGAAGGAATCCGGCGAACAGGAGTCCGAGGAGCAGAAGGAATCCGGCGAACAGGAGTCCGAAGAGCAGAAGGAATCCGGCGAGCAGGAGTCCGAGGAGCAGAAGGAATCCGGCGAACAGGAGTCCGAGGAGCAGAAGGAATCCGGCGAACAGGAGTCCGAGGAGCAGAAGGAATCCGGCGAACAGGAGTCCGAGGAGCAGAAGGAATCCGGCGAACAGGAGTCCGAGGAGCAGAAGGAATCCGGCGAACAGGAGTCCGAGGAGCAGAAGGAATCCGGCGAACAGGAGTCCGAGGAGCAGAAGGAATCCGGCGAACAGGAGTCCGAGGAGCAGAAGGAATCCGGCGAACAGGGCGAAGAGGAACAGCAGGGCGAGGGAGAGTCCGAAAGCGAGCAGGAAGGCGAGCAGGAAGGCGAGCAGCAGGGAGAACAGGACCAGGAGGGTTCATCCGAGGACGAGCAGCAGGGCCAGCAGTCCGGAGAGCAAAAGGACGAGAGCGAACAGCAGGATGAAGCGGGTCAGGAGAAGGATGACCCGGAGCAGCAGGGTGAGGCTGGCGAAGAGGAGTCGGAAGAATCCAAGGCCGGCGAACAACAGCAGGACGAAGGGGAAGGCGGCGAACAGGAGGACCGCCCTGACCAGGCAGGGAAGTCCGAACAGGAGCAGACCGAAGCAAAGGATGCAGAGGCCAACCAGCAGGATGAACCGCAGGAAGATACTGGCGGTAAAGAGCCATCCCCCGAGGAAAAATCTGCTAGCCTTGGAGAATCACCGGATGAAGATTCAGCAGAGCATGATCAACCTTCTGCCGGCAGACTGGGAGAGGAGAAGCAGGAGCCGGAAACACTGCCACAGGGCCAACCAACCCCTGAAGCCGTCGATCAGGTCGACCAGATGGGTGATATGTCGACCCCTGATGCCGACCAACAGCAAGGCGGCGGCCCCGGTGACGATAGTCAATCCCACATGAGTGGAGGCATGGCACTGATGGAGCAGTGGCTGGAACAGGTCGAAGGCGACCCGGCGGAGCTGATGCAAAAACAGTTCAAACTCCAAGAATACGACTATTTGCGCAGCAAAGGCGGTCGCGATTTTGAGACGAGGCCCTGGTAGCCCGCAAGATAAGCCTGGGTCGGAATCGAACAAATTTGACTCCGACACCTTATAAATTAATAAACCAAATAAATACTGGAAACCACCGAGGTTCTCAGAGGATGGATAAACGATTGCACGCTTTTCCAGGCATTTTGCTATTGCTGCTGTTGGCAACCAATGTCGTAGCGGCACCCGGCGGCTACCCCGGTTATATGCCTTGGCAACCCCCAGTCAACCAGTGGAACTATGCGCCGCCGGATCAGCGCAGTAAGGGCACCCCCTCGCCGGAACTTCCCCCGCCAACCGTGCAGCCCCCCACTTACGGACCTGGAGGCTGGCCGGGCATGCAGCGCCCGGGATATAGCCAAACACCGTACTACAGCCAACAGTCCCGCCCGCCTCGCCTGGAGATTAAACTCTCAGGCAGAACCACCTATCTGCAGGAGAACCTGTTACTCCATCTCAACATCATCAGTAACGGCAACCTCAAAACCGCCACGCCACAACTGCCGCAAACCGACGCGCTCATTTTCCAGAAGATCGAGGGTCCCACAGCCAGCTCCCGCACCCGTAAAGGAAATCAGGAGATCGTGACCGGATTTATCTACCAGGTGACGCCACTGCTCCCTGGAAAGATCGAGATTCCGCCGCTTCACGTAACTGGAACACTGGAACCTATGAGTGGATACGGCGGCGCTCCCAAGGCTTTCGATGCGACCAGTGATAAGCCACTGATACTCGATGTCAAAGATGCCGATCCTTCCATCAATCCCTGGCTGCCACTCGAACAGTTGACCCTTAAAACGAAACTAGCGGAGAACACCCGCTTCGCTGCCGGGCAACCCACCAGCCTGACAATTGAAATCAAGGCCATCGGTGCGTCCGGTAATCTCCTGCCCAGTCTCGAACGTCAGCTGCAAAGCCCTGCCTTTCGGGTTTACCGGGAAAAGACTCGCACCCAAACCAATCTCAGCAAGAGTGGCAAAAAAATTCGGGGAAGCCGCATCGAAACCTTCACGCTGGTCCCCCAGCATGGCGGTGACCTGCAAATACCCGAGTTGCGTATACCCTGGTGGAATATCAGGACAGGCATGCCGCAGCATGCCTCCGAGCCCGTCAAACCCTTAGCTGTCAGCGGCAGTGGTTTAAGGGGGGAAGGGCTTTTCGGCCTGACCAAGCCGAGCACATTTTTTCCGGCCGGCTCCCCCGCCGCCTTCTGGATCCCACTGGCCGTGGCACTGGGTGTTATCTTCGGTTACTGGTTGGCGATCTGGCTCGCCAACAGAAAACGTGAGGTGCAGCCTCCCGCTGCATTTGCTCCGCTCACCATTGCACTGAAGAAGCCTTTCCTGAATATGGCGCCGGCTTTCGCTCCGCTCAGCAAGAAGTTTCGCGCCACCACTGCCTGCCTCAATCCAATCACCACCTGGCAACGACTGCGCCGTCAACTGGTCGGCATGCTGCCGCTGTCGATCCGTTTCTGGTTCTGCGTACGTTGCGTTGATCAGGAAAACGATCCTGACGTCTGGGGTTACACTCTGCGCTTCCTGGCCAACAAACATATGGATATGCCTCCCAGAGCACCCTTTGCGAACATTGCGGACCGCATCATCAATTTTCAGCCAAGATCCAATCCTCAGCGGGTGCGTAGCCTCATACACGATCTGGATCAGGCGATCTACGGCCACACTACCCTCGACTTCGAAGCCTGGAAACGGGAATTCAAGCGGGAGATACGGCCCGGCATACCTCTGCTCCGCACTCGACGCAGCGGAAAAAAACAGGGAATTGACAACCGCCTGCCGGAACTAAACCCCAAGGCTGCTGCATAGAACCAGAAAACCAGAGCGGCAGCCACCTCGACCCTATCGAACCCGCCAACTGCTGTAGGGTTGTCTACACCGTTTTGCGTGTGACATACCTGCATTTAGAGAAACTGTTGAATAGTAACAATTGAAATTAAGTTTGATCCCGTGGTCACCGGGAATCTTTTACACGCCTTCTGAATCTCATTCCTTTCCCCCAGTACACAAAATGTGCATCTCAGGCTATTATCTGAATTTATAAATATTTACAATTTGTTAGAAATATTTACAATTCACTGGGAGCTACAGTCAGAGTACCCATTTGCCAAAGAGCCCCAATATCTTGCGGGGATTAACTGCCGAAACAAGTTCAGTTAAGCAGTACTCTGGAAAGTCCAACATCATAGAATCTCACTAATCACGTTTTTATACAGGGACAAGATGAATCTTAAACTGGCTATTCTAAAAATCTTGTATCGGGTTGGTGCCCTAAAGATTTTGCTTTTTCTCAAAAGAAAAAAAATTACGATTTTTATGATTCACGGCGTCATGGATACCCAGGAGGAAGCATCCTCATGGGAGCCGCTTCGGCCGCAGCTTGCACCTAAGTATCTTGAGCAATCCCTCAAACTCTTCAGTCGTTATTACAACTTTGTCACTATCGATGAAGCTGTTGCCATGCTGGAAGGACGACTGCCGTCAAAGCCCAATTGTTGCGTCGTTACCTTCGACGACGGCTACAGTGTAGATGGCGGTAAAAACCCGAACATAATTGGCGAACAGCGGTAACCGGATGAAATAGCTGCAAATAGCGAGTCAGAAGAAACAGCCAGCGACAAAGAGTGACATCGAGAAAGAAATCGGGAAGATGTAGGGAGCCGTTGAGAAGGTGTGGTACCGGGTGTATCGACCTCGACAGT
>JAMJIN010000315.1:0-2394 GCA_036784775.1 Chromatiales bacterium | reverse complement strand
TTCAATAAGGCGTGTAAGAGACCGGCACCGAACGACGACGATGACATCACATGGCTAATGACGGTGAAACGAAAATCGTCAGGTCAGGTATCACCGGCGTCGACGGAAGTCGTTTCTTACACGGAGGGTTGTCCGCTGACCTGGTCAGAAGATGGTGACAGCCCCGAGTCGCCAGACATGGTCATGACATCGGATGAATGCGACGTCGACTTGGAAGATGTTATGACTCGCAAGATCATAATCGAATGTGAAAGCAGTCATATGTCTCTCGAGACGATTACTTATAACGTGTGTCAGAACGTTGCTATTACTATAATGTCGTCGGAGTGGCAGAAGGATCTTCGACATGACATTCAACGTATCGAGCCGCATTTGAAATGAACATGTCGTAGTTGAATATAACCAGAACCACATTTGAAATGAACATTTCGTAGTTGAATATATAACCACTGTAGAAATGAGCTCGAACTGCATTTGAAATGAACATTTCGTAGTTGAATATATAATCACTGTAGAAAGGAACATTTCGTAGTTGAATATATCCACTGTAGAAATGAGCTGATTACATTTTTTATGTTATATATATACATCTCTGCGAAAAAGACTTATCATCATCATTACCTAGGGGTCACTGTCGAGATTGTAAAGATTCACAAACCCAACATGCATTATCATCATTATTAGCCTCTGCCGTATCGATAATCGATCGTAAGCTAGGGGTCACTGTCGAGATCGTAAAGATTCACAAACCCAACATGTTATTATCATAAGTCGATTCGTATATGTATGTATGTATGATTACAACATAATAAAAATGAAAAGAAAAAAAAAAGTATGGTGCGTGTTGTCAGTCCTTCGTCCCGTAGTCGTCATCGTAGAAATGAACGTTATTGTGCTTTCATAAAGAATCCTTCGAAACGGTCCTGCATAGTGGCGTCCTCTGCGGTGAAGGAACTCCCGTTCGATAGAGTGGCTCCCTCTGGGGTGAAGGAACTCGCGTTAGATAGAGTGGCTCCCTCTGGGGAACTCCCGGTTCGATAGAGTGGAGGGAACTCGCAGTCCGAGTGGCTCCCTCTGAGGTGAGGGAACTCGCGGATAGAGTGGCTCCCTCTGGGGAACTCGCATAGAGTGGCTCCCTCTGGGGTGAAGGAACTCGCGTTCGATAGAGTGGCTCCCTCTAGGGAACTCCCGGTTCGATAGAGTGGAGGGAACTCGCAGTCCGAGTGGCTCCCTCTGAGGTGAGGAAACTCGCAGATAGAGTGGCTCCCTTTGGGATACTTGCATAGAGTGGCTCCCTCTGGGGTGAGGGAACTCGCGTTCGATAGAGTGGTGCCCTCTGGGGATCTCGGTTCGATAGAGTGGCTCCCTCTGGGGAACTCGCATAGAGTGGCTCCCTCTGGGGTGAGGGAACTCGCGCCTCTGGGGATCCCGGTTCGATAGAGTGGCTCCCTCTGGGGAATTCGCATAGAGAGGCTCCCTCTGTGGTGAAGGAACTGACACCCTCTGTATAATGAACGGTCCTTCGAATAATGAACGGTCCTCAGGTGAAGGAACTGACACCCTCTGTATAATGAACGGTCCTGAATATTCGCCATTGTATATATGCTATAGCGAGAGTTAATGTTTGTCAGTTGTAGACGTATCAGCAGCGACATGAAACGTCATCTATGTCGTCATTGCGGTCTCGCGGTCGATACGTATGCAGAGCTAAAACGTCATGTAGAGAGTCATTCGACACCACCTAGCGACCTCGCAAAGAAAACGAAATACTCGTGTAAATGTGATGCGACGTTCGAAAGATGGGACGATCTACAGCATCACGTAAGAACAGCATGTCGTCTTACCACCGCATACACGTGTACGAAATGTGGAAAGATTTTCACTAGACACAACAACCTGATCAGACACAACCGGATCAAACATATCGAACCACCACCACCACCACCACCGAAGAGATCAAACGTGGAAGACACCACACCCCATCACCCGCTAGTTACCGACGAAGACCCTCTCGAGCCACCCGATCGACTTCCTTTCGCCAATAACCTGTCGACGGAACTGCTAGATGTCGTTCGAGCGCACTGGCGAACCATACAGACACGCGTGTCGAGAGGAGCTCTCCAGTGCAGGTACGATTACAGATTAACCACGCTAGACACGACCGTTCTAGAGACGTCTTTGAAGAAAATGTACCAGGAACAAACCAACGCCTTCAAGATTAACCTCAGTTACGCATTCGTGCTGAGGAACAAGAACACGGACCGATACAAGTACTACCATTCCTCGTGCAACTGCTGCGGTCGATACCTGGACGAACCCAGTCTCGTCACCGACAGCGAGGGATTTGACGACTTTCTCAAACGCATCCGAGAAACAGACGTCTTGCAGTGGGCC
>JAMJIN010000490.1:0-1338 GCA_036784775.1 Chromatiales bacterium | reverse complement strand
GCCATTATACTGGTGTTAGGAAGCATTGACACGCGAAGTTACCGTCGTAATTCGCAGTTATAAAGCCAACCACGCCGTGCGCTGACCTACAATGGAGCCGCCTACAGCGCAGCAAGTGCAGCGTGCACGGGCCGATCTATTGTCCGCGCAACAAACGATAGCCGCTAGTAGCGAACTGCTCGCCGCTGCCGGAATTTCAATGGAAATGCCCGCCCATCCACCGCTAGGCATGGAAGTCAACGCAGTGGCGGTAAAGCTGCCAGCGCTATGGCCGGACAATCCGCGAAAGTGGTTTCTACACTGCGAGGCGAAGTTCCGGTTGCATAGGATAACAGCGCAGCAGACCATGTTTGACCACTGCATAAATGTCATGACGGCCGAGCAGTCTGATGTGGTCATGGACCTAATGGAGAGAGGGCCGTCGCCTACATGCTACGATGATCTGAAACAGGCGTATGTCGAGCGACGTACACCGAGCACGGCCGAGCGCATACAGCGACTACGCAAGCTAGGCCCGATCACCGACCAACGCCCCTCCGACTTGTTACGTCTCATGGAGCGTATACTTGGCCGGTCAATCGAGGGTGACGAAATCGCAAAAGAAGAATTTGTACGGCGGTTACCGGCGCAGACGCAACTGATAATCAGGTCACAAGCCGACCTATTTACCGTTGAACAGTTGGCGCAGATGGCAGACCGGCTAGCCAGCGTACCGGCGATGCAGGCGACGTCACCCAGCTTCTCGGTCACTCAAGCGGAGGCATCACGGGAAGACGACGTCGTTACGCTGGCTTCTCTTCATCAGCAACTGGCAAGACTTACGACGAGTAACGACATGATATCTGCGGAAGTGGCGGAGCTGAAGAGATCGACTCCGTATGCCGGCAATCGTCGTGCGCGTGGTGGCTCCCGTTCGGAGACCGTTGCTAGTCGTCGCTCGAGGATGTACCGCGGCCTCAATGCTGATGGGCTATGCTGGTACCATTTGGTATGGGGCGCGAACGCCAACAAATGTTCTGAGGGCTGCCGTCAAGCGGGAAACGGCCGTGCAGGTCGTTAGCAGCGACCACCGACCTGCGCACATCTACTAGTCGCTTGCTTACCATTGCCGATCCTGTATCGAAGTTGAGATATCTCATCGATACTGGAGCTGAGATCAGCGTTTTACCGCCTAGTGCTGAGGACCGTCGAAATCCTTCAGTCGATATACAACTACAGGCAGCAAACGGATCATCCATCTGCACTTTTGGCGAGCGATCGATGCAAGTGGATCTCGGGTTGGCTAAAGCGTTTACGTGGACATTCCTCATCGCGGAAGTCTCTAAGCCAATCATAGGC
>JAMJIN010000012.1:0-38645 GCA_036784775.1 Chromatiales bacterium | reverse complement strand
TGGCCATGGCGGTCTCCTCATTTGGCTTCAGGTTCAGTATGCGCCACCCACTGACTCAATAGCTGAGCCTCAGGGGTAATCAGTAATTTTAATGATTTTCTCAGTAAAAAGGGCATATTGAAACAAACTGATGAATCTATCGCCTCAATTGTAGTCGCCGCACCCAATTTCCGGTATCTTCGGCTATTTTCCACAGCACTATTGCAGGTTTGTTATGAGTACAGTGTTTGTCGCCGTTTTGATGGGTTCAGATTCCGACCTGCCGGTCATGCAGGCAACTCTGGAGATCTTAGGCTCTCTCGGGATCCCATACGAAGTGAAGATCACCTCGGCCCATCGTACGCCCGAGGTCACCCACGACTACGTGAAAGATGCAGACGATCGAGGTTGCAATGCCTTCATTGCTGCCGCTGGACTGGCGGCCCATCTGGCCGGGGCCGTGGCAGCTGCCACCTTGAAACCGGTGATTGGCGTACCCCTTGATGCCGGGCCATTGAAGGGTATGGACTCCCTGCTCTCCACCGTGCAGATGCCGGGCGGCATCCCGGTGGCAACCGTTGCAGTGGGCAAGGCTGGTGCCAAGAACGCAGCCTATCTCGCTGCCCAGATCCTCGCACTTGGTGATGAGGCGCTGGCGGTACGCATCCGTGAAGAGCGACAGGCCAATGCCCAAGGCGTCATCGACAAGGACGCCAAGCTCCAGGCCGATCTTGCCGGCTAAGGCTGTCATCCACCCCTGGCGCCTCCGGCTGGCCGTCCGGACGGTGCTTGGGGGCGGTCTTATCGCCTATCCCACCGAGTCGGTCTATGGACTGGGTTGCGACCCACTCAACCCTCTGGCTGTGTTCCGCTTATTGGCGCTGAAAAAACGTTCCGCCGACAAGGGCCTGATCCTCATCTCGGACAGCTTCGAAAGACTGCGGCCCTACCTGGCTCAGATCCCGCAAACAAGACTCAAACCAGCGCTCGACAGTTGGCCCGGTCCCGTCACCTGGCTACTGCCCGCCGCCGCAGATCTGCCCGTCTGGATACGTGGAAAACATTCGACTGTGGCAGCCAGAGTCACCGACCATCCAGTTGCCGCAGCCCTTAGCCGCGCCTGCGGCAGGCCACTCATATCCACCAGCGCCAACCTCAGCTCGCGTCCTCCAGCCCACAACGCACTACAGGTGCACAGCCGCTGTGGTAGCGCCATCGACCTGATTCTGCATGGCGAGACCAGCGACCTGAAACGCCCAACCCCCATTCGCGATCTGTGTTCCGGCCGGATCAGCAGGAGGTAGACCAATAAGAATTCAATTCCCGTCCGCACACCAAAACGGTCAAGAAACTGCGCCATCGGCCGTTATGGGAATTTGAATCAACAAATTACGTTAAGCTGTCAGTAGCGAAAAGGATTGCGACAAGTACCATGGAAAAACGGCAGGACCGTACTGCAGGTATACCGGACAGGGCCTCTCCCTGGCGCCTCCCCCTTGCGCCGGTACTGCTGCTCGCCTTCAGTCTGCTGTTTTTTCCATCCCGCCAGGTTTTTGCACTGCAATTAATCACCCATCCGAATACTGATATTGAAGAGATCAGCCGCAGCACCGCACGCGCCGTATTCAGCATGCGCCGCCAGATCTGGCCCGATGGTGCTGCCATTCGGGTCTTTGTCTTTCCCGACAAACACAAACTACACAAAGCATTCGCAAAACAGCTGCTGGGGGTATTTCCCCATCAGCTTCGCCGCGCATGGGACAGAAAAGTCTTTTCTGGGACCGGACAGGCCCCCGACACCGTCCAGTCAGAGGCGGAAATGATAGAGATGATAATAAAGACTCCAGGCGCAATCGGTTATATTTCCGAGGACAACAGAGATGAATCGGTACAGATTCTGCAAGTGGAGTAGACGGCTCGTCCTGCTCGGCTGGCTGCTGCCGCCACTGGCGACGGCAGCCTCCCTGTTTGGTGATGAAAACCTGCAGATCCACGGTTTTCTGAGCCAGGGTTACACACACACATCCGCCAACAGCTGGTTCGGTGACAGCAGCAACGGCAGCTGGGACTTTCGCGAACTCGGTCTCAACGCCTCCTACCGGATAACCCCGAAACTGCAGATCTCCGGCCAGCTTCTATCACTCACAGCCGGCGAGATGCAGGACGGCTCACCGAGTCTTGACTACGGTCTGCTTGACTACAATTTCGCAAATTTCGATAACGTAAACCTTGGCCTGCGACTCGGCCGCGTCAAGACCCCCATCGGCCTATATAACGATACCCGGGATGTCGCCTTCACCCGGCCCACTAACTTCCTGCCCCAGTCGATCTATTTTGACAAGGTAAGAAATCTGGAGCTCTCCAATGACGGTTTGCAGATTTACGGCGACCTGCTGACAGATTGGGGGGATCTGCTGTTCCAGGGCGGCATGGGCAAGCCAGTGACGGATGAAAACGTGGAATACGCCTATCTTGGGAATGATTGGGAGGGCGAACTGAGCGGTGATTTCTTCTTTCTTGGCCGGGTCATCTACGAGCTGGATGCTGGCCGCATCCGGCTCTCGGCAACCATTGCCGACGGCGATCTCGACTTCGAACCCGGTCCCACAGACCCCTTTACCAACGGTACTGTCGGCATACAATTACGGGTACTCTCGTTCCAATACAATGCAGAGGCTTGGCACTTCACCACAGAATATATGCAGGAGGATGTGATCTACCGGAACTTGGGAGCCTTCCGGCCCGACGGGGACAACACGGCCGAAGGTTACTATCTACAGCTGGCCCATGATCTCTTCACCGATTGGGAGATCATCGCCCGCTACGATGTCAGCTATCTTAACCGGAATGACCGGGACGGAACCAAACAGGAGGCCGGACCCTTCGGCATTCCCGCCCACAACATGTTTGCCAAAGACTGGACTCTGGGACTGCGCTGGGACATCACACCCGCCTTCATGGTTCGCGGTGAATATCACTGGGTTGACGGTACTGCCTGGCTCTCATCCAGGGAAAACAACCTTTTCCAAACAGAACGCCATTGGCAGATGTTCAGCCTGCTCGCCTCCTATCGATTCTGATTCAGCAGATACGGGCGCATGACAACCAAGCAGCAACGCAAACCTCGTTTTATCAGTCTTAAATGGAAGCTGTTGATTCTACTTAGCCTTTTATTAGTCCTCATCAACGTCTCTTTAACAGCAATCGCTTATCTGAAGCAGAAGGGTCAATTCGAAATACAACGCACAGAGGTCCGGGAACAACGCGCCAGGGAAGTTGACGGATTGGTGCAGGGAACCTATTCAAGGCTTCTCAGCATTGCCGGCCTGATACCCGAGCTTGACGTCGATACAGAAGAGGATCTGGGTCTTGCGCAGCACATCAGCGCTATTGTCAAGGAACACGGCTCCCTGCTGCAAATTGAGTGGGGAGTGGATACCATCCTCTATTTTTCAAAGGCGGGTGCACCGCTGTTTACCTGGGGGCGCAACATCGGCCCAACGCTGAACCGCACCCTGATCGATCACGTCATCGAGAACGAAGAACCTGCCAGCGCACTCGCCTGCCGACGTGAATGCCGACAGTATGTCTCCGTCCCTGTGTTGCAGGGCCACAGCATGGCCGGCGTATTGGTCGTCGGCGAACTGGTCGCAGACACGGTAGTCAGACTGCAACGGATCACAGGTGCCGGTATCGCTGTCCTGGTCAAAGACCAACCAGGCAATGCAGCTTCCAATGGCATTCTCACTCCCTGGGAGATGCGGGTATCGGCACTCGCCGGCGCTCACGCCAGCTTGCAACGCCTGACCAGGGCAGCAGAGCAACTGCAATTTACCGACCTCTCCCAAAGCGAACAGCTACAGATGGAAGACAAGACCCTGGAAATCACAGCCTTTCCACTAACCAATGATAAAACCGACACCCCGGCACATCTGCTGATTATCGAAGACATCTCCGGGCATATCCAGGCTATGGAGAGTGCCTTTCGCAACAGCATCACTGCCGGAGTCGCCGGGATTCTGCTCACCGAGCTGCTATTGCTGATGCTGTTATGGGGCCCAATGGCACGACTGCAACGAGTGTCAACCACCCTGCCGCTGCTGGCAAAGCAGGCCTACGGCCAAGCCCGTTCGTCACTGAAGTCAACCACAAATAAATCATTCTCTCACGATGAGATAGACCGACTCGGAGAGACAACGGAAACTCTCATCTTCCAACTGGAGGCCCTGCAGTCGGAGATCAACAGCCGCACCCACCACCTGCTGCAGCGCACCAGTGAACTGGCACAACAGCGTGATTTCGTGCAGGGCCTGATGGATACTGCCCAAATCATCATCATCACCCAGCGCACTGACGGCCGGATAAACAGCATCAACCATTTTGCAAGTCAGTTGACCGCCTACGATCTGGAAAATCATCCGTCACTCCACTTCGACCAGTTGCTTCACACCAAGAGCCTTGATCCGGAGACCATCGTAAAGCTCTTTCAGCTACGTAACGCCAGCCTGGACCACTACCATCACGACTGCGACATAGTTACCGCAGTGGGTGAAATCCGCACAATCTCCTGGTTCCATGCACGGCTTGATGTCGCGAGAGAGGATGACCCGGCAGTACTGTCCGCCGGCATCGATATTACCGAACGCCAACAGGCTGAAGAGAACCTGGCCTGGCTGGCCGACCATGACCCCATGACGGAGCTGTTCAACCGGCGTCGTTTTCATATCGAGTTCGAAGCGATGCTGCAGGCGGCAAAGCGCTACGGCCACACCTCCGCACTGCTCTATTTCGACCTCGACCAGTTCAAGGATATCAACGATACCAGCGGCCATCAGGCAGGGGATGCCCTGCTCAGAGTGGTGGCTGAACGACTACATGCGGTGACCCGGGAATCCGATCTGCTGGCCCGGCTCGGCGGCGATGAGTTCGCACTGGCCCTGCGGGAAACGAGTAAGGAAGAGGCCATCGGCGTGGCACAAAAGATCCAGGAGGAACTCAGCAGAGTCGAGATACCGGTCCGTGGCAACAGGCATAAGATCTCCGCCAGCATTGGCATCGTGCTCTACCCACTTCACGGCATTACTGTGCACGATCTGATGGCCAATGCAGACCTTGCGATGTATCAGGCCAAGGATGCCGGACGTGACAGCTGGCACATCTTCTCCGTTGACGAAAACATCCGCGAGCGGATTGAAACAAAGATCAACATCAAAGAGCAGATCGAACAGGCATTGCTGAAAGAGAGTTTTATCCTCCACTTTCAACCGATTCAGCAGATCAGCAACGGGCGTATCTCACACTACGAGGTTCTGGTCCGCATGCAGGGGCAGGACGGCTCACTGATCCCACCGGGGCTGTTCATTCCGATTGCTGAAGACACGGGTTTGATCCACAAGGTTGACCGGATGATTTTCAAGAAGGCGCTTAAGCGGCTTGAGCAACTGCAGCAGTCACAACGCGACATCACCTTCTCCGTCAACCTCTCGGGCATGGTGGTGGACGACCCCCGCCTGCTGCCCTATCTGAAAGAGCAGCTGGCGGCACATCAGGTCGATCCCAGAAGCTTGGTATTCGAAGTCACTGAAACCGCCGCAGTCTCCAGCATCACAGCGGCAAAACAGTTGATGGAACAGATCAAGGCGCTCGGCTGCCGTTTTGCACTGGATGACTTCGGCGTCGGTTTCTCATCCTTCTTCTACCTAAAGCAGCTGCCGGTGGATTATGTGAAGATCGACGGCTCCTTTATCCAGCAACTCGCCTCCAATAAGGAGGACCAGATCTTCGTCAAGGCACTCTCCGAGGTTGCCAAAGGATTCGGCAAGCAGACTATCGCGGAGTTTGTCGAGGATGATGCCACCCTGCAGCTGCTGGCGGATCTGGGAGTCGACTACGCACAAGGTTTCCATATCGGCAAACCTCTGCCGGAACTCCTTCCTGAATAGACCGCTTTCCCGCGCATAAAAAAAACCCACCCGGGGAAGGGGTGGGCCTAAACAGCGCATTTTTCAGCGCCGGAGGAGGATCGAATTCATTTGTCGTCCGTTACTTAATGTATCGACGCCCCTGCGGAATTCTTTAGATATTTTTTATCGATCATCCATTTGCCGTCCGCACCTCACATCTATCTGTTTTTATTATATTTTTTCTGGAACAATAGCTCCATCCGACAGCAGACCATCAAGTATCATTCGTTTAATTCTTATTTTTTTGGCGAATCGTACCTCCAAAACCCCGTAGGCCTGATCAAGCCTACATTGTTACACAGCCCGACCGGCCAGATAGTCGGGCAAATGCTCTTCTATCCACTCCCGTAACCAGTGGCTGGCACGGGAACCATGAAAACGTCCCAGCTCTTCCCCGTGATGGAACAGAATCACCGTCGGGAATCCGCGTAGACGGTAGTGGCCTGCCAGTCGCATATTGTCATCCACTTCCACCTTGGCCAGTTGCACAGCCCCATCCAGTTCTTCGATCACCCTCTCCAGCGCTGGCGCAAGGGATAGACAGGGCGAACACCACTCCGCCCAGAAATCCACCATGACAGGCAGTTCTGCAGAAGCCTGGATCACCTTCTTATCGAAGGTCACCTCTTCCACGATAAAAATATGGAGGGATTTGTTCCTCTGTTCCATGACCGGTACTGCCTCACTGCGTATGGAAGAATCTTTCTAAACGGTGTTTTTCCGTCCTAAAAAACGGGCGTCGGGTTAAATCGATCCGAAGAATTGGTTAACTGCCTGCATGATAGGGTATCTTACAGGGTTTACCCAAGCACTCAGGAATCCATTCATGCCGAGCAACAGTAGCCGTTCGTCCTTTCCTGCCACCCGCATGCGCCGCATGCGCCGGGACGAATTCTCCCGCCGTCTGATGCGTGAAACGATCCTCACCCCCGCAGACCTGATCTATCCCGTTTTCGTGCTTGAAGGGAGCGGTGAAAGGGAAGCTGTCGAGTCCATGCCCGGCGTGGAGCGCATGAGCATCGACCTGCTGGTCGAGGAGGCGAAACAGGTGCACCGTCTCGGCGTTCCCATGATGGCGCTGTTCCCGGTCACCCCAATGTCCGTCAAGACAGAGGATGCCAGAGAGGCCTTCAACCCGGAGGGGCTGGCCCAGCGGGCGGTGCGGGCACTGAAAGAGGCGGTGCCGGAACTTGGCGTCATGACCGATGTCGCCCTCGACCCTTTCACCACCCACGGTCAGGACGGTCTCATTGATGAAACCGGTTATGTTTTGAACGACGAGACCAAAGCGGTTCTGGTCAAACAGGCCCTCTCCCACGCCGAAGCGGGGGCTGATGTGGTCGCCCCCTCCGACATGATGGACGGCCGCATCGGCGCCATTCGGGAGATACTCGAAAGCAACGGTCACATCCACACCCGCATCCTTGCCTACTCGGCAAAATATGCCTCAAGTTTCTATGGCCCGTTCCGGGATGCCGTCGGCTCTGCCGCCAATCTGGGGAGCGGCAACAAGTACAGCTATCAACAGGACCCCGCCAATACAGACGAGGCGCTGCATGAGGTTTCCCTCGATCTACAGGAGGGGGCCGACATGGTGATGGTAAAACCGGGCATGCCCTACCTCGACGTGGTGCGCCGGGTGAAAGAGACCTTCAGGGTCCCGACATACGCTTATCAGGTCAGTGGTGAATACGCCATGCTCATGGCCGCCGCGCAAAACGGCTGGCTCGACAAACAGGCGGTGGTGCTGGAGTCCCTGCTCTGTTTCAAACGCGCCGGCGCCGACGGCATACTGACCTACTTCGCCAAAGAGGTGGCGCAGTGGTTGAATGAGTAATCACCCATGACCGACAGCTACGCCGTCATCGGCAACCCCATCGAACACAGCAAATCCCCGTTGATCCACGCTGCTTTTGCGAAGCAAACCGGGGAGTCCATCGAATACACCCGTCTGCTCGGCAACCTCGACGACTTCGAGGGCGACGTGGCACGTTTTCTCAAGGATGGCGGCCAGGGGCTCAACATAACGGTCCCGTTCAAAGAAGCGGCCTGGCGTCTGGCGGATGAACTCAGCAAGCGGGCCCACACTGCAGGCGCGGTCAATACCCTGATCCGGCTCGAAAACGGCAAATTGAGGGGCGACAATACGGATGGCATCGGCCTGGTGCGCGACCTTACCATCAACCACGGTTTTCGCTTCAAGGGAAAGCGGATCCTGATACTCGGCGCCGGTGGCGCGGTCCGTGGCGTAGTGCGCCCCCTGCTCGAAGAACAGCCCAAGCGGCTCATCATCGCCAATCGCACCGCTGCCAAGGCCTACTCGTTGGCCTCCGGCCTCAGCGGTTTCGGTCCGGTGGCAGGCTGTGGACTGGGGGAACTTGAGGGTATGCAGTTCGATCTGATCATCAACGGCACCGCCGCAGGTCTTGCTGGAGAGGTGCCGAAGATCCCCGAAGGCGTTCTGACAAAAGGCGGCTGGTGTTATGACATGATGTACGGGGATGGACCCACAGCATTTCAAAAATGGGCGCGGGAGCGTCATGCTGCCCGTGCGCTGGATGGTCTGGGCATGCTGGTGGAGCAGGCGGCCGAATCCTTCCGGCTGTGGCGTGAGATCCTGCCTGATACCGTTCCGGTTATTCGGATGTTGCGCGGTTAAAGCGGCGTTCCTGGCGATCCCAATCCCGAGCCGGGGCGTTACAATCGGCGCGCTTGATAAACTTGCGTGCGGTGAGGCGGCAGCCATCGAAGATTTTACCGTTCAGCGCCTCGATCAACGCCCGACCCTCATTGTCCGATGAGGTGAAGACGATGAAGTAGTGATAATCCTTGTCGAAGCAGTCGCATCCCATGCGGCGCTCAAAACGAGTATGCACTGACTGGCCGCCCAGCAGATCCTGTATCTCCAGCAACCTGGCTTCCGCCGGCAGATTCCCGATAAACACGTCCATTTCCCTTCCTTCGATTAATCGTCCGTATTAGATAACTCAAGTTTCGGAGTTCGCGGTAATGGTTGGCATGACGAACGTAGGGTGCGCCACGCGCACCATGATTGCAGCTTATACCGGATGGATAGCTCAACAGGTTGCCGGTTCCGCTACGCTTGAACCGGCCTACACCTCATTTGTCCCTTCCCGCATGTCTCTTCATCAACCGCACATAGTGTGCCGCAGAGTAATCGAGACGCTCCAGCTCCTGATCGCTGAGGGGGCGCACCCGCCTGGCAGGCGTTCCCACCCAGAGATAGCCCCCCTCGAGGTGTTTTCCGGAGGGTACCAGTGAGCCGGCGCCCAGCATGGCGCACGATTCCAACACGGCACCATCAAGAATAGTGCACCCCATGCCGATAAAACAACTATCGGCAATATTACAGCCGTGCAGCACCGCCTTGTGCCCCACCGTGACCCGGTCACCCAGGATCAATGGCGAGCCACCCGGCTGGTACTTGCTGTCGTGAGAGACATGCAGCACACAACCGTCCTGCACATTGCTCTCACTGCCGATGCGAATCGCATGCACATCGCCGCGAATGACGGTCATGGGCCAGACTGAAGAGTGAGAACCGATGCTCACATTGCCGATCACGACGGCGGTTTCATCGATCCAGGCATCAATGGCAACCTGTGGCATGCTAGATTCAAAGGGTCGGATATTGGACATAAGCGGAGTTGAATAATGGAAATTGTACTGTTTGTGCTTGCCGGCATGGCAATCGCCACGCTCATCTACGGAATAATGATCTACAACAACCTGGTGCGACTCAAGCATAGCGTAACCCAGGCCTGGTCGAATATCGATGTACTGTTGAAGCAACGCCACGACGAACTACCCAAACTGGTGGAGACCTGCAAGCAGTACATGAAGTTTGAACAGGAGACCCTGGAACGGGTGATGCTGGCCCGCTCCGCCGTTGCCAGCGCCCGCCAGCAGGGGGACATTGGGGCAGTCGGCAGCGCTGAGAGCGCGCTGCGCCTCGGTCTCGGCAATCTCTTTGCCGTGGCGGAGAACTACCCCGACCTGAAGGCCAACGACAACTTTCTGCATCTCCAGTCCCGCACACCGGCCTGGAGAACAGCATCGCCGACCGGCGGGAGTTCTACAATGAGAGCGTCAACAACAACAATGTACGCATCGAGCAGTTTCCCGACATCCTGCTGGCCAGTCGTTTCAATTTCAAGGCGGCGGAACTGCTTGAGTTTGACGAGGAGGAGACCAGGGACGTAAATGTCGGCACCCTGTTCGGCTGAACGGAATGTCCGCCGATCTGCTTGCCATGTCGGCCCTGGAGCTCTGGGTCTGGGCCGGCATACTCTCCCTGTTGAGCCTCGCTGCACTCTTCTTCTCGTTTCGGAACCTGATACGCGCCCGAACCATCGAGGACACCCCCACCTCTCGCATCCGTTCAGCCCATCAGGGTTATGTGGAGCTAAACGGAAAAGCGGCTGCAATGAAAGGGGAGCCCATCATCACCCCGCTCACCCACAGCCCATGCTGCTGGTTCCGTTTCAAGATCGAACGCAAGGGAGAGAAGGGGTGGCGCACCGTTCGCCAAGGTGGCAGCGAGGGACTGTTTCTGCTCAAGGATGACAGCGGCGAGTGTATCGTCGACCCCGATGGCGCCGATGTCACCCCCAGCGAAAAGAATGTCTGGTACGGCAGCAACAGCCTGCCTCAAACCGGGCCTACGACGGGAGGACTTGATTACAACAGTTCAACTACCCT
The DNA here is from genome assembly GCA_036784775.1 of Chromatiales bacterium. Classification (GTDB taxonomy): domain Bacteria; phylum Pseudomonadota; class Gammaproteobacteria; order Chromatiales; family Chromatiaceae; genus QGON01. Next base: position 27,981 of record JAMJIN010000012.1, on the reverse strand, counting down.
CTTCGGACTTCAACTTAACATCCGCAGCAACAGCATGGGCAGCCACTACCGTTATACCGAGGAGACCATCTACCCTGGCGATCCGCTCTATGCCATCGGTCTGTTCAAATCCATAGGCGAAGCGAACTGGCTGGCCATGCGACAGGATATGGTGCGTGAACGCCTGCGTCAGTGGAAACAGGACCGCGCCGGACTGCTCGCCCGTTTCGACCGGGACGGCAATGGCGTGATCGATATGGATGAGTGGGAATCGGCCCGCCGCAAGGCAGAACGTGAGGTCGCCAGTGAACAGGTACAACAGGATCAACAATCCCTGCACACCCTGAGCCAGCCCGACTCCAACCGCCCCTTCCTAATCTCCTCCAGCGCAGAATTCACCCTCGTCAAACGCTACCGCCGTTTTGCCTTCGGTTTCATCACGGGCTTTTTTCTCCTTGGCGGTATCAGCACCTGGATGCTGGCCACACGGTTTGCCGCATGATCCATCCCGGCATGGTAATATCCCCATCCAGGACTATTTTGACCTAAGTTCACAGGGGTCGGAGTCAAATTTGATTAATAAGCGGGGTTTTCAGTGCTGCTATACCCATCAAATTTGACTCCGACCCCTTCATTACTGGATCTACGGATCCGAACCAAGCGCCAGACCTGCGGTCAAATCCGTGACTATGAACTCCAGGAAAACCATGCGTTACCGATACCTCCCGCTACTGCTGCTCGCACTTCCCCTGTTGTTGAGCGCGAAGGATCGCCCATTTATCGACCAACCCACCGACAGACCCAACCTGAAGGTTGAAGAGTATGTCTGGGAGGAGGGCAAGGTCACCCTGCCGAAAGATCTGAACGAGGATCAACTGACCGAATTCCAGGTCACTGACAGCAGCGGCCGTTTTCGTTTTTTTATCGATCGCAGCACCCTGCAACCCGGGGAGGACAATGCCATCCGCGTGCTGCTCGCCATCCGCTCGAACCGTGGCGCTCTCAACACCTCTTACGAGGGATTCCGCTGCGGCGCCCGCGAATACAAGGTCTACGCATACGGCAGCCACAAGGGCCTGAAGGCCCTGAAAAAACCGCTCTGGAAAAGGATTATCATCAGCGGATCGGATAACTACCGGCATACGCTCTACAGCCGTTATCTCTGCGACCTGAACAAGGGCGTTCCTCATGAGCCGAGCAATATCATTCACTATATGAAACAGCCCACACGCGTGGAACAGACGCCTTTTTTCAACGATTAGGTACTGTATCGACGCTTTTACCTGATCCATGCGTTTGATCATGCCAACACCCCCCCGATTTATCGGGGGTTGGTTTTCACCGGGTCACCCCCATCTCCCCACTATCATTCGTTTTCTCAATCCCGGAGTTATCACAGATGAACAATCCCCTGCTGGAGATGGACGGCCTTCCGGCCTTTTCCCAGATCAAACCTGATCATGTGGAACCCGCCCTGGACCATCTGTTGTCCCACAACCGGGAACAGATCGAGGCACTGCTCAAGGGAGAGCAGCAGTTCACCTGGCACAATCTGGTGGAACCGATGGAGCGGCTCGACGACCGACTCAGCCGCGCCTGGTCTCCGGTCAGCCACATGAATTCAGTGGTCAACAACGAAGCACTGCGAAGCGCCTACAACACCTGCCTGCCCAAACTGAGTGAATACGGCACCGAGATGGGGCAGAATGCCGAGCTCTTCGCCGCCTTTAAGGCTGTCGCCGGACAGCAGAAAGACCTGAACCCCGTTCAGCGTAAGTTACTGGATGACGCCCTGCTCGATTTCCATCTCTCCGGTGTCGACCTCTCTGCCGATAAAAAAGCCCGTTTCAAGGAGATCAGCCAGTCGCTGTCGACCCTCACCACCAAATTCGAAGAGAACCTGCTCGACGCCACCAATGAGTGGAACAAGCTGATCACCGATGAGACAGCCTTGGCCGGAATGCCTGAGTCCGCCCTGGCGCTGGCACGGCAGACCGCAGAACAGCGTGACCGGCAGGGTTGGCTGCTGACCCTGGAGTTCCCCTCCTACCTGCCGGTGATGACCTACGCCGACAACCGGGAACTGCGCCGCGAGGTCTACGAGGCCTTCTCCACCCGCGCCTCAGATCAGGGTCCCCATGCAGGCAGATGGGACAATAGCGAGGTAATGGAGCAGATCCTCGCACTGCGCCATGAACAGGCACAACTACTCGGCTTCGACAACTTTGCGGAACGCTCCCTGGCGCGCAAGATGGCCCGCTCCACCGACGAGGTAACGCAGTTTCTCATCGACCTGGCCCAGCGCGCCCACGCTCAGGCGGTAGATGAGCTGAAAGCACTTCGCGCCTTTGCCGCAGAGCAGCACGGCAAAACAGAACTCGAAGCCTGGGACATCGGCTACTATAGCGAAAAGCTACGCCAACACCGCCACAACATCTCCCAGGAAGAGCTCAAGCCCTACTTCCCGGAGACGCGGGTGGTACCGGGTATGTTCGCCGTTGTGGAGCGCCTCTACGGCATCAGGATCCAGGAGGTCCAGGGCGTCGACAGTTGGCACCCGAACGGCCGTTTCTTCGAGATTCGCGACGCCGACGGAGAGGAGCGGGGCCAGTTCTACCTCGACCTCTATGCCCGCCCCCACAAACGGGGCGGCGCCTGGATGGACGAGTGCGTCACCCGTTTCTTTAGCGACACCGTCGACCAGCTGCCGGTCGCCTATCTCACCTGCAACTTTTCACCACCGATTGGCGACAAACCGGCGCTCTTCACCCACGACGAGGTGGAGACCCTGTTCCACGAATTCGGCCACGGCCTGCACCATCTGCTCACCCGCATCGACTACCCGGCGGTGGCAGGCATCAACGGCGTGGCCTGGGATGCAGTGGAACTGCCGAGCCAGTTCATGGAGAACTTCTGTTGGGAAAAGGCGGCCCTTGATCTTATCTCCGGCCACTATGAGAGCGGCGAGCCGATTCCAGAAGTCCTGTTCGATCGCATGACCGGCGCCAAGAACTTTCAATCCGCCATGATGATGGTGCGCCAGTTGGAATTTTCCCTCTTCGACTTCCGCATCCACCGGGAGTACGACCCGAAAAGGGGTGGGCACATCTACGAGATCCTCAACGAGGTACGTAAACAGGTCTCGGTGCTGACCCCGCCGGAGTGGAACCGCTTTGCCCACGGCTTCTCCCACATCTTCGCCGGTGGTTACGCAGCAGGTTATTACAGCTATAAATGGGCGGAAGTGCTGTCGGCAGACGCCTTCTCCCTCTTCGAGGAACAGGGTGTTTTCAATCCGGAAACAGGCAACGCCTTTCTGACGGGCATCCTTGAGCAGGGCGGTTCCAAAGACGCTATGGAGCTGTTTGTCGGTTTTCGTGGACGCGAGCCGAAGATCGATGCGCTGCTGCGGCACAACGGCATCACCGGTTAGTCAGGCAGTCAGGTAGGTTGGGTTAGCGTAGCGTTACGCTAGGGGTCGGAGTCAAACCGCCTCAACCTCGTCACTTTTACCACCATTGTTTGCGCGGTTTGACTCCGACCCCGTCCGCCTAAATCTGCAGCGCTTCCACCGTCCAGCCGACAGCGCCAATCTCTGCCTCTGGATGCAACCTGCGGATCTCACGACCGATCTCCGTAACCCGCCAACGGGGAACATCGACCATCAGAAGAATCTCTCCGTGCTTCAATGCGCTCCGGCACTCGTCCATATGGGCGTGCGGCACATGCCGAACGAAGTAGCTACCGGCCAGATAGGTGGCGGCCATAATCAGACCATTCAACAGCGCCCAACCCACCAAACCGGCAAACAGACTACCGACCAACAGTATCAGGGCCAGAAAAAAGGTCAGAAGGTCCAGGTTCCATAGGACCCGTTCCAGGCGAGCTCCAAAATTCGTGCGCTGGCGTACGGATGCCTCAGGAAGCCCGGAGATATCAATACCCTCCCTGGCGACGGTATGCATGTGGCGCCTGTCGACGCCCAGCCTTTGCAGATCAGGCAGCGCCTGTTCAACATGGTGCCGCTGCGGAAACATCAGATAGATTCGTCTCAACATGGCACCACCTCAACCTTCGGCAACGTAATCGTCAGTATCGTTTCCCTGCACTATCTTGTGATCCTCAGTCTCCATCTCCATATAGAGTCGTTTGTTCTCCTCACTTTCGAAGTAGATCTCAAGACCGTCCTTGCCATCCCCCTCATAGAGGCAGGGGTGGTGTTCAGGATCCGAGACTTCGTGCAACGTGATGGGATCAGTTGTGGTACGAATATGCATGATTCTTCCCTCAGAAGTTGACTATGTACTGGTTTTATAGAAATACCAAGAAATTTAGTCAAGTATAATGACTCGCCAAATACTGACGCAGAAACCAAGGGTTTTCAGGCAGAGGGAAAGCGTTTCACCTGAAGATGTCAAAGAATAGGGTATAGAACAGGCTGGCCAGAATCAGGCTGAAAAAGGTAGTCGGTATGCCGGTGCGCATCCAGATGGCAGGCGTGATACGGGCGCCGGGAATATTGGAGTGCTCGGACTCTGCCACCGCAATAATGTTCGCCGTGGCACCGATGTGGGTGCCGTTGCCGCCCAGACCCACGCCCAACGCCAGCGCCCACCAGAGGGGGGTAATATTGACTCCGCTGGACTCCAGCCCCAGGATGATGGGAATCATGGTGACGGTGAAGGGGATGTTATCCACCACCGCGCTGAGAACGGCGGCAATCCACATCAGCATCAAACCTGCCAGCAATAGCTGGCCCGGTTCCCGCGCCATCTCCGCCAGTGAGTCGCCGAACAGGTCCAGCAGTCCCGAGGCCTCCACTCCACCGACAATCATGAAAAGCCCGGCAAAAAAGAACAGCACCGACCAGTTGACGCCGTTGAACAGCACATCCATGTCGGGCTTCATCAGCGCCAGGGCCAGCGCCAAGCCGATAAAAGCGGCATAGGCGGGAAAAAAGTGGAAATGGTGGTGAACGAAAAACAGTCCCACGACCAGCGCCAGAGACACAACTATTTTCTGTAATCCGGCCAAGTCCTTGATGGCGTGGGTGTCGACCAGCTCCCGGACCTCTCCAGCACCACTGCGCAACTGTTTGCGGAAAAGAAAGAGCAGTAAGAGCACAGTCCCGGCCCAGACCACCACCACCGGCGGCCCCATGTGGAACAGAAAATCATTGAAACTGATATCTCCCGCGCTGCCGATCATCAGATTGGGTGGGTCACCCACCAGGGTCGCCGCCCCGCCGATATTGGAGAGCATCGCCTCTGCCATCAGATAGGGCATGGGATTGAGTCTGAGCAGACGGCAGATCAAGACGGTCAGGGGGGCAAATACGATGACCGTGGTGACATTATCCAGGATCATACTGATCAGGCTTACCGCAAGACTGAGGTAGATCAGCAGCAGACGAGCATCGCCCTTCGCCCAGCGGGTGATATGGACGGCCATATATTCGAAGGCACCGGTGGGACGCAGCAGTGAGACCAGCATCATCATCGCTGCCAGCAGCAGAATGGTATTGGCGTCCACCGCCGCTATAGCCTCTTCCTGAGTATAGAAACCCATGCTCATGCCGACGCCGATCATCACCACCGCACCCAGAATTGCCGCACTGGTGCGGTGAAGTTTTTCCGAGAAGATCAGCGCATAGGCCAACAGCAGAATCAGCGCGGAGGCCAGCATGGAATCACTGAAATCCGCCATATTTCAGCAACAGCCCAGATTCAACACCAGACGGGCAATCCCAACCCGGGTAATAACCCCCTTGTACTCATCCCCGTCAGTCAGAAACAGATAGCCGGTATTGAACTGCTCCATGATCGCCAGCGCCTTCATTACCTGCGCGCCGGGATTGAGCTGAATGGCATCATCCAGCACATAACCTTCAACAGGTAGCGGCAGAATCCTTTCCGCTTTCTCCCCGGCCATATCCATATAGTCGAGATCATCACCCAGCAGGTGCGCACCCTGAATATAGTCCCGTGGCACACAAGTAAGGCGAAACGCATGCCGCAGGGAAAAACGGCCGGCGATCTTGCCTTGTGCATCCACATAGGGAATGCCCGGCACATTCCGTTTTACACATTCCGCCAGGGCGTCGCCGAAACTCATGCCGGTATGGGCCACTTCCGTCGGGATCAGGATCTCTTCCAGGTTCATGGGTCAGCTTGCTCCGGACGCTCGTCCATCAGGGGTTTCATGGCATGCAACATATTGGCAAACAGATGTTTGTTCTGCCGCTCCTCTTTTGCCAGCAACTGCTTCATATAGGCGCGTTGGGTGGGTGCCGTAAAGCAGGCGGGGCAGCTGTCGGGGATCACCGGCAGTCCAGCCTCCAGGGCGAAGGCCCCGGTCTGACTCTCGCGGCAATAGACCAGCGGGCGGATAATGCGGGTATCGCCATCATTATTCTGATAGTGCGCCTTCATGGTACGTAACTGTCCGCCGTGGAAGATCGACATCATGAGACTCTCCGCCAGGTCATCGAGATGCTGAGCCAGTGCAAGTACATTATAGCCCTCACGGCGACAGGTGGAGTACATGATGCCCCGCTTCATGCGGGCGCAGTAGGCACAGAATGAGTCACCATCCAGACGTGTCCTGGCCTCTTCCATGATCGGCTGCTCTGCATAGATCCAGGGTACGCCCAAGTCTTCGTAATAGGCTTTCAGCGGCTCGGGATCGAAACCCTCCACCTCGGGGTCGACAGTGATGACGCCCAGCTCGAAATTAACCGGCGCATAGGTCTGCAGGTGACTCAGGATCTGCAGCAGGGAGAGGGAGTCCTTGCCGCCGGAGACGCCAAGGAGTATCCGATCTCCCTCGCGAATCATGTCGTAATCGGCGATCGCGCGGCCGACTTTGCGCAGCAGGGATTTGGGGGGTTTGGCATAGTGTGTCATGGGGTTATTGTGACACGTGGAAAACCAAGGGTTCCAGCAGGATTGCCAGTGCCCAGGAAACCGGGACAGGAGTCAACCGGCACTAACATTAGGCAATATTATTCGTATTATCAATAATTTGCCAAACACCTAAAAACTGTAGGTCGTGTTAGCGCAGCGTAACACGACAAGAGTCGCACACATTGTTGGGTTACGGCCAAAAAAAACGGCCTAACCCAACCTACCCAGGCGGTTGATTATTAGTGCTTTTCGCGGCGAGGGCGCCGTTCCTACAGGATCTGCTGCAACGGCGGTTTCTGTAACACGGAACGAACCCCCAATACCCCGGAAGCTCCCATCAGCAACATGCCGCTTATCAGGCTGACGGGCCAGATCCAGAGGTTGCCCTGGTAGCTAAGACCGAACAGCTGGTCGGCGATAAGCGCGGCGATAAGCGTCGCACCCAGGGCAGCCAACAGACCGGCAATAGCACCCAGCACCATGAACTCCGTGACGATGGTGGTACGGATCTGCCTTTTCATCGCTCCCAAGGTGCGCAGGATCGCCGCCTCGCGGATGCGCTCATCAAGGCTCGACTGGACTGCGGCCAGCAGCACCACCAGCCCCGCCAGCAAGGTGAAGAGGGAGACGAACTGCACCGACAGAATCACCCGGTCGATGATCGAGCGGACCCGTTGCATCAACGCCCCCACATCGATATCGGTAATGTTGGAAAAATGGGTGATCAGCCGAGCCAGGAACGGTTCCTCGCCGGGAGGCAGGAAAAAGGCAGTGATATAACTCGCCTGGGTGACATCTAGCTGCCCCGGCGGTGCGATGACGAAAAAGTTCACCTCAAAAGAGTCCCAGGCCACCGTCCGCAAGCTGGTGACGGGCGCACTGACCGTCTGCCCGGCAATCTCGAAGGTGAGGCGATCGCCAAGCTGGATGCCCAGAGCGCGGGCGATACCCTTCTCCACCGACCAGCCACGTTCATCCGTCCGGTTCCACCAGTGACCTGAGACAAGCCGGTTGGAGGTCGGCATTCGTTCCATCCAAGAGAGATTGAACTCCCTCTGAATCAACTGTTTGGCACGGGGTTGAGAGTAGCTTTCTACATCGACGGGGGTGTCGTTGATGCTGTGCAGACGGCCCCGGACCATGGGGTAGATAACAGGGGAGTAGCGATTTTGCTCACGGAAGAATGTCTCCAGTGGCTCCAACTGGTCGGCCTGGACGTTGATCAGGAAGTGGTTAGGGGCTTCAAAGGGCAGTGTGGCACGCCAGGCATCGAGCAGGTCGGTGCGGATCAGGATCAGCAGCAACACCACCATCATGCCGAGGCCGACGGCGACCAGCTGAACGATACTGACCTCTGGATGACGGGCAATATTGGCCAGTCCCAGCCGCCAGGGCTGGCCACCGGAGGGAGAGACACGCAGCAACATACGGGTCATCAGCCAGGCAACCAGAGTGAGCAGACTCAGGGTAGCCAACATACCGAGGCTGACAAGCAGGGTCAGCTGCCAGTCGGCGGCCTGCCAGGCCAACAATCCTGCAGTACCACCAGTGCGGGGCCATAGATCGCCAGACGGCTGAGGCGTGGTAAGGGCATCTCCCGCCGCAGCACCCGCAGGGGTGGCGTGTTACGCAGGGCCAGCAGGGGAGGCAGGGCGAAGCCGGTGAGGGTGACCAGGCCAATCAACAGCCCCAGCAGCAGCGGCTGTAGCGTGGGAGGAGGCAGCTGCTGAATAAACAGACCGGCCAATAGTGCAGCAAGCAGATGCTGGACCAGATAACCGAACAGCAGGCCAATCAGAGAGCCTCCCAGACCGAGCAGCAGAAGCTGCCCCGTGAAGATGCGGGTGATGAGTTGGCGGCTGGCGCCCAGGCAGCGCAGCAGGGCTGTATTGTCGAGATGGCGGCGGGCGTAACGGTTCGCAGACATGGCAATCGCCACAGCTGCCAGCAGCAGACTGACCAGCGAAGCGAGGCCGAGAAAACGTTCGGCCCGCTCCAGGGCGGAGGTCAGTTCCCGGCGGCTGTCCCGAGGCCCAAGTAGACGTTGTCCGGCCTGCAGCCGGGGTTTGATCCAACCACGAAAAACCTCGAGGGCGTCTGCATCTCCCGCCAGCAGCAGACGGTATTCTGCCCGGCTGCCGACAGTCAGCAGGCCAGTGGCCGGCAGATCCACCGGATTCATCATCAGGCGCGGTGCGATGCTGAACAGACTTCCGCCCCGGTCAGGCTCCTCGAAAATCAGGCCACTGATGCGGAACCCGGACTCTCCCAGCTGTATGTCATCGCCCGGTTTCAGTCCCAGACGATCGAGCAGCTGGCGCTCCAACCAGACAGCGCCACTCTCCGGCGGGGCTTGGCGCTGTTGTTCCGAGTGCCCGGATGTCTCTGCCACCAGCAGCCGGCCCCGTAGCGGATAACCACGGGTCACGGCCTTCACCTCGGCCATCTGCAGCCGTTCACCCGCCAGGGTCATGGAGCGAAAGCTGGTGGTTTCGGCCAGTTGCAGGCCCATCCCGAGGGCCGATTGCTTCCAGGCTTCTGGCAGTGGACTGGAGGATTGAACCAGCAGATCGGCAGCAAACAGCTCACCGGCCTGATGGGTCATCGCCTGATGTACCCGCTCGTTGAACAGTGCCACTGAGGTGAAAGCACCAACGCCGATGATCAGCCCGAGCAGCAGCACCCGCAGTTCACCGGATGCAAGTTCCCGCCAGAGTGATCGCAGTATGAAGGCTAGCATCCTGATGCTTGCAGCAGACGGCCCTCTGCCAGCTCCAGCCTGCGGCTGCACTGATCCGCCAGTACGGCATCGTGGGTCACCAGAATCAGGGTGGTGCGGTGTTCACGGTTGAGTTCGAACAGCAGGTCGATCACCTTGCGGCCAGTCTGCTGGTCGAGGTTGCCGGTGGGTTCATCAGCCAGCAACAGTTGCGGCGAAGTGGCAAAGGCGCGGGCAATGGCGACCCGTTGCTGTTCGCCGCCTGAGAGCTGATTGGGACGGTGCAGACGCCGGGGTTGCAAGCCGACCCGCTGCAACCACTCCTCCGCCAGCATGCGGGCATCACTGTGTCCGACCAACTCTAGGGGCACCATGACGTTCTCCAGGGCAGTCAAAGAGGGCAGCAGGTGGAAAGACTGGAAAACGAAACCGAGCAGCTCCCGACGTAAACGGGCACGGCCATCCTCATCCAGACTGTTGAGATTTTGGCCATTCAGTTCGACTCGCCCACGGCTGGGCAGGTCGAGGCCGGCGAGCAGACCCAGCAGGGTCGATTTGCCTGAACCCGAGGCACCGACCACGGCGAGGGTTTCGCTGTGTTGCAGGTCGAGGTTGACCCCCTGCAGGATATCCAGCGGACCATCGGGACTGCTGACTTGTTTTGAGAGATCCTCCGCCCGCACAATAGGACAGCTCTCTGCATGCTTCTGCTGACTCATGGATATGGTTTCTATGTTCCGACTGCTGCCAAGTTTACTGCTCTGCTCACTGCTGCTCCATCTTACGACATCATTCGCAAATGACAGGCCGGTAATCCTGCTGTTGGGCGACAGCCTCAGCAGCGGTTATGGCATCGCCCTCTCGGAAAGATGGACAACTGCTTTGCAGGATCGTTTAACCGACCAGGGATTTGAGCACCGGTTGGTCAACGCCAGCGTTACTGGCGAGACCAGCCGTGGCGGCCTGAGTCGACTGCCCGAATTGTTGCAACGCCATCGGCCCCGATGGGTGGTCATCGAACTGGGTGGCAATGACGGCCTGCGTGGTCTGGAATTGGCACAGACCCGGCAGAATATCCAGAAGGCAGTGCAGTTTTCCCGTGCCGCAAAGGCCCGGGTGCTGCTGATTGGTATGAAGATCCCCCCCAATCTGGGTCCGGTTTACAGCCGCAGGTTCGAGGCAATCTATACCGATATTGCCAATCAGGCGATTGTACCAAGCGTCCCCTTTCTGCTTGAAGGGGTGGCAGGAAATGCCCCTTTGATGCAGACCGATGGCATCCACCCAAATGCAAAGGGGCAACCAGCTATTCTGGAGAACGTCTGGACAGTTCTGGGGCCGCTGTTGCAACTCCAGGGGTCGGAGTCAATCCCTGCGACCACAGTGAAATAAGGTATCGATGAGAAACAGCGCTATGAAGGATTTGCTTCAGACACGGTCGCCGCTGACTCGGTCGAACTCTTCTGAAGACTGATCACCGGAGCCTCAAGCATCAGTGTTGCCAAAACAACATCACCCTCTTGCGCAACGGAGAGCCGAGCACCCTGACTTGGCAACATGGATTTCACCAGTTCCAGCCCGGTGCCAAACCCAACACCAGTGGCAAAATCAAACGCCTCGGGCAGACAGCCACGATTGCTGACCGAAAGTAACAGGCGATTCTCTTCCTGCCACTGGAGTGCCACCTCCACCGCTGGTGGTGAAATCGTCTTGTTGCAGTGTTTGACTGCATTGATCAGCAGTTCATTGATCACCAGGGCGATGGCAACCGATTTATCCTCGACCACCCGGCAATCCTGAACCGGTTCTGTAACTGAATGGCGTTCAATCACTATACCCGCCAAAAACTCAACGGATGCAACGATACCCTCCAGCATCTCGGCAAAATCCAGTACCCGGTCCTGTTGCCTGCCCAGCAGGCCGTGAACCAGCGCCACACTCTCAACCTGACTGATGGCATCGTTGAGAATATCGTACACGTTGGGGTGTTGCTGAGAACGCTCACGCAGCAGACCGATAACGCCCTGCAGGTGATTTTTGATACGGTGATGAACCTCCCGCGTCACGGCATTTTGTTGCACCAGGCGCTGCTGCTCCGCACGCCGTTTCCCGGTAATGTCCTGCAACATGGCGACACCGGTCAACGCATCTCCAGTCTCATCAGGGATAAACCCCACCGAGACCAGACACCAGACGGATGAACCATCCTTATGCTGACAGCGTCTCTCCACCTGATACCCTGTGCTCTGCTCCTCCAGCGCATGGACGATGCGTTTCTCGGCTTCCTCCCTGTCATCTGGATGGACCACTTCCAGCACACGCTTCTCCAGCAGCTCCTTTTCACTGTACCCGAGCATGCGGCAAAGTTCTGGATTGACCCGGGTAAGCTGTCCATCAGGAAAGTCTGCCATCAACATCCCCGCTGCAGCATTGCGAAACATGGAGTTGAGCCGCGCCTCACTCTCGTGCAGCGCCTTCTGCGCCTTCTGCGCCTGTTGCTTGGCTGTAACATCCTTTAGGGTGAGGACAAAACCGGCCAACTGGTGGGTATCGTCCCAGATGCCGAATACCCGGGCATCATAGTATTCGGTTTGCGTCTCCAGCTCGCGGGTGATCGGGTAGTCATAACTTCCCATGCCCGGAACCAGTCTGGTGGCGTGTTTGAAGATTCCCGCATCCATGCCGGAACGACTCAGAACCTCTGTCAGTTTCCGGCCATAGACATCATCTTCACAGTGCTCCAGCAGGCGGTCCGCTAACAGGTTACAGAAGGTGATCCGGTAATCAAGGTCGGTGGAGATGACCGCGATATCACTGGATGAGCGCAACAGATTGTCCAGCAGGTTTTTTTCGCTGAGCTGTTTGCGAACCTGCTTCAATGTTCCGGCCTGGGACGCAATTACCTCTTTTAGCAACTCCACGTATTTGCCGTGCACGCCTTTGACGACATCGTGCTCGGTGACAAGTCCCTCGAGTTTGCCCGCCTTGTCCACCGCCACCAGACGGCGAATGCCCAATTTTTGCATCCGCACTGACGCTTCATGGATGCCGATCCCAGCATTCACTGTTTGCACAGGTGAAGTCATCACCTGCGCCAAGGGTACCGATGAGAAGTCGACCCCGGCGTCCATCTGACGCACCGCATCCCTCTCCGTAACTATGCCTACCGGGAAGCCGTTCTCTTCAACGACGATGCAGCTGATACGGGCCGATGTCATCCGCTTCATCACCTGGTCCAGGGTCGCTTTGGGGCTAAACGTCACCACACCACGGGTCATGATGCTGGAGAGTCCTGTGTATTGCAGGAAATGCTCAAGCCCCATGTGGCGCATGACATCGGTTTCAGTGACGATACCGGCGAGCCTGCCATTATCATCCACCACAACCAGATGGCGGATCTTGTTCTCGGCAAAGCGTTCATACCCTTCGCGATAATCCAGGGTTTGCAGTGCCGTCACCAGCCCTTTACTCATCACAGAACCGACCAGATGACGCTGTATGTCAGCTACCGATGACGCATGACGCACCAGGTCACGTTCCGTGATGATGCCAATTGGCCGTTCGTCCTCCTTGACCACCAGGCAGCTGATTCTTTTCTCCACCAGAATATGCAGGGCAGCGGCCAATGGAGTATCCGGACTGACAGTCACCACCGACGAGGTCAGCAGATCCGCCAGGGTCTTAACCGGCTTCATGTTCTGTCTTTGCGGGATTTGTGATCCACCCCCCCCCTCGAAAGCCGATAACTCATGGAGTGAGTCCCAGGCGTCCAGCAGTTCCGCCGCCACATCACGCACCTTTCGGCGTTCCGAACGGGCACGCGAGCGAATGACATCAAATGCCTCCTGCCGGTTGATACGCTGACGTTCCATGATCAACCCCACCGCGACATTGACCAGGTTACCGGTATCCAGCGCATGGTTCAGGCGCTCACCGACCAACTTCAGCTCTCCCAGTTCCTGGGCTCGTCCCAGCGCCGCCTCGATGGTGGGTATCATCCGTGGCACGTCGATGGGCTTCACCACATAACCGAGCGCCCCCTCCAATACCGCTGATTCGACGATCTCCCGGTCGTCATAGGCGGAAAGGAATATCACCGGAACACCAATTTTACGCATCTCCTGTGCCACCTCGACACCGGACATACCCGGCATGCGCACATCCAGGATCGCCAAATCGGGCCGGTCATTTTGCGCCAAACCAATGGCCGCCTCCCCCGAATCGGCTTCCATTACCGCATAACCCGCGTCCCTGAGCCCTTTTCCGAAGGTTGCCAACACCACTCCGTCATCATCTGCCAACAGTAAGCGTGTCTCTTTCATTTCAAACTCATACCCATCAATTCTTCATCCAACACCCGGGAATAATCTCCCGTACAATCAACCCGACTCACAACATTTCTTTTTTTTCGCTTGGTACATGGCGCTATCGGCATGCCTCAACAAGGTTTCGCAATCGCCATGGTTTGGGTAGAGCGCATATCCGACACTCATGCCGATGCTCAGCTTCTCACCACTTTCAAGATAGAAAGGGGGAGCAACGAGATCACTCAATTTTCTTGCGACCATTGTCGCATCCTCCGCTTCCGATATATCTTCCAGGATGATTGCAAACTCGTCACCGCCAATACGGGCAACTGTATCCATCTCACGCACGGCCAGACGAAACCGCTTGGTCACTGATTGCAACAACCGGACCCCTGCATAATGCCCATATCGGTCATTGACCGGTTTGAAACGATCCAGATCAATATAGAGTAGGGCCAACATGGACTCTTTCCGTTTTGCCCTGGCAACGCCCGCCTTAAGCCGATCCAGAAACAGTGTGCGATTGGGCAGCCCTGTCAGGTGATCATGCTCTGCAAGATAGACCAGCCGCTGCTGCATCGACAGACGTTCTGAAATGTCGAAAAAGGTGACAGAAAGACCGACGATCCTATTATCGTGAAAAATCGGATAACTGCGGTACTCCACCGGGAAGCTCTCTCCACCGGCACGCAGAAAGCACCCATCATCCAGGCAAACCCCACAACCTGAATCCAGGGGCTCGTAGATCCGTCCCCTGTTTTCTCCACGACGGAAACCTGCCCCTTTAACAGGCAGATGCTGGTTCATGCTGCTGCCAATCATCTGTGACGGCTCTCTGTAACCGAGCAGATCTGCGGCAGAGGGGTTGGCAAAAGTGCAGCACCCATCAAGGTCAAGCGCCACTATCGCCGCACCTATGGATTCCAGTAATCGCCGGAGCTGCACCTCGCTGTCACGCAGCGCGCTTTCCGTCCGCCATCTCTCGGTAAAATCCCGGGCGACGATGTTGAGCAGCGGCTCCTCACCTGGCTCACTTCGCAGATAACGGATCCGCGTCCTCATCCAGCGTGGCTTGCCGTTTTTATGTATCTTGCGGCACTCAATCTCCGAATAGGGGGTCTCCCGTTGAAAGATATCGGCCAGCACCCTACGCACCCGCTTCAGATCGTCCCTGTGGAGCAGTCGCCAGACTGGAGATCCAATCAACTCCTCTCTGCTGTATCCCAACAGATCGACGACGGAAAGATTGATCTCCCGAATCGTCCCATCCTCTCTGACGGTGAGCAGGATATCCGGGGCATGGTCGAAAAAACCACGGCTCACTGCATCGCCCGGCATCGAAGTCGAGACCATCGTTGCAGTCTGATTGTTGGATTCGACCCGCTTCATCTCGTCAACAACACAACCTTCCATAGGCAGCCCCGACGGGACAGCCTCCCAGGCCAAGCAAGGCCCTGGGTTCACTTTTCAGCCAGGAGAAGTGGCTATATGAACACTCAATCGTTGAGTGGAGGTGGCGGGAAGACGGCCGAACAGTCACCGAACCGCTGCTATGCAATGGCAGTGGGCGGAGCCGAAAATGGGTCGAAACGACCCGGTCAGAATCAGCCATGCCTTACTCAAACAAAGGACCCGGGGATTCTCTAATACTTAGAATAAATCTAGCACATTTTGATGTTTACGTCGAAAAAACGCTCCGCGTCACTTTCGTGATATATGTCAGTATAAGCCGAGTAAAATCTCACACTTATGCACGCCTCAAGCATTGAAATAGAGCCACCAATGCCCCATCCTTTATCTTAACCCGCTTTATTAAATCAAGGAGTTCCGTCATGGATGTATTTGTCATTGCCGCACTGGTCCTGGCCATTGCTATCGTCGTCATGGGCGCCAAGCGCGTACCACAGGGCATGGAGTACACGGTGGAACGTTTTGGACGCTATACCAAAAGCCTGCGCCCCGGTCTCAACCTGATCGTACCGGTCATCGATCAGATCGGCCAAAAAGTGAACATGATGGAGCAGGTGGTGGACGTACCCTCCCAGGAGGTCATCACCAAGGACAACGCCATGATCACCGCTGACGGAGTGATCTTCTTCCAGGTGCTGGATGCTGCCCAGGCCTCCTATGAGGTCAACGACCTCTACCGGGCGATCCTCAACCTGACCATGACCAACATCCGTACCGTCATGGGCTCCATGGACCTGGACGAGCTGCTGTCACAGCGGGACTCGATCAATACCCGGCTGCTCAACGTGGTGGACGACGCCACCACCCCCTGGGGTCTCAAGGTGACCCGCATAGAGATCAAGGATATCTCCCCACCCCGCGACCTGGTGGATTCGATGGCCCGCCAGATGAAGGCGGAGCGTGACAAGCGCGCAGCAATCCTCGTGGCCGAGGGGCAACGGCAAGCGGAGATCCTGAAGGCGGAAGGCGAGAAGCGGGGCACCATCCTCAAGGCGGAGGGTGAGAAAGAGGCCGCCTTCCGTGAAGCCGAAGCGAGGGAGAGACTTGCTGAGGCGGAGGCCAAGGCAACCACCATGGTCTCTGATGCCATCGCCCAGGGCGACATCAATGCCATCAACTATTTCGTGGCGCAGAAATATACCGAGGCGCTGACCAAAATCGCCTCTGCTGAGAACCAGAAGGTCATCATGATACCGCTGGAGGCATCCAGCCTGATCGGCTCCATCGGCGGCATTGCCGAGATCGCCAAAGAGACTTTCGCCAAGAAGGATGACTAATGGAATTTCTACCACAGCTGGATTACTGGCACTGGTTCATCCTGGGTGTCGGCCTGATCATTCTGGAGATCTTCTCACCCGGTGTCTTTTTCATCTGGCTGGGTTTTGCCGCCGGTCTGGTGGGGCTTCTGCTATTAGCCATGCCGGAGATGGAGTGGCAATACCAGCTGCTCGCTTTCGCCGCGTTCAGCGTAATCAACATCCTCATCGCCCGCACCATCCTGCAGCGTCGGCCGATCAAGACGGACCAACCCAATCTCAACCGCCGGGGGGCACAGTACACAGGCCGGGTTTTCACCCTGGACCATCCCATCATCAACGGCGAGGGCAAGATCCACGTCGACGACAGCACCTGGAAAATCCGGGGTGATGACTGCCCTGCCGGTACTCAGGTAAAGGTCGTCGGTGTTGAGGGGGTGGTGCTGCTGGTTGGGCCTGCCGACTGAAATAAGCCATCCCGTCGCAAGCCGACCGGATAACAAGTTGGAGCGGCGCCCCGCCGCGATAACTCCGTAGATAGGCAAATCGCGGCGGGGCGCCGCTCCACAAAGAGTAAGGCAAAACCCTGTCGCCATCATGGCAGCAACACCAATTTACCCAGTAGGTGCCCGGCTTCGACTTGGCGGTGCGCTTCCGCCGCCTCTGCCAGCGGCAAACGCCCGGCCACTTCGATACGCAGACTGCCTGCGTCCACAAGCTCACCACAACGTTCCAGTATCTCTCCATGATGGGCGCGGGCCTCGGGCAGGTCACGCAACATCGGCGTCAGCATCAACGTAAAACCGATCCGCAGGTTGCGATTGCGAGCCTCTTTCCACTCCACATCCTGCCCCGGATCGAGCAGGGTCACCAGATCACCGTAGTGAGCCACCGCCGGAATAGAGCGGCGAAAGATCGCTGGACCAACGGTATCCAGCACCACGTCGGCACCCCGCCCACCGGTCAGATCATTCACCGCCTCGACGAAATCCACCTCTGGATAGAGAATGGCCTCATCAGCGCCAATGGATTTAACGAACTCCGCTTTCTGGGTTGTACTCACCGTGGTCAATACCCGCGCCCCGGCCTGTTTTGCCAGCTGAATCTCCACATGGCCCACACCACCCGCACCGGCGTGGATCAATACCGTCTGCCCCGCAGTGACACGGGCACGATCGAACAGCGCCTCCCAGGCAGTTATCAGCACCAGCGGCCCAGCTGCTGCGGTCGCGAAGTCGATGGAAGTGGGCTTTTTACGCGCCACGGAGGAATCAACCAGCACAAACTCGGCATAGTTTCCCTGCACGCCACCCAGACCACCACTGCAGAACCAGACCGCATCACCCATCCTGAACTCACCGGTCTCAGCGCCTGTCTCCACCACCACACCAGCACCATCACAGCCCAATACCGCCGGTAGCCCAGCAGGCAGAAAAACACCCCGGCTGCGCAGTTTGGTATCGATGGGATTCACCCCCGCCGCCTCGATGCGCACCTTGAGCTGAGTCTCTGTCATCCGTTCTGGTTCCGGCAGATCCTGCAAAGAAAGCACCTCCGGCGCACCGGGTTCGTTCATCACAACCGCTTTCATGACGCTTTTTTCTCCAAGGGGGCCAACAGCGCGTAGAATATCCAGGCGAACCAGGAGACAAACAGCACCGCAAGCAGCCAGAACAACTTCTCCATACCAGAGGTTTTGTCAGAGCGCAGGATCAGCACAATAGGCAAAAACCAGATAAACAGGGCGATCAGCATGGCGCCGACTCCCATTCCCAAAATCATCTGCATCAATTCAGCTCCAATGTTCCGTAGGTCGGGTTACGTCGCACTCAAAGTGTGGCGTCAAATTCAAGCTGTTGTGCTGTCGTGCGACTAACCCGACCTACATTCTCAATTACGAAGATACATTTTCTGTTAGTTTAACGCCTCATGACTCCCCTTCAAGCCATCAAACAGCACCAATCGAACCTGCGAGCCTGTCGGCTCTGTCCCAATATGATTGGGCCAGTAGTCACCTGCCAGCCGGTCGTCTCTCCAATCATGCTGATAGGCCAGGCACCGGGCGACAGGGAAGGCCCCGCAGGAAAACCCTTTGCCTGGACCGCCGGAAAGACCTTGTTCAAATGGTTCGACGGCATTGGATTGGGTGAAACGCAGTTTCGCAGCCGGGTCTATATGGCTGCGGTCTGCCGCTGCTTTCCCGGAAAAAACCCGAAAGGCGGTGACCGGGTGCCAAGCAAGATTGAGATAGCTAACTGCAGCCGCTGGATCGAGGCGGAGATCGGACTGCTCAAACCCCGGCTGCTGATCCCCGTCGGCAAACTGGCCATGGCGCGTTTCATGAAGGTAAACAAACTGGTCGATATCGTGGGCAAAACCCATCAGATCGAAATCAATGGGCTAACCACGGACGTGATTCCCCTGCCCCACCCCTCCGGCCTCAACACCTGGTTCCGCACCGAACCCGGCAAGACCCTGCTGCAACAGGCCATGTCACAAATTGAGGCCCATCAAGCCTGGCAGTCGATTGTCGATGAGTAATCGAAGCGGCTTATGCCGTCGACCATCTTTGGATATAGTCTAACCCCTCAATGATCTACAAAGGAGATTGTTATGTCAGAAGTCGGCCGTTTCACTATCCACCTGGAGCAGGAGGAGGGTTACGCCTTCAAGGTCAAATTCGATCTCAAAAAAGCAGAGGACATCCTGCTGGATGAACCCCCACCACTGGGCGAACGCAACGGCCCCAACGCATCCCGCCTGCTGGCTGCGGCTACTGCCAACTGCCTCAGCGCCAGCCTGATGTTCTGCCTGGTAAAAGATGACGCTCCGGCACACAGCATCAAGGCCGAGGCTACCTGCACCATGGTGCGCAATGACAAGAAACGCCTACGGGTGGGCGGCATCGAGGTCAAAATCACCATCGACGACGCGCTGGCGGAATCCGCAAAACTGAAACGCTGTACGGATCTGTTTGAGGATTTCTGCATGGTCACCGCCAGTATTCGTGAGGGCATCCCGGTGGGCGTCCAGGTGGTGGACAAGGCGGGTCAGCTTCTGCACCAGGCGGAGTAAGAGTCAACGCAGGCCGGATCAAGCGCAGCGGATCCGGCGCATCCCCTATGCAGCCTCGATAAACGCCTCGACCACCGCGCACCAGGCGACGGCCAGATTTTGCAGATTGTAGCCACCGCCTCCCAGCGCCAGCAGCCTGCCGTCACAGTGACGCTGTGCCAACCGACGAAGACGTGATGCGGCATGGCGATGAGCATCGCCTGAATAGCGCAGATCGGTAATGGGGTCGCCCGCCAGGCTGTCGGCACCGCACTGAAAAAGGATAAAGTCGGGCTGCGCGCGATCTATGAATGACTCGGCAACCTCCCACGCCTTGAAAAACACCGCGTCATCCGCCTCCGGCGGCATCGGGATATTGAGCTTGGTCCCCTGCGCCTCGCCGCGCCCTGTCTCTGTCACCGAACCGGTACCGGGATAGAGATAGCGGCCATCTTCATGCAGGTCGACGAAGATGAGATCCGGGTCATCCTCGAACGCATAGAAGACCCCGTCTCCATGATGGGCATCGATGTCCACGTAGGCGACGCGCCTTATCCCGTGAACCCGGCGCAGGGTCTCGATGGCGACGCCGCAATCGTTGAAGACACAGAAACCGGCAGCACTGTCACGGCGTGCGTGATGCAGACCGGCAATGGGCACAAACGCCCGGCGGCAATTACCGGCAACGATGTCGTCCACCGCCTTGAGCACCGTGCCCACGACCCGGGCAGAGGCCTCCATCACGCCGGGAAAGGCCGGGGTATCACCCGCATCCAGCAGGCCCTGGCCGTCCACTGACGCCCGCTCCACCCGGTCGATATAATCGCTCGTATGAAATCTGGCAATCGCCTCCCGCTCAGCCAGGACCGGCGCTTCCACATCGCAGCGCGCCTTGAGCCCCCGCCGCCTGAACTCGTCGAAAAAGGCATCGTGACGGGAGGGACCAAATGGGTGATCGGCACCGAAGTTGTACGCCCCCAGTTGCCCTCCTGCATAGATGGCGGTGTCTGACATTACGGAAAGCAGACGCCGGTCCCACCCAGACCACAGTAACCCCGCGGGTTCTTGGCCAGGTACTGCTGGTGGTAATCCTCGGCAAAATAGAACTCGGGGGCAGGTTGGATCTCGGTGGTGATCTCCGCACCCCCAGCGGCGGTCAGCGCAGCCTGGAACAGCGCCCGCGATTTTTCCGCTTCGGCCAACTGGGTCTTGCTGTAGGTATAGATGCCGGAGCGATACTGCGTCCCTGCATCATTACCCTGGCGCATGCCTTGGGTCGGGTCGTGAGACTCCCAGAAATGCTTCAACTGTGTCTCGTAGCTCACCAGGCCCGGATCGAAAACCACCCGCACCACCTCGTTGTGGCCGGTTTTGCCGCTGCAGACCTCGTCATAGGTCGGGTTCGGCGTGAACCCCGCTGCATAACCCACAGCGGTGGAGTAGACCCCCGGCAACTCCCAGAAACGCCGCTCCGCTCCCCAGAAACACCCCAAACCGAACAGGGCAAATTCCATCCCTTCCTGAAATGGGCCTGCCAGTGAATTGCCGTTAACAAAATGCTCCGACAACACGGGCATAGGCGTATCTCTGCCGGGCAAGGCCTCCGACGGCATCGGCATCTCTCTCTTTCTGCCCAATCCGAACATGGGGTTCTCCCGGGGTCGATCTATTGAGGCTGAATGTCGATTTAATTATAGAAGACCACGCCAGCAGCCACCGCCAGCAACAACACCGTTATCCCCAGATAGAGCAGGGTTCGTTGCCCCCGCTTGCCGGCCTTGCTCTGTGCGCTGTCGGCCTCATCACTGAACCGCCGATCGATGAGTGCTTCAGCCGTTTCGATCGCCGTATGGTGCGCCACCTCCTGTGAGATCCGGGTGGCCGTTTCCGTTGCCAGCGCCTCCATGGAGCCCTCCGTAACCATACGGATATGTTCGATCATGTCGTTCTTTTCCGGCACCTGCCCCAAGACCTCGCTGCGGAACGCTTCAAGCTGTTGAGTTATCTGCCCGGAGACCTGCTGCCACTGTTCACGGAAATGGGTCTCTATCACCTCAGCCACGATGGAGTCGTTAACCTGTCTGACGATACCTTCCAGCTCCCCGCTGACCTGCGTGGCGATCTCTTCACGCAACTTGTCGGCATCGATCTCCAGCGGCTGTTCTGCCAGCCGCTTCTCCACAGCAGCCTCCGCCAGCGATCCTATGACCTCCCCGGCCGCCTGCATCGCCGCCTCCCTGGCAATCGTCCGCACCTCTTCCGCTGTAATGACAAATGCCGGAGCAGCCGGTTTGGCTCCCGCTCCAGTGGACGCCGCTGCCGGAACAGCCGCGCCTTCAACGCCATCGATGAGTTGGATTATCTCCTTGAGACGCTGTGATGTCGGCGGCTTGGTAAGAATCCCCATCGCACCGTAGGATTGCGCCGCAGCAGCGTAGTCGGCCCCCTCGTTGGCGGTGCACATGAAGACCGGCACCTTAACCAGTCGCTGATCTTTTTTGATGGCGGCTATTGTCTCCAAGCCATCCATGCCATCCATCTGATAATCGACAAATATGGCATCCGGCACCGTATCCTTGAGCAGTTCGAGGGCCTGCTCACCCGACTCGGCCATCACCACCTCATCAAAGCCGTGCCGGCTCAACAAACGACTGAGCACGATGCGCGCAGATTTGGAATCATCAACCAGAAAGGCTTGTCTCGCCACAATTCATTCTCCGTGTGGATAAGTGAAGCACCGTGATGCAAAAAACAGAGGAATTCGCCTACATCAACTCAACGTCTTATAATTGTCGGTTCCGTACCAAATTCTGAGTTCCCTGAATGGCCGATCCGCACAGACAAAATAGTACCCTGGAAATCGAATCGATTCTACGCCGGCGCATCCTTATTCTGGATGGTGCCATGGGCACCATGATTCAGCGCCACAAGCTCGACGAGGCCGACTACAGAGGTGAGCGTTTTGCCGACTGGGCCAGCGACCTGAAGGGAAACAACGACCTGCTGGTGCTGACCCAACCAGAGGTGATCCAGGGCATCCATGAAGAGTACATGGAGGCGGGCGCTGACATCCTCGAAACCAATACCTTCGGCGCCAACCGGATCTCCATGGCCGATTACGGCATGGAGGCGTTGGCCTACGAGATGAACGTGGCGGCCGCCCGTCTGGCCCGCGCTGCGGCTGAAAAGCATACCACCGAAAACAAACCCCGCTTTGTCGCCGGGGTACTTGGCCCCACCAACCGCACTGCCTCCCTGTCACCGGACGTCAACGATCCCGGCGCGCGCAACATCACCTTCGACCAGCTGGTGGAGGCCTATGCCGAGGCGGCACGAGGCCTGATCGAGGGCGGCGTGGATCTGCTGCTGATCGAGACCATCTTCGATACCCTCAACGCCAAGGCGGCTATCGTCGCCTGCGAGCAGGTCTTCGACGAGGACGGGATACGGCTGCCGATCATGATCTCCGGCACCATCACCGACGCCTCCGGCCGTACCCTATCCGGCCAGACCACCGAAGCTTTCTACAACAGCCTACGCCACGCCAGGCCGATCTCCATCGGCCTCAACTGCGCCCTCGGCCCCGAACTGATGCGCCAATACGTGGAGGAGATGTCACGCATCTCCGAAACATTCGTCTCCGCCCATCCCAATGCGGGCCTGCCCAACGAGTTCGGCGAATACGATCTCGACGCGGCCCACATGGCGGAGTATCTCAGCGAGTGGGCCGAGGCCGGTTTTCTCAATATCATCGGCGGCTGCTGCGGCACTTCACCGTTGCACATCCGCGCAATTGCCGATGCGGTGGCCGACAAGGCCCCGCGACAACGGCCGGAGATCCAACCCGAGTGCCGCCTATCCGGCCTGGAGCCGCTCAACATCGGCCCCGACTCGCTATTCGTCAACGTAGGCGAAAGAGCCAACGTCACCGGTTCCGCCAAGTTCAAGCGCCTGATCCTCAACGAAGAGTATGAAGAGGCGCTGGACATCTGCCGCGCCCAGGTAGAGAACGGTGCCCAGGTAGTGGACATCAACATGGACGAGGCGATGCTCGACGGCATCGCCGCGATGCAGCGTTTTCTCAATCTCTGCGCCAGCGAGCCTGACATTTCAAAAGTGCCGGTGATGATCGACTCCTCCAAGTGGGAGATCATCGAGGCGGGACTGAAGTGTGTGCAGGGCAAGTCCATCGTCAACTCCATCTCCATGAAAGAGGGGGTGGAAAAGTTTAAGCAACAGGCGAGACTCTGCCGCCGCTACGGCGCGGCGATTATTCTGATGGCCTTCGACGAGACGGGTCAGGCCGACACCCAGACACGCAAGGTGGAGATCTGCACCCGCGCCTATCAGATTCTGACCGAAGAGGTGGGCTTTCCGGCGGAGGACATCATCTTCGACCCCAACATCTTCGCCGTCGCCACCGGCATCGAAGAGCACAACAACTACGGCGTCGACTTCATCGAAGCAACCCGCGAGATTAAAACGGCCTGCCCCCATGCGCTGATCTCCGGCGGCGTCTCCAACGTCTCCTTCTCCTTTCGCGGCAACAATCCGGTGCGCGAGGCGATCCACGCGGTCTTCCTCTACCACGCCATCCAGGCCGGCATGGACATGGGCATAGTCAACGCCGCCCAACTGGCGGTCTATGACGATCTGCCCACCGAGTTGCGCGACGCGGTGGCAGACGTGGTTCTCAACAAAGATCCAGAGGCCGGTGACCGACTGGTGGAGAGCGCACCCAACTACGCGGGCGACGCTGTAGGCGGCAACAAGGTGGAAGACCTGGAGTGGCGCTCCTGGCCTGTCAGCAAGCGGCTGGAGCACGCACTGGTGAAGGGCATCACCGAGTATATCGACGCGGATACCGAAGAGGCACGCCAGGCAGTCGATAAGTCCCTGAAGGTGATCGAAGGCCCCCTGATGGACGGTATGAACGTGGTCGGCGACCTGTTCGGCGCAGGCAAGATGTTCCTGCCCCAGGTTGTGAAATCGGCCCGCGTGATGAAGAAATCGGTAGCCTACCTGGAGCCTTTCCTCGAAGCGGAAAAGGCAGAGTGCGGCGTTCGGGCCCAGGGCAAGATCCTCATGGCCACGGTGAAGGGCGACGTACACGACATCGGCAAGAACATCGTCGGCGTGGTATTGCAGTGCAATAACTACGAGGTGATCGACATCGGCGTGATGGTGCCCGCCGACACCATCCTCAAGGAGGCTCGGGAGCGGAACGTCGACATCATCGGTCTCTCGGGTCTGATCACCCCATCACTCGACGAGATGGTCCACGTCGCCAAAGAGATGAAGCGACTCGGCATGACACAACCCCTGCTGATCGGCGGCGCCACCACCTCCATCGCCCACACCGCGGTGAAGATCGAGCCGGCCTGTGACCACCCGGTGGTCTACGTGCCGGACGCCAGCCGCGCCGTCGGCGTCGCCAGCAACCTGCTGTCGAGTGAGCAGCGGGACGACTATCTGACCAAAATCCGCGCCGAATACGAAGCGGTTCGCCAGCGCCGGGCCAACAAGAACGAGGCGCGCAATCTGATCCCCATCGAACAGGCCCGCGCCAATGCGACCCCTATCGATTGGTCCGCCTTCGAGCCCGTCGCACCCGCCAATTATGGCATTACAACCCTCAGCGACATCGACCTGAAGCATCTGACCCCCTATATCGACTGGACCTTCTTCTTCCACGCTTGGCAGATGAAGGGGCGCTATCCTCAGATCCTGGAGGATGCGGTCAAAGGAGAAGAGGCGCGCAAGCTGTTTGCAGATGCAGAGGCGATGCTGGCAAAGGTCGTCGAAGAGAAATGGCTGCAAGCCAACGCAGTTGTGGGGATCTTCCCTGCCAACGCCTTGGGCGATGACATTGAGGTGTATACCAATGAATCCCGCGCACAAATCTTCACGACACTGCACAACCTGCGCAAACAGGGAAAACAGCCCAGCGGCAAGTACAATGAGTCGCTAGCAGATTTTGTCGCTCCCAAGGAGAGCGGCAAGCTCGATGCCATCGGCGGTTTTGCCTGCACGGCCGGCTTCGGCATCGACGAAAAAGTAGCCGAATTCGATGCCGATCACGACGACTACTCATCCCTGATGCTGAAAGCACTGGCCGATCGCTTGGCCGAAGCCCTGGCCGAGTGGCTGCACGAAAAGGTACGTAAGGAGATCTGGGGTTATTCATCAGATGAGCAGCTCAGCAACGCAGAGCGTATCGCTGAGAAGTACACCGGCATCCGTCCGGCAATAGGTTATCCGGCAAGTCCGGATCACTCTGAGAAAGATCTTCTCTGGACACTGCTGGATGCGGAGAAAAACACCGGCATCTGGCTCACAGAATCCAAGGCGATGGTGCCCACCGCCGCAGTCAGCGGTCTCTATTTCGCCCACCCGGAGGCCCGCTACTTTGCCGTCGGCAAGCTCAACAAAGATCAGGTAGCGGACTATGCCGAACGCAAAGGCATGGATCTGAACGAAGCGGAAAAATGGCTGGCACCCAATCTAGCCTATGAGCCGGGAGTGTAAAACAGAGCTCCTGGAGCCACTTCTCATCTCCGCGAGACTCATGTATGCCAGGGACAGGCAATCTGTATATATCTTCAGTATCGAACCCTTTCGTGCCCCCAAGCTCACCTTTATTCCATTACCTGGAAAACATCTATTTCATTTACCTTCCCACCACATTACATATATTTTGGCCTTCCAATAAATATATTTAACAAAACAAGGGTAGGGTTTTATTCTCACTATGGTAGTAGTTCTGCCCAAGGTCAAATCTTACAGATTTTATAAGGTTGGTTGTAGATTGCTGGCTTAAGGAAAACTTAAGACAGCAATCACGATATAACTAAATTATGATTCTGGGGAGGAAACATGACCATAGGCACAAGCAACAGGCTTCAACGTATTTCCCTAACGGGTTTAATACTATTGAGCGGAGTTTTCACGATACAAAAAGAAGCTTCTGCAGTTCCGGCCTTCGCACGGCAAACAAGCATGCCCTGTACCGCATGCCACTTCCAACATTTTCCTGCGCTCAACACCTTTGGTCGGGCTTTCCGTGCCGGCGGTTACACAATGACAGGCGGTCAAGGGCTGATAGAGGGCGACGATCTCTCCATGCCTGCAACACTCAATGCCTCAGTCATCGCAAAGCTCCGTTATGTCAAAACCAACGGAAACTCGGATCAGGGAACAGACCGGGGAGAAATTCAGTGGCCTGATGAAGCCGCGCTGCTTATCGGCGGACGACTGGCAGAAAAAGCAGGTTTTCTCATGGAACTAGGCCTTGTTAGCGGCGTTGAAGATGACACCGCCAACGCTTTCCTGTCGACAAAGGTTCACTTCAATATTACGCAAGTAGGCAACACACAACTCAGCGCCATCCCCTTTTCCACCGACGGCCTTGGCTCTGGTTATGGCTTTGAGCTTCTCAATACCGGCGCTCAACGCTCCCAGCGACCCATCGAAGATCGCAAGGGATTCAGTGCTGCTCAGGCACTTGGGCTTGCAAGCGGGGCCGCCACCGGTCTCGCCTTGGGTTCCTGGATGGGGTGGTACCGATATGGAGGTCGCACCATCCGGACTCGCCCACTACTTCAGGGCTGCCTATACGCCCTTTATCGGAAGTTGGGACACCGGTTTTGGCATTCAATATTGGACCGGCGATGCAGAAGTGGCAGATGGCCCTGTCGACAAGATGATAGCTACAGATGGTTGGGTCATCGACGGGCAGGCACAGGGCAATGTGGGCGGCATGCCGTTGGGAATCTACGCAAGTTACGGCGAGTGCTCGCATGATGCTGACCATTTTGTCGGTAATTGCAGTAATGCCAATGACGCAGATTCCTTTGCTATCCTGGGACAGCTCGGGGTGATACCCAACAAGGTTGACATCTATGCCGCCTACCGCATGCTGGATGATGGAAAGGCTACCGATTCGGAATTCAACTCGGTTACGCTCGGTGCAAACTACATGTTCGCTCAGAATGTCCGACTTGAATTCTACTACGTGACTGAAGACGGTTCCGGCGTGGATGCACGAGCCGATGGCCACGACAACAAGTTTACTATGCAACTGTTTGCGGGTTTCTGAGGGTCAACCTCATTTGTTCAGGACAACTATCAATTGTTCGACCAGCCACCACACGTGCTAGTCGCAAATAATGTTGCAGGAGTTTGAGATGAATAAACGACATACCGTTACCTGATTACCCCCGAGCCTCAGCCATGCTGAGGAGGCGTTGTGGCATGGGTGGTGTGCGCACTGCAGCGTAGCCGAGGCGCGA
>JAMJIN010000119.1:0-12757 GCA_036784775.1 Chromatiales bacterium | reverse complement strand
GGATGTGACGTTCTGACGGAGGATGTATCGACGCAGCGAGGCGGCCTTCGCCATCTATGCGCGGTTTTACTCAGCCGCTAACAACAAATACCGCCTCGACACCCGACAGCCGCTCCACCAGCGCCATACCAGCCGGTTCGCCCATAACAAATAGCGCCGTGGCCAGCGCATCCGTAGTCACCGCCTCCGGCCCTACAATCGAGACACTACGCACCCCTTCGGCCGAGCGGCCCGATTTGGGATTCAGAATGTGATGGTGGCGCACACCATCCAGCATAAAAAAACGCTCATAGTCGCCAGAGGTAGAGAGCGCGGATTCATTCAAAGGCAGCAACGCCTTAATGCCCTTCTTGTCATCCGGATCGCGGATACCCACCCGCCAGGAACGGCCACGTCGGTCGCCAAGAAAACGGCTATCGCCACCAGCGCTCAGAGTGGCGTGTTCGATACCGTGACGTCGCAGGATCATTATGCCCCGGTCAACCGCGTAACCTTTGGCTATTCCACCAAGATCGATACGCACCTGCGGTCGAGCAAAGCGCACGCCGGGCGGGTCCGCCTGGAGCAAAACATGATGATAATCGACGGCGGGCAACAGCCCTCCCAGTGTCGCGTCACTGGGTTTGATGCCACGGCGATAGTCGTAATGGTCACCGACGCTGGCAAAGGTGATGTCGAAGGCCCCGTCCGTCAGTTCCGATATCTGCCGTGACTTCTCCAGCAGCCTAAGCAGCTCGCTACTGATCACCACCACTCCCTGACCCGCCTCCCGGTTGACCCGTGACAACTCGCTGTCGGGGCGAAACGGACTCATCGCCCGGTCGATGCGGTGCATCTCCTTCAGCACTGCCTCTATGGCAGCCTCACCCTGCTCCGCAGATTCGCACCACAGTTGCAGCGTGATGCGGGTACCCATGATATCGGCACTTCGCCATAACCACTGCGCCTCGGCACCGAGGCTGGCAAGCCCCAGCAGCACCGCCAGCACCCGGACATTACACCTCTCATGAGGGAAGAAAATCGATCGGGTAGGAGACAACAGTGGTCTCCACCTCTTTGGAGCCAAAATCGAACATCCTGATTCTCGCGAGCAGCTTTCGCTCCAGTTTCCGGCTCTCCAGCTCAGAGGAGAGCAAACGACAGGTAGTCACCTTGCCCGAGGGTGCAATGGTAATCTCCAGCAGCATCTTTCCCATCAATGAGGGGTTCTTTCGCAGGGCCCGGTTGTAGATGGAGTAGAGCGCCCCTTTGTTGCGATCGAACACCAGTTGAACCTCCTCTTCAGTACGCTGGGCAGAGTAGTCTTTCGCCGACTTTTTGGCCCGGCTACCGCCACCTCCGTTGCCCTGCACTGCGGATCGCACCTGGGTTGTTTTTCGACCACTCAACCCTTGAGAGCCGGTATCCCGGCTCAGTTTCGCGGTGTTGATGCCGTCACTGCCACGGGAGGCACCCGCAGTGACCAGCGAGCGCTCCACCCGGTTTGCCTTGTTACCTGCCTTGGAGAGGCTGCGGGATGAGGCCACGCTGCTCACCGCCGGTGCGGAACGCAGCTCCGCCAACTCGTCGGCAACAGCCAGCAGACCCGACCGGCTGGCCTTGCGTCTTGCTGCGGCCGGATCACTCTTTATTGGTTTCTTCGCCACCTTGGAAGGCGCTCTTTTCGGCCTTTTTTTCACTACCGGCTTGGGCTTGGGTTTTGGCTTGGCAACCGGTTTTGGTTTAACCACTGGAATCACGATTTCCGGCGGCTTGCGTTCCACCGGTTTTATCGGACGGCGCTCCAGAATGAGTTTCGCCAGTCGCGGCGGGGTAACGCGTGTAAACCGCTCCTTTTGCGGCAGTTCCACCAGAGAGAGCACCATCCCAAGCAGCAGCGCTGCACCCACCATCACCAGTTGCAACCGGCGAAACTGCCGGTCTTCCCGGTGCGCACTGTTCCAGGGCAGTTCCAGTCGATGTGTCATCACACTCATAGCGCCACCTCTGACTCACCCTCCTCCGGGCGTCTCACTACTGCCAGGGAGATATTTCCGAACTCGCTCTCCGCACAGGTCAGCATCACCCGTTTCAGCAGGCTGTAAGGGACCTGCCTGTCCGCCATGATGGTGATCTCACCTATGCCATCAGCATCCTTCCCCACAGCAGGAAGCGCCATTTTCACTCGTTCATCCAGTGCCTGCCGCAACGGCTCGATCATCTCCGCGGTGGAGTCCTCCAGCCGGTCGAGCTGCACCACGATCTCTCCCTGCAGCCGAATCTCCTCTGTATTGAGCATCACCACCATGGTCTCTTTCGCACGCTGCTCTGCGCTCGACTCAGGCAGCTTGAGGGCCTTGGCGTTGGGCAGCACCTGCACTTCTGAGGAGTTCACCAACAGGAAAAAGACCAGGATAGTGAAGATATCCATCAGCGATACCAGGTTGATACCGCCACGTCCCCGGTTGCGCTTGTGGTGTCGTTGCATGCGTTTCGCCCGGCGTGACATCTTCATGAGCCTTTACCTCGGGTTGCCGCTCCTGGAAGTGGAGGGGCATCGCCCAGGGAGATATCGGGAAACAGCTCCGCCTGCACCAGATCGGTAATCCGCACCCGGTCCATCACCTGCACAAGATCGTCATATGAAACCTCCGGTTCCGACAGGATGTATACGTTGCGCTTTTCGGGATAACGCGCCTTGAGTGCCTGCAGCACCTGTGAAAGCTGGAGCAGATGTTGTCCCGACTCCTGCTGTTCGATGCGCTGAATCAGACCTCCACGACGATCGGCAATCTCGATGGCGTCATGGCGCACAATGACCTCCAGCTGGAGTTCTCCCTTGGCAGCACTGCTGCCTTCACTGGCCGGCGGCAGGTGGAGATCCAGCACTGCCATGCGTGAGAAGGTGGCGGTAATCAGGAGAAAGGGTACCAGTATCACCATCAGATTCATGAAGGCGGTGATATTCAGCTCCGCCTCTTCCGCCTCTTCCGCATACCGACGCGACCGGCGTCTCATTTTGCGCTCCCGGCCCGCTCGGTGACGATATTGAGGAACTTCACAGAAACCATCTCCAGACTATCGACAACCTGGGTGGTACGGCTTTGCAGCAGTGTGTAGACAAGCAATAGCGGGATCGCAGCCATCAGACCGAAAGCGGTGGTGTTCATCGCCACCGAAATACTGGCGGAGAGCAGGTCCGCCTTCTCCGCAGGGTCGGCAGCAGCAACTGCGGTAAAGGCGTTGATCAGACCGATAATGGTTCCCAAGAGGCCAAGAAGCGTGGCGATATTGGCCAGGGTACTCAGATAGTGAGTGCGTTTCTCAAAACGTGGTATCTCCTCCATCAGCCCCTCTTCCATCGCCATCTCAATGTCACCCCGGCGCCGAGCATTGTGGGTTCGGGACAGACCGTAGACCAGGATGCGCCCCAAGGCAGTACTTGAGTCGCTGGCCGATTTCAGCGCCTGTTTGAATTCACCTTCATTCAGCTGTGGCAGCACCCTCGCCCAGAAACGGCTGTTGCGCAGTTTCGCGCTTGCCAGGTAGACGTAACGCTCTACAGCTATCGCCAGGCCGAGGGCAAAAATCAGCAGGATCGGGTACATGAACACCCCTCCCTCCTGGAAAAATCGAATGATAAAAAGATAGTTGTCCATAATGGTTCCTCTGTAGCGATTATTCAGATTGATCTATTAACAAACCTTGTTCTGTAGGTCGTACGGCATTTCGTTCATGGTTGTTCATTGGCGGCACTAAAATAGTCGAGCTGCCGCCGAAACACCGCCCGCTCCAACGGGACCAGCAGATCGTCTCCGTTCTCCAGCGGCGGCATGCCCAACGGGTCACCCGGCCCCGATTTCCGCCAGGGCACCAGATAGAGCACCTGCGGGGACTCCCGGCTGCCGATCACCGCCGTGCCGTCCAGTTCCATCCGCTGCTCTGCCTGTGCCGTCCACGGATTCAGCAGCGCCGCCAGCAGCAGCGTCCATCGAAAAACAGCTCTGTTCCTGCTCATTTTGTCTCTGCCGCCAGTTTTTCCCCGGTGCCAATGCGTCTTTTCAGCTCCGTGATCCACATTTTGGTCTCCTGTTTGCCATCGGCGGAGAGTTCCGCAAACTGCTGGTAGTGGGCCAGTGCCTGACGGGGCTTGTCGAGATAGAGGTCATAGAGGATGCCCAGATTTCGGTGAGCCAGGGCATGGTCCGGTTTGCCCTCCAACAGTTTCCTGTATACCGTCAGGGCCTCCTGGAAACGTCCCTGGCGGCGCAGCAGAATAGCCAGCTGGTGCCGTGCCACCGAATTCTCCGCGTCGATCTGCAACACTTGGCGCAATACCGTCTCCGCAGCCTCTGCCTGATTCCCCCTGAGCAGCAGGATGCCCAGGTTGAGCTGCGGTGAGATAAAACCGGGGAACTCATCCGCCAGCGCCCTCAGCAGTGGCTCGGCCTCCGCATCCCGGCCATCACGCATCGCAATGAGCGCCTGGCTCAGCTGCAACCGGGCTTGTTCCGGCAGCTCCGGCGCACTCTCCCGCTCTGTTTTTTCCAACGTCGGCGTCCCTGCTGTAGCAGGTAAAGCCAGATCCCGGTGCAGTGCCTGATTAGCGCAACCCGCCAGCAGCAACGAGCAAAAAAGAAGAACCGCAATCGGTCTAACGTATCTCATTGAACACCCGCTCCCCCTGTTCCTGTTTGGCGTAACGCGCCGGGTTCAACTGCGCAAGCTGACTGAAGCTTTGGCGAACCCAGTCGTCGTAGACACCCTGCGCCGCCCGACGGGCATTCAACTCATGGGCCTTGATCGCCTTCTCCTCGAAGGGATAGGCCTGCTCCTCCAATAGCAGTTCATACTGTTCCAACTCTTCCGCCGAAAGCCCGGCGGGACGTTCCGATGTCAGCAGGGACTCACCGAAGAGCCGATAGATCTCGGCCAAGCGGAAGGTTGCCAGGGTGGTCACATCGGCCTGGGCAAAACCTGCCGCCAGGTCATAGGCCTTGATGGCGCGTTGCATCTGGCGCTTTTTGCGCTTCAGACTGCGCGCCAGCGGCCGTTTAAGGGGGATTTTCACAAACGCCGTGTATTCCGGTTCGGCCAGTCTCAGCGCCGCCTGGGCGGCGAGATAGCGACTGCGCTCACTGCCGGCGGCACCGGCCTTGCGTTCCACAGCAACAATCTGGCGCAACCAGTAGTCACGCTTGGCGGGGTCCTGCTGCCGTTGATAGAGCTCCACGAGTTGCTGGCGGGCCTCCATTGCCGGTTCCAGGGGCTGGGGAAAACGTTTTACGTAGCGCTTGAATGCACTTACCGCCCGCTTGTCACTGCCTGCCTTCTGGTAGAGTTCCGCTGCCTGCCAGGCGGCCTGCTGCTGCACTTCCGTCGCCAGAGGCGCAACGGCAACCCGCTCGAACACCACCGCCGCCTCCAGCGGCTGGTCATTTTGCAGATAGGCAAGCGCCAGTTTGCGCTCAACATCGATCGTCAGCTCATGCTTGGGATAACGCTGACGAAATCCCTCCAACACCTCGGCAGCCATCTTCCACCGGCCCGCAGTGATCAGGCTGGCCGCACCATCGTATTCAGCAGTGGTACGAATCGACGCATCGGGCACCACCCGGCCCACGCGCAGATAGTGTTGGGCCGCTGCCGCTGCCTCGCCCTTTTCACTCAGAATCCGCCCTTGCTGGTAGATAGCAGCCGCAAGCTTTTCCCGGATAGTCCCCTGCCCCGCCTTGTCCTCCGCCGACAGTTGCAGCAGCTTGTTGTAGCCGGTTTCCGCTCCAGCATAGTCGGCCAGTTCGAAGGCGGCGTGGGCGGCCACTGCCCAACTCACCCTCTGACCTTTTACATCCAGCCCGGTTTTTCCCTCCAGGCTGCTCTGCGCCACTTTTCTGGCCAGGTCATAATCCCCCAGCTGAAACAGCTGCCGGGCGCTCCGGCTCAGCACCCCGGCAGTTCGTTTGTCGGCGGGAAAGCGGTCAGCAAAACGCAAACCGCTCTCTGCCGCCTGACGCTGCCACTCCGGACGCTGAGTCTCAGGCAGGAGCGACTTCTGTCGATCAAAGGCGAGCAGCGCAGCATAACCCGCCTCGGCAGCGTCTTTGTGTGGTGGATAGTCGTAAGCAGTGCGTTGGTACTCCACTACCGCCTGGCCAAACTCACCCCGCTCAAACTGCAACTCCGCCAGTAGAAAGTTGATCCGACCGCTTTGTGCCTCGCCGGGAAAACGGCTCAGGTAGTGGCGATACCAGACAACAGCTTCGCTGAACCAGGTATCGCGCTGGCCCTTTTTCACCTTGCCGGGCTGCTGTGCCAGGGCATGATAATGACTCGCCAGATCCCGCAGATACTTTCTCAGATGGGGGGTGAGGGCGATCCGGCTCTCCTGCTCCAATCCCTTCCAGGCCTTACCATCCTGACTGTAGCGTTGCGCCAGCTCTCTTTTCGCCGCCAGTGCCTGACCGGGAAAATCGTGGGTCTGGTAACTCTCGATTGCCAGCAGTTGAAGCGACGGCGCCTGTGGATGGCTGGGACTCCGTCGCACGAATGAAAGATAGGCATCTGCCCCGTCGAGGACACGCTCCTGTTTGAGATAGAGGTCTCCAAGACTGCGATAGACCCGATGCAGCCAGGGACGTTCGCCGTTTGACTGAAAATATCGGTCGATCCCTGCGGCACCCCCCTGCTGGGTAAAACAGAGACTGGTAACCCGCAGGGTATCCTGCATCAGCTCCCGATCACTGGGGGTCAGGGTGTTGCTGTCGAGGCAGCTGAGCGTATCCGCACGCAGATCGAGCAGGGCCACGAAGGCATCCAGAGCCACATTGAATTGTTGTTGTTTGAACAGTGCCCAACCGAGTTTGAACAGGGCACGTTGGTGGAACGGCGAATCCCCACCCGCAGCCACGGCGGCGGCATAGGCTCGCTGGGCTGCAGCATAGTCAGCACGGGTGAACAACCACTCGCCCCGTCGAAACTGAGCCTCCTTAAAATAGAGACTCTCAGGATGTTCCCTCACCAGACGATCAAGGGTCTGCTGCGATGCCTCCAACCGGCCGACCAGCACCTCGGCCCGGGCCAGCTGATAGTAGAGCCGGTCACGCCCGGTTATGTCGTCATTCTGCTCCAGTAGTTGCCGATAGAGTTTGATCGCATTGTCGAAGACAGCCTCCGCCGGCAAACCTTGGGCCTCCCCTGCAAGCCGCCGTTCGCCCTGCCCCAGCTGCAGGTCCGCCAACCGCCGGGTCGCTTCATGGGTCAGCTCGGGAGGCGCAGACTGCTGCAGCAGTGCCCGGTAGTCATCCATCACCCTCTCCGGCGTCAATGCCTCGACCGGTACCACTTCCACCTCGCTTTCCCGGCCCGGCAGACTGGCCAGAGTGGATGGCTCGGGTTGCCGCTGCGACCAGGAGACGCACCCCTGCAGCAGGGACAGAAGCAGTATCAGAGTCAGAAACTTCATGGTCCCGCCTCACTGCGGGCAGCGGCCCGGTCCTGCAGCTGAGCCAGCGCGAAGTGAGTCCGGACCTGCAGCGCTTCGCTGGCCATGAGATTCAGCGCTCCGGCCTGTGCCTTCAAGGTCACGTTCACGCTAGATTGCAGCTCTGCAATGCGCGCTTTCAGAGATTCGATTCGCCCCGAAAAACCTTCGAAACGGCCGGGCGCCTGCTCTAACGCCCCTTTCAACCTTTCACGAAGTTGCCGACTCCGCTCCAGCTCATCACTCGTCGAAAGGAGAAATTTGCTGAACTGCCACAGGCGGGGTTTGAAATCGGTCTCCACCTGCCAGTGCAGCATCCCCTTCATCAGTCTTAGCCGCTGGCGTTTGCTCTCCAGTTGAACAGCGTCACCCATTTGGTCCATTTTCGCTTCAATCGCCTGCATACGGGCCAGCTGGGCCTGCTCTTCGGCATTCGCCAATCGCATTGGCCGACTGTTGTCAGCCAGCTCTTTTTGCATCTCAAGCAATTTTTCGCGGCGCTGCCGCAAGCCCTGCAGACGCTGATCGGATAGCGCCGCCTCCACCCTTGGCAACTGCTCGGCATAGGCGGCCTGCCGCACCTCCAGCATGTGGTCGTAGGTCTCGATGGTGGAGGACCAACGGTGGAGATTGGCGCTGAGAAAACCCACATCGACATAGTCGTCGTAGGCCTGCCGGAAACGGTGCTTTGCCAGGAGTCCCCGTAGACGACGGCGCTGATCCGGGTCGCCCGCCAACAGCAACCCGTCTGTTTCACCTCCCCCGTCAAGCGTCGACAGATCCGGCAGCAGCACACCCTTAGCCACTGCCTGTAACGATAGGCCCAGCTCGGTCAGCTCAGTCTGGTAAAATTGCAGCGTCTGGCGGTAGCGTTTGAGCGCCTCGGCTTCCGCTCCCAACTGCTGCAGCGCCTGGGGGGCCAGCAGCAGCCCCTGCTGCACTGCCGGGTCGTCCGGGTCACGTAACGCCAACGCCATCCAGGGAGTCAGCGCCTCTTCAAACCGGTCTTGGCGAAAGGATGCCCAACCCAGCGCCAACAGCGCCTGATTGGAGTGGAGACCTTGCAGCCGCACACGCTGCAGGCGCTCCTGTGCCGCAGCATTCTCCCCGGCTTCGAGTAATAACTGTCCATGCAGCAGATTGGCGCGGTCACGCAATGCGCGGTGCTCCTCATCATCGGCGTCGAGCCCGGCCAGCTGATCAAGCAGATCTCGGCCCTCCCGCTCACTGCCCTGACCAAGCTGCGCCAGTGCCCGGTTGAAGAGATGAAATCCCTGCCACGCTGACCTTCCATCAGGAGACACCAACCGCTGTATGGCGAGCGGGTGGTCACCCTGCGCCATTGCGATCAGACCGGCCAGCTCGCGCTGCTGTTCATGCAGAGTTTCGGGCAGAGCATCGCCGATACGTCCGAAGGCCAGGGCCGCCCGTTTAGGCCGACCCTGCTGCTGATGCAGCCGAGCCAGCTGGAACCAGGCCCGGTCATGTACTGCAGGTTTTGCCGCCTTTTCCAGCAGCCGGTTGAACACCTGTTCCGCCTCGTCATAAAGACCGTAGGCGAGATAGAGTCCGCCCAGGACCAGCTCCGGTTCATCACCCTGGGCGGTCATCACCCCCTTGGCTTGGGCCATTTGCAGGTGAGTAATGGCAGTGAAGTTGCGCTGCTGGAAGAGCTGAAACAACGCCTCGCCGTAGTGCAGATCGCGTATACCGGTCCCGGCCGGTGCAGATCCACCCAGCGTCGCGCTGCTCAGCAAAGCCCCCAGCAGGCCAACCCCCAGCCGCAAGATGAATCCTGCCTGGCTCACTCCCACTCCCGGACGTCAAACTCCGGCTGCTGCCTGGCTTCCAAATCGACGATCCGCAGCTCCAGCAACTTGGGGCTGATCCCTTTGGTGAACTTGAGGCTGGTGGCGCGACGATAGTCGCGGCCAGCTGGCCCAAGACCGGTAAAGAAAGCGACCAGCTCATGCTCACCGCTCTTCAGATTGCCGAGAAAGAGCCGCTGCACCCCGCCACGGCGTAACGCCGCCAGTTCCCGTTCGGTGTAGAGATGGTTGGCCAACGCCTTGTCATCGATCTTCAACTGCACAGAGTCAAGGGTGAAGAACTCACCCAGGTCGAGGGAGAGGAAGACCGAGACCTGGGTGTGGCCGGGAAAAAGCAGCTCTTCCTCCAACAAAAAGAGATCCCGGTTTAGTGCCACCACCGCCTTCTTCAGCGATCGCACCTGGCTCTGCAGGTCGGCGGGTTCGTCTGCCTGAGACTGGCCCGCAATGGTCAGCGACAGCAGCAACAGGGCTAACAGCCGGAGAATTTTCGACAGGCTGGTTTTCATCAGAGGGTTCCATTGACGATGGGTTGGAAGGCAGTGAGCTGGTCAAGCATTGCCGCATTGCCCAAGCCGTGGCCGGGAAACCGTCCGCTGAAACTGCCCTGTTCTCCATGCAGTGCCATGTAGTTGAGCACTACTGTTTCCACCAGCAGATTGACGTTGTTGGCTGCGGGGGCTGCACTGGTCTCCACCCAACCATCACCGCGAAAGAAACCGATCTGCTGGTGCTGCGCCTGCTGTTCCGGGGTGGCGCCAAGCAGCCCGGGACGGCCCGCCGGATTGTAGACCAGGAAGCAGGAGGCTGCGGTCGAACCATTGTCGCCGGTCCAGACCCCTTTCCCGCGCCCCTCGATGGAGTTGTCCACCGCGCCGTTACTGGCTACTGAACCGTCACTGAAAACGTAGAGCATCAACGGCACCCCGAGCCGCGCTGCGTACTCCAGGCAGGCGCCCATGCAGCGTCCGGCGCGCAGATCACGTATCTCCCCCACCGACCGGTTGCCGGTATGATAGTCAAAGCCGCCCATGGTGATGGTGCCGGCGCCGGCATAACCGTTGAGTACCAACTTCATCACCGAAGCGGTCTTGCGGAATTCGCTGTCCCCGTCGTACTCCGCCTGGCTGAATATCGGCCCGATGATGTCCGGATCGAGGGAGGGATTGAGTGCGGCCGGGTTGCCGTAACGGTCCACCAGGTCGGCACTCTTCACATAACCGCAGCGCACCAGTTACTTGATCACTGCATCACTGCTGATACGGGTATCCACCCGATCCAACCGCATGTCGCTGATGCGCTGGATCGACTCCATCACCGCCACCGCATCCCCCTGGCTAAGCAGCCCTACCAGTTTGCCGGTGTCCACCAGCCCGGTGACATCACTGGGGCGATCGACCTTGGTGGGACGCAGGCTGGGATCGATCATTCCCGCTGGGGCCACCGAATTGCCTCCGGACTCGGAATTGCGTGAGCCGATCAGGGTCAACAACTCACCGTCGGCACCTGCGCGGTTGATGCCGTACATGGGGTTGTGGGGGTTGTTGCCGGTATCGTTGTCGGAACGTGCCGGGATCACTGCACCGTTGATGCTGGCGGCGGTGGCGGGGGAGACCCGCTCCAGGATACCGCGCAGAAAGGCGCTGTCGGAGTGAAAACCAAGCCCAAGCTCTCTGTTGGTGAAATCACCGGATGCGGACTGGGGGTTGGCCAGCGGCGGGATCATATCGCCTGGCAGACCGAGGCGGCTATATCCCGCGGTAGTGAGGAAATCGAGTTGTCCTCCCTGCTGGCCCACCAGCACGTTGGAGCCCGCAATATTAGCACCACCGGCCAGGTCGAAACAGATGAAGGGAATCTTGCCGGCTCCCTGAACAGCGATGCCGCAGGACTGTTTCAGGTTCTCCAGATCGCTGGAGAGGGCAGCACTGGCCTGGCGGGGATTGGCGAACAGGCCGAACAGTGTGGGCGCGGTCACCGCACCCAGCCCGGCAGCCAGCCCCTGACGGATAAAATCGCGCCGGCTGACGGGGCGCGGATGGTCCGGGTAGAGCAGTGGCGCATCCGGGGAGAGGTTTCTGACTCGTCGTTTCATCGCTTTAATCCGTCTTATTGCAACAGCAGAACTGCACTGCCGAGCAGCGCGGCGCAGTTGGCTTTGACCACCACAGCGGTGCGACCCGGTTCACAACCGGCACCACAGGCGATCAGCAGGTCAGTGAGTTGATCCAACTCGGCGCGCACATTTGTCTCACTGGGCTGATCAGCCAAGCCCCCGCCCAGCATCCGCGCCATCAAAGGGTCGAGCATCAAGTCCCGGCTGGTGGTAAAGGCGCTCTGCGGCTCGCTGTCGAAGGGGAAGCCGGGGAAGTAGCCGCTGCGCAAGACAGGGTCGTCCACCAAAGCATTGCAGTATTCGATCGCCAGCTGCGACACCGCCACCTGATGAGCGGAGAGGAAGCCCCCAATGGTCTCAATCGCCGGGAGTTGCTGTTTGACACTCTCGAAGGTGGTACTCACCTCCGGGCGGGTCGAACTGACACCGGTCAGGGCTGACATGCTGGCGTTGATCTCATCAAAAGTACGCAGACCAATCACCGATTGCGGCTCGCCATCGGCAGGGGGTGGTGGGGCCAGCGGCAGCGGTTCCGTATAGACGTTGCTCTGACTGCCAAGCCGTTCGAAAGTGAGGAAGAATTCATCCCCCGCCGCACCCAACTCACTGCCGATCGCCGTTCCAAGTGGCGAAAGCAGTTGGCCCTGTTCAGCCGAATAGGCACTGCCTCCAATAGTGAGATCGAGATTGTTGTAGGTCTGGCCCACCTCCACCTCGCGACCGTTCATACCGAGGCGCATACCGGCGAGGGGGAGACCCGTAGGCTGCACGTCCCCATCCAAACTGATGAACCGGGGCTGGTTGAAGAGATAACTGTAGCTATCGTACTGGGTGACTTCGAACAGGATGTAGCTCTCCGGCAAGCCCACCAATTCACTCACGCTAAACAGCAGGAAGTACTTCTCCCCCACTCCGGCCAGCAGATTGCGGTCGATCTGCTCAGGCGTCATGACACGGTTGTGGATTGCCAGCATTCGAAGCTTGCCCTGCCAGGGACGGTTTCCCGAAACCTCGTTGCCCAGCACCAGGGCGAAGGTGTCATCCCAATCGTTCAGATTGCCACCCGGAACCGGATCAAGATCATCGGTAAAGCGGCCGTTGACGTAGATGCTACGACCGTTGACCGGGTCGAAGGTGACTACCACATGCTGCTCTGTGGCCTGCAGGCGCTCGTCTGCATCGGCGGTGGAGAGCGCAGGTTCACCATTCGCTCCGGTCTGGTTGGAACGCTGCAGAAAGTCGTAGTTATAGCGGGTCTGCCCCAGGGTGAACCCCAGCGTTGCATAAAAACAGGCCAGCAATGACTACGCTGCCTTCTCGATTTCATCCAGGTAATGCAATAACTCGTTTTGC
>JAMJIN010000489.1:0-1343 GCA_036784775.1 Chromatiales bacterium | reverse complement strand
AGAGGCCACGGTAAGAACCCGCCGTGGAGCATAAGGAGAAGCCAATGCCCAGCGTACGGCAAGCGATGTAGTAAATGCAAAAACGTGAACCACATAGAACGCGCCTGCCTCGGCAAGGCGTATACCCGCCGGCCGACTGAGACCGCCGAGACAAGTGATGAACAGTCCGCGGCCTTCGAACTGTGCACAGTGTTCAACGGACCGGTTGCCGACGTCAACGCGATCGCACTAGACCACCATCTGTACGATAACCTTTGTGACAGATGGCATAAACGCGCGTCCGACCCGCAGCCGTATGTCCGGGTCAACGTCGGAGCAT
This sequence comes from Chromatiales bacterium, assembly GCA_036784775.1. Lineage (GTDB taxonomy): Bacteria > Pseudomonadota > Gammaproteobacteria > Chromatiales > Chromatiaceae > QGON01. The sequence goes on along the minus strand of JAMJIN010000489.1, from coordinate 1,024 downwards.
TCGAGGAGGATTACCGTGCCCTCGGTTTCGCACTCAGGAAGCGAGTAAGCGCCGCCGAACTCCCCGCGATGGCAGATACCGGATGCCAGAGCTGCCTAATGGGCATACAAGTGGCCGAGAGGATGGGGCTCAATGCGGACGACCTCATACCGGTCACCATGACGATGCGAGCGGCGAACGAGGGAGGGATACCTATCCTCGGAGCGATGGTGGTGCGATTCTCGGGTACCGACAGCCGGGCCATAACGCACGAGACACGAAAAATCGCCTACATCACCAACACATCAGATCGTGTCTTCCTGTCACGGGCCGCGTGCATCGACCTTGGGCTGATTAGCGAGACATCCCCGACCATTGGCGAGGTCATTGCATCAGATGATGCAGCCGCTCCGACCCCATGCCCATGTACCCCGCGGACAGGACCGCCGCCACTTCCCGAGGGCCTACCGATGCCCGCGACCGAGGAGAATCGAGCAGCGATCGAATTGTGGCTGAAGAGACGGTACGCGGCGAGCACATTCAACACATGTACCCACCAAACACTGCCCATGATGTCTGGCCCACCCTTGCGACTGATGATAGACAAGGATGCGACACCCGTCGCACGACACAGTCCAATACCGGTGGCCGTGCACTGGCAGGAGGAGGTCAAGGCCGGCTTAGACGAGGATGTACGTCTCGGTGTGCTCGAGAAGGTACCGGTCGGCGATCGGGTCACATGGTGCCACCGTATGGTGATTTGTGCCAAAAAGAATGGCAAGCCAAGACGCACCGTGGACTTCCAGGCATTAAATGTCTATGCAGCACGTGAAACACACCACACCCCATCCCCGTTCCATCAGGCGCGAGGTGTCCCCGAGAACAAGCGTAAGACGGTGTTCGATGCTTGGAATGGGTATCACAGCGTGCCGCTGCACGAGGACGATAAACACCTGACGACGTTCATCACGCCGTGGGGACGTTACCGCTACTGTGTCGCTCCACAGGGGTATCGCGCGTCGGGCGACGGCTACACTCGCCGATA
>JAMJIN010000118.1:0-12912 GCA_036784775.1 Chromatiales bacterium | reverse complement strand
CCTCAGAGCCATGCTACCTCGTTTGCTTCGGGCTGCTGCAACGACTTCACCACGTCCCGAGACATGGCTGCGGCTTGCTGAACATTCGTGCTAATCAAGATGAAAGATGGGCACATCGAACTGCCCAGCATGCCGGATGTCGCTACCCGAATCGCAAAAGTGGTCAACAACCCCACAACGGACAGCGACGACATTGCCCGCGTGATACAGGCCGATCCAACGATCGCTGCACGGGTTATCAGCGTCGTCAACAGTGCCGCCTACCGCGGACAGGACAAAATCGGTGACCTGCCGGAAGCAGTGACCCGCCTCGGGCGCAATGTCACGCACAACCTGGTGATCAGCTTCGCCTTGGGTTCCCTCTTTAAAAGCCGTTCGAAACACCTGCAACGGCGCATGATCTCCAGCTGGAAACACGCCTGCCAGGTGGCGCCGATCTGTCATGAACTGGCCAGGGTCACCCCTGGGCTGAGTCCGGATCGGGCATTGCTCAGCGGCCTGGTGCATGATATCGGCGCACTACCCATCATCAGTGCCGGCAGAAGCCACCCAGAGATGTCCGAGAACCCACAATTGCTGGATCAGGTGATCAACAACCTGCAGGCAGAAGTCGGCGCCATGGTATTGAGAAAATGGGGATTTGCGGACGAATTCGTTCAGGCGGCGCTACACGCGGAAGACTGGATGACGGATGACGGCGATCAACCCAACTATGCTGACCTTGTGAGGGTCGCCCAGTTACACGTCTATATCGGCACACCTATGATGCGTTCACTGCCGCGCATGGATCTGACCCCCTCATTTCACAAGCTGGCGCTGGGTAAACTCACGCCGAGTTGCTCACTGGGTATCATCGAGCGGGCTAAAAGCGACATCCGGGAGATGCAGCAACTACTCATCGGCGGATGATTGACGATCCAGGTAGAAGGCTGCCAGGGCAAGATCTTCGGGACAGGTAACCTTTATGTTATCACTTCGACCCTCCACCATCCTGGGTTGAAATCCGGCCAGTTCCATGGCGCTGGCATCATCGGTCACCAGTTTTCCGCTATCAAGAGCATCACTCAGTGCCTTACGCAACATGCCCAGCCGAAACATCTGCGGCGTGAATGCACGCCATAGAGGCTCCCGCGGAATCGTCGTCACGACCCGCTCTCCTGTTGCGACCGATTTCACCGTATCGTGTAGCGGCACGCCAAGCAGACCGCCGACCGGATCATCGTCGAGCTGATCCATCAGGTTATCCAGATCCTCTCGATGGACACAGGGACGCGCCGCGTCGTGTACCAAAACCCAATCAGTTTCTGCAGCCTGTTTCCCCATGGCCTGCAAAACATTGAGCACGGAGTGACAGCGCTCCTCGCCGCCTCTGACCCGGACCACCCTTGGATCATCCGCGAACGAGGTTGACGACCACCAGCCATCCTCTTCTGAGAGCGCCACGAAAACACCTGAGATTTTGGGGTGCGTCAACAGTCGTGACAGTGTCTGCTCAATCAGGGGGCGGCCCAGGAGGGGAAGATACTGTTTCGGCACTGCGCCGGCCATTCGTTTGCCAACGCCTGCGGCGGGAACCACCGCCCAGAAGCGATCACTCATTGGGTCGTGATCTGGGATTGATCAATCACCTGGTAGAAGACCTCACCCTCCTTGATCATGCCCAATTCACTGCGAGCGCGCTCTTCAAGTGCCGCACTGCCGCTGCGCAGATCTTCAACCTCAGCCTGCAACGCACGGTTGCGATTCTTCAGATCGACCAGTGCCGCCTCTTGGCGGGTTATCTCATTTTCCAGGTTGTTCACTTCCGCCAGACTCCCCTCACCGACCCAGAGGCGGTATTGCAGAAAGAGCAGCAGAAAAAACAGGATGGCAACTAGAATACGCATGGGGTCGATTATATCTGATTTGAGGGGTCTCTGAATGAGTCGGTTCTTGTCATTTCGACCGCGGGGAGAAATCTCATACCACGACAGCAAGTAAATGCTCCGTAGCCAGAGATCTCTCCCTATGGTCGAGATGACAGGATTCATTCAGAGATCCCTAGGCGACGAGAACGCTGGGGCGGGATTGCACAGCCAACCCGGGGACCCTCCCAACCCGGCATCGCCCAACAAAAATGCCCGGAGTTTCCCCCAGGCATAAGCGTCAGGATGCCAATTCCGTCAGCAAAAATCAGATGTCGACGGGAAAAGCATCTGCCCCCGCGTAGACCGCCGTATCACCCAACTGATCCTCAATGCGCATCAGCTGATTGTATTTGGCGACACGGTCTGAGCGGGAGAGAGAGCCGGTCTTGATCTGCCCGGTGTTGGTAGCCACCACCAGATCTGCAATGGTGGTATCTTCGGTCTCACCTGAACGATGGGAGATCACTGCGCTGTAACCCGCCGCTTTAGCCATATCGATGGCGGCGAGGGTCTCGGTCAGGGTACCGATCTGGTTGACCTTGATGAGGATGGAGTTGCCGATTTTCTCCCGGATACCGCGTTCAAGAATCGCAGTATTGGTAACAAACAGATCGTCGCCCACCAGCTGCACCTTGCTGCCGAGTTTTTCCGTGTGGTATTTCCAGCCTTCCCAGTCACCCTCGTCCATACCGTCTTCGATGGAGATGATCGGATACTGATCCACCCAACCCGCCAGGTAGTCGGTGAACTCTTCTGCACTAAATTTACGACCTTCAGAGGCCAAATTGTAGAGCCCGTCTTCGTAGAACTCGGAACTGGCCACATCTAGGCCAAGGTAGATGTCCTTGCCGGCGGAGAAACCCGCTTTGCCTATCGCCTCCAGGATGACTTCGATGGCCGCCTCGTTGGAAGGCAGATCGGGTGCGAAACCACCCTCGTCGCCCACACTGGTGGCCATGCCGCGGCTGCTCAGCACACTGGCCAGAGAGTGAAACACCTCGGCGCCGTAACGTACTGCTTCACGAATGGAACCTGCACCCACGGGCAGAATCATGAACTCCTGCAGATCGACGCTGTTCTTGGCGTGTGCACCCCCATTGATGATATTCATCATCGGCACCGGCAGATGGTAGGGTCCATCAGAGAGAGAACGGTAGAGCGGCAACGCCCTTTCCTGAGCAGCCGCATGAGCGGTCGCCAGGGAGATACCCAAGAGTGCGTTGGCCCCCATATTGGCCTTGTTGTCCGTACCATCGAGCTCAAGCATGCAGTTGTCCACCGCAGCCTGATCAGTGACATCCATGCCGACCAGCGCGTCCCGCAGGGGACCATTGACGTGAGAGACTGCTTTCAGCACGCCCTTGCCAAGATAACGCCCTCTGTCCCCATCTCTCAGCTCCAGTGCTTCGCGGGAGCCGGTGGAGGCGCCGGAAGGCACCATGGCGCGGCCGATGGCACCATCGGCGGTGAACACATCGGCTTCAATGGTGGGATTGCCCCGGGAATCGAGGATCTCCCGTCCACGAATATCAACTATTTCGGACATGCTGTCTCCGTAATTCGATCTAAAAAAATTCTGTAGTAAACCGAAGAAATACTCTCCGGTTATGACAAGTTCTGGTCAGATGGTGGATTCGATAAAGGGCGCCGCCTTGACGGTGCTGTCGATGGCCATCAAGGTTTGCAGCAGCTCCCGGATACGGTCGAGGGGCCATGAATTGGGACCATCGCTCAGCGCCCTCTCCGGATCAGGGTGAGTCTCCATGAAGAGGCCGGAGATACCCGCCGCCACCGCCGCCCGCGCCAGCACGGGGATAAACTCCCGCTGCCCACCCGAACTGCCGCCCTGCCCCCCGGGCAGTTGTACGGAGTGGGTGGCATCGTAAACCACCGGGCAGTGGCTTTCGCGCATCGCCGCCAGCGAACGCATGTCGGAGACCAGGTTGTTGTAACCGAAGGAGACGCCACGATCGCAGACCATGATCTGCTCGTTGCCTTCCGCCCTGGCCTTGTCCACGACATGTTTCATATCCCAGGGGGCGAGAAACTGGCCCTTCTTGATATTCACCGGCAGCCCCTGACAGGCCACATTGCGAATGAAATTGGTCTGGCGGCAGAGAAACGCGGGGGTCTGCAGCACATCCACCACATCCGCCACTTCTGTCAGCGGCGTATCCTCATGCACGTCCGTCAGGACCGGCACATGGATCTGCTCCCGTACCTTTTCAAGAATCCGCAACCCCTCTTCCAGCCCGGGACCGCGAAAACTGCTGCCGGAAGAGCGGTTCGCCTTGTCGAAAGAGGACTTGTAGATAAACGGGATGCCCAGCTCTCCGGCGATCGTCTTCAACCGGCCTGCAGTATCCAACGCCAGTTGCTCACTCTCGATGACACAGGGGCCGGCAATGAGAAACAGGGGTCTGTCCAGCCCGACTTCAAATCCGCACAGATTCATGCAATGCCTTCCCGGTGCTTTCTGGCTGCCTCTACGAAACCGGAAAATAGCGGATGACCGTAACGCGGCGTGGAGGTGAATTCAGGGTGAAACTGGCAGGCCACGAACCAGGGATGGTCCGGAATCTCCACGATCTCCACCAGGCGGCCGTCAAGGGAACGACCGGCGATCTTCATGCCGGCAGTGACGATACGGTCCTGATAACTGTTGTTGAATTCATAGCGATGGCGGTGCCGTTCGACAATGACATCTTTCTCATAGAGGTCACGGGTACGGCTGCCCACCTCCAGCTGACACTCCTGACCGCCAAGACGCATGGTGCCGCCCATGTCTGAATTCTCATCACGGACCTCCACACGCCCATCCACATTGAGCCATTCGGTGATCAGCCCTATCACCGGGTGTGGCGTGGTGCGGTTGAACTCGGTGCTGTGGGCATCCGCCAGCCCAGCCACATTACGGGCATATTCGATAACCGCAACCTGCATGCCCAGGCAGATACCAAGATAGGGAACCTTCTGCTCGCGTGCGTATCGGGCAGCGGCAACCTTGCCTTCAACCCCCCGTTCACCGAACCCGCCGGGAACCAGGATGGCATCCATACCCGCCAACAGTTCCATGTTGCCCTTCTCCAACTGCTCCGAATCCACATAGTGGATATGCACCCGGCTTCCGGTATGCACGCCGGCATGAATCAGCGCCTCGGAGAGGGATTTGTAGGCCTCGGTCAGATGGACATATTTGCCCACCATCGCCACCTGCACCTCCTGCTCCAGTGCATCCAACCCATCAATAAAATCCTGCCACTCGTGCAGATCCGCCGGCGGCAGATCCAGACCGAATCGCTGCACCACGATCTCGTCCAGACCCTGCTCGTGCAGCATGGTCGGTATGCGATAGATGGAATCGGCATCCTCGGCGGAGAAGACAGCCTCTTCCGGCACGTTGGTGAACAGCGCAATCTTTTTACGTTCCACACTGGGCAAAGGGTTCTCCAGCCGGCACATCAGCACATCGGGTTGGATACCGATCGAGCGCAGTTCTTTTACCGAATGCTGTGTGGGTTTGGTTTTGATCTCGCCGGAAACCTTGATGTAGGGAACCAGTGTCAGATGCATGAAGAGTGCACGCTGATGGCCCATCTCCACGCCCATCTGCCGGATCGCTTCCAGAAACGGCAGGGACTCGATATCGCCCACGGTGCCGCCGATCTCCACCAGGCAGACATCGGCATCTCCGGCGCCACGCAACACGCTCTCTTTTATCTCATTGGTGATGTGCGGGATCACCTGCACCGTACCACCCAGATACTCCCCCTTGCGCTCCTTGCGGATTACGCTTTCATAGATCTGGCCGCTTGTGAAGTTGTTGCTCTGCCCCATCGTGGTACGAATGAAGCGTTCATAATGCCCCAGATCCAGATCGGTCTCGGCACCATCATTGGTGACAAAAACCTCGCCGTGCTGGAAGGGACTCATGGTGCCGGGATCGACATTGATGTACGGATCGAGCTTGATCATCGTGACCTTGAGGCCACGGGCTTCCAGTAGAGCCGCGAGTGATGCGGCTGCAATACCTTTGCCAAGGGAGGAGACCACTCCGCCCGTTATAAAGATGAATCTGGTCATGAATTTTGTGCGCCAGGATAGAAAGAAAACAGACGGGCGTAAAAGGTACCAGAATGGCTCATTTCCCTCAATCAAAAACCCGCTTTTTACCAGCAGGCACATCTTCCCTTACAAGATCCCCAAGAATTTAATGTTGAATCTCCCGAGCCACTGTCTATAATCAATTGGCGGATTTCGCAATAATTACGATTCGGCCAGCGATTAAGGAATGAGGGAGTCTGGATCACTCCACGCCTCCTCTTCGGATTAACAGGAACTGTCGCATTGATGCACCACGACCTGTCCCGATCTTTTCCTGTCGGGTAGTTAAATACACAATGTCCTAAATTTATATGAGGAACGTACGCATGCGTAAGATTTCTATGGTACTGGGCGCTGCAGCCCTGATTGCTGTCTCTTCTACCGCTTCTGCCTGGTGGGGTGGTCCTGGTTATGGCAACCGTGGTTGGGACAACAGCGGCTTTGGCGACGGCTGGGGCGATGGTTCCGGTGACTTCAGCTTCGGCATGAGCGGCAGCGGTCGCGGTTACGGTCGCGGTTACAACGACTACCGCAGCGGCTATGGCTATGGTGGCCCTTACGGCGGCGGCTATGGTGCACCTTATGGCGGCGGCTATGGTGCACCTTATGGCGGCGGCTACGGCGCGCCTTACGGCTACCCGGCTGCACCTGTTGCACCTGCTGCACCTGCCAAATAAAGCGGGTTAGATACAGTCGTATCGAAAAAGCCGCGCCCTTGGGCGCGGCTTTTTTGTCTGAAATAAAATAATTCAGGCAATTTTCAAACCAATTGCGGCAATTTATGCGCAAAAACACTTGATCAAGCTCAATACAAATTGGAAAATAGAACTCCATCTCGATTCTTACGGACTGGAGCTGTATTTTGACAAACCGGAACGTGGTTTCCTTTGAGAACATCAAAGTCGCCTGCAAGAACTGCAGCCTGGCCACACTCTGTCTCCCCATGGGGCTCTCCCCTGAGGACATGGAGCGTCTTGACAGTATCGTCAAACGTGGCAGGCCGTTTCATCGTGGCGACCATCTGTTTCGTGAAGGCGATAACCTACACAGTCTGCGGGTCATCACCAGTGGATCGGTAAAAACCTTCACCCCCAGTGAAGACGGAGGCGAGCAGGTTCTCAGCTTCCATCTGCCGGGAGAACTGATCGGTCTTGACGCCATCCAAAACGAGAGTCACGCCTGCTCCGCCAAGGCGCTCGAAACCACCGCAGTCTGCGAGATCCCATTCCACAATCTGGAAGAACTGAGCTGTAACATGCCCAGCCTGCAACATCAGATGTACCGGTTGCTAAGCCGGGAGATCGGCCAGGATTCAGAGATGCTCACTCTGCTGGGCAAAAAGAGTGCAGAAGAGCGCCTCGCAACCTTTCTGTTGAGTTTCTCGGAGCGTTTCAAAAAGCGCGGTTTTTCCGCCACCGATTTTTTTCTCAGCATGTCGCGGCATGAGATCGGCAACTATCTGGGCCTGGCGGTTGAGACCGTAAGCCGACTCTTCACCCGCTTTCAGGATGAGGGACTGCTGCACGTGGAACGCAAGCATATACAGCTGCTGGACCTGCCACGCCTCGCCACTATCGTACATGGCAACGAAAACGGCCGATCGCACCAGAGGCATGTGTAATTTCACGACACTGATCCCGCCACAAACGTAGGCCGGTTCAAGCCTGTGGAACCGGCAAACATCATTGCTACGACAAGCCGCTTGCCTGATCCGCTACGCTTGATCAGGCCTACATAGCCGGCAAGCGATTCGGACTAGTCACCCGCAACTTCCTCTTCCCGCAGCCAGACGCAGCCATCGCCCATCTTCTGCAGCTGCGCCTCATGCACAGCCAAATCCTCCTCACTGGGCCGCACTACCTTCAGCCGGGGTCTTTCGCCGGACAGCCGGCGAATATTTGATGCCGCCCCAGCCACATCACCCTCCGCGCCCTGACTGTCCAAAAACAGGGCAGTCTGTCCGCCCGTCATCAGCAGGTAGACATCGGCCAGGATCTCAGCATCGAGCAGTGCACCATGAAGCTCACGGTGAGAGTTATCGATATCGTAACGCTTACAGAGCGCATCCAGACTGTTGCGCTGCCCCGGGTGTTTCTTCTTCGCCATCACCAGGGTATCGGTGACCGCGCAGAGATCCGCAATGCGAGACGAATCCTCATCCAGTTTCAACAGCTCGTTATTGAGGAATCCGACATCGAAAGGGGCATTATGGATGATCAGCTCGGCACCTCGTACATATTCCAGGAAGTCGGCTGCAACATCCCCAAAGCGGGGCTTGTCCTCAAGAAACTCGTTGGTGATGCCGTGTACGTCGATGGCGGCCGCGTCTATCATCCGATCCGGCTGAAGATATTGATGAAAGTTGTTGCCGGTGAGACGGCGCTCGACCATCTCCACACAACCAATTTCGATGATACGGTGACCCTGCGCCGGCTCCAGGCCAGTGGTTTCTGTATCCAGCACGATCAAGCGCGTCATAGATTCAGCTCCTCTATACCCTGGTTGGCGAGCTGGTCGGCCAATTCATTTTCCGCATGGCCGCTGTGGCCTTTGACCCAGGCCCACTCAACGTCATGGAGTGCCACCGCGCTATCCAGACGCTGCCAGAGATCGGCATTCTTTACCGGCTTCCTCGCCGCTGTTTTCCAGCCGTTCCGCTTCCAGTTGAATATCCACTGGGTAATGCCGTTTTTCACATATTGGGAATCAGTGGTAACACGCACCCGGCTGCGTCTCTTCAGCGCCCCGAGCGCCTCGATCACCGCCAACAGTTCCATTCGATTGTTAGTGGTCTCAGGCTCACCGCCACAGAGTTTTTTCTCATGTTTACCATAGCGTAGCAGTGCCCCCCAGCCTCCGGGACCAGGATTGCCTTTACAGGCCCCGTCGGTAAATATATCAATCAGCTCATCCATTCAGGTTCTCGTTGTTGGCTCCACCGCATTGGAAGGCAGTACCCGTTTGCCCATTCGCCAACGGGGTCGAATCGGCGTCAGCGTGACGGTTCGCTTGACTGCCTGCAATACATACACACCCCCTATCACCGGCCACCACCTCTGGCCCATACCTTCAAGAAACTCGAGCCGCTGCATCAGCGCCCTATTTCTCAGGGGCGGGCGATACATCAACTGATCACAGGATTCCAGATCGAAGCCCAGCAGAGTAAGCCAGTCATGGATTCGCCAGGTTGTAAAAAAACGGCCGTTCCAGGGCGATACCCCGCTGCGACGACGCAACAGCCGCCAGCCTCCCCACAGACTCCAGGGATTGAAACCAATGATCAACAGCCGCCCTTCGGGAATCAGAATCCTCTCCACCTCACGCAGTACCTGATGGGGCTGACTGGAGAAATCGAGGGTATGTGGCAGCACTACCGCATCCACACTGTCTGTGGCAAAGGGGAGTAGCGCGGGTTCCGAGCATAAATCCAATTCCGGATGCCCCCCCCTCAACGCCTTGCCCAGCACGACATGATGTCGCGCCGGACTCTTCTGCAGCAAATCAGCGGTGGGATTTGCGCAACCGATCTGCACAATGTGATGTCCGAACAGGGAGGCTACCCGTTTATCCAGACACGCCTGCTCCTGTTCCGACAGAAAGACACCCGGACACCCCCTAAACCAATGCGCCAGCTGGTTTTGTGTGCTGGTTCCCAGTTTTTCCCCGTTTCCACCGCCCATAATTCTAAACAGGTTCTACCTCATTTCATTTAGATGGAAATCATACCCAGATTTGATATTATTTTCCGCTTGGGAAGAAACAATAATTGTCTGTTATGTTGAACTATAAACTATGAGTCGCTTTTTTCTGCTCGCCCCACTGGTTGGAATTTTCTCAGCCTGTAACTCTCTGCCGGAAAAATCGCCGGGGCATGCCCCTGAGCCTGCCGCACAGACAGAGGTTATTTCCGAACAGCCGGTCATAATTGCTAGCAGTGCCGTATCCGAACTTCCCATTCTGAAGTCTGATGAAGTAGTTATTGAGCCGCTTCCGCACAGCGCTTCCGAGTTACCCGTGGAAGCACTGTCCCAACCCTCTCCCCAGCCACCCGCAGATGCCTGGGGCCGAATGCGGGACGGGTTCACCCTGACGATCCCTCAACACTCCAGAGTCACTCAGGAGATCAACTGGTTCCGCAAACACCCTAGCTATATCGATCGTATACAGCAGCGCGCCGAGCCGTACATCTATTTTATTCTGGAAGAGATCGACAAACGGGGCATGCCGGCGGAACTCGCTCTGCTGCCCGCCGTGGAGAGCGCTTTCCAACCCTTTGCCTACTCCCCCGGCAGGGCCGCCGGCATCTGGCAGTTCATCCCCTCGACGGGCCGTTACTATGGTCTGAAGCAGAACTGGTGGTATGACGGCCGCCGCGACATTGTCGCCTCCACCCGCTCGGCCCTGGACTATCTGCAGGTTTTGAGCCGCCAGTTCGACGGTGACTGGGAACTGGCTCTGGCAGCCTATAATTCCGGCGGCGGCACCGTTCGCAAGGCGATCAAGCGTAACCGAAAGAAAGGCAAACCCACTGACTACTGGTCTCTTAAACTACCCAAAGAGACCAGCAGCTACGTACCCCGTCTGTTGGCCATCGCCACCCTGTTTGCAGATCCCGACAGCCACGGCATCGCTCTGCAAACGATCCCGAATAGCCCCTATTTTGAAACCATCGAAATCGAATCTCAACTGGACCTCGCCCTGGCCGCTGAGATGGCGGACCTGTCGATCCAGGATCTCTACCAGCTCAACCCAGGCTTCAATCGCTGGGCCACCGACCCGGACGGCCCACATCAACTACAATTGCCGCTGGACAAGATCGATGATTTTCTGGCACAGCTGAACCAGTTACCTGCGGAAAAGCGTCTGCGATGGAAACGTTACAAGATCCGTAACGGTGACAGCCTCAGCGTGATCGCCAGAAAACATGGCACCACCACGAAAATCCTGCAGCAAGTCAACAAGCTGCGGGGGAATAATATCCGCGCCGGCAAACACCTGTTGATTCCCGTCTCCACCAAGAAGCTCAACCACTACGCCCTGAGTTCAACGCAACGCAAGGCAAAGATCCAAAACAGAAACAGAGGCGGCACCAAACAAAACTACACGGTAAAAGCGGGAGACAACCTTTGGGATATCGCCCGGACTTTTAAAATCAACCATAAAAAACTGGCGAAATGGAACGGCATGGCGCCGGGTGACCCGATTCGCCCAGGACAAAAACTGGTGCTCTGGCTTCCTCAGAAGAAAACATCCAGGGTCTCTTTTCCTGACACACAGCCTGCCGGCATCCAGAGCACTGTGAACTACCGGGTGCGCAAGGGTGACTCCCTGTCACGCATCGCCAGCCGGTTCAATGTGACGGTGACGGATTTGAAACGCTGGAACAGCCTGCCAAAAAAATATCTACAACCGGGACAGCGGCTGAAACTCTATGTGGATATCACTGCCCAGACACTTTAAGTCGTACCATAATGTAGAAGGAGCGGCGCCTCGCCGCGGCTGGGCGTAGTATCGAGCATTCGCCGCGAGGGCGCGGCTCCTACAAGGATGGAGTATTGCCCGGTATGTTAGAGCAAACAACATGGAATAAAAATGGAATCCATCGAGTCTGAAATCCAGCCGCTGCTGGATCTCTTTGCTGGCCAGCCCTATATCCAGTCAGCCCTGGTGGTAATGCTTACCCTCATGCTGGCCAAGCTTATCACCTGGTTCGTACTCGGCATCTTCCAACGGTTGACCAAGCTCACCACTGCAAAGCTGGATGACGTCATCGTCCAGGCACTCTATACCCCTATCTTCTACACCATCATTATGGTGGGCTTCTCCATTGCAGATCACTTGCTGCCGGTCAGCCAGGAACTGCAGGATACAGTCATCGCCATCCTGCGATCGATCGGCATCTTCGTCTGGATGCGATTCTTCATCACGATCTCCAAAGCCAGCCTGAAAAGTCTGGCCACAGACAGCAACCGCTTACAATTCGTCCAGACCCAGACTCTGCCCCTGTTCCAGAATCTGGCACTGCTTGTCATCATCGCCATTGCGATCTACCTGATCTTCGATGCCTGGCACATCGACATGAGCGCCTGGCTCGCCTCCGCCGGTATCGTCGGTATCGCCGTGGGTTTCGCCGCCAAGGACACTCTGTCGAACCTCTTTTCCGGCGTCTTCATCCTCGCCGACACACCCTACAAGATCGGCGATTACATCGTGCTCGACTCAGGGGAGCGCGGCGAGGTGACTCATATCGGCATCCGCAGCACCCGTATGTTGACCCGGGACGATGTGGAACTGACGATTCCCAACGCGGTAATGGGCAACTCCAAGGTGATCAACGAAACCGGTGGTCCTCACGAAAAATACCGCATCCGGATACCTGTGGGGGTCGCCTACGGCTCGGACATCGACCAGGTAAGGGCGCTGCTGATGGGGATTGCCATCGATTCCCAAAGTGTCTGCGCAGACCCGGAGCCACGTGTCCGGTTCCGGGCCCTTGGCGCATCGAGCCTCGACTTTCAGCTGCTCTGTTGGATTGATGAACCGAGTCTGCGGGGCCGGGTAATCGACCAACTGCTGACCGAGATCTACAAGTGCTTCAATCGTGAAGGGGTTGAAATCCCCTATGCCAAACAGGACATCTACATCAAAGAGATGCCTTTACGGAGTTGATTTTGATGAAGCCCAGGGAAAAATGTCACGGTATTACCCTGGTGAATACCGGCGAGGGCAAAGGCAAATCATCCAGCGCCTTCGGTGTGGTCTTCCGTGCCGCCGGCTGGGGCATGAAGGTCTGCGTGATCCAATACATCAAAGGAAATCCTGATTACCCCCGAGCCTCAGCCATGCTGAGGAGGCGTTGTGGCATGGGTGGTGTGCGCACTGCAGCGTAGCCGAGGCGCGA
>JAMJIN010000488.1:0-1344 GCA_036784775.1 Chromatiales bacterium | reverse complement strand
TGATGACTCTTTTTGGTGAACAAGGTCGTGACCCGACCGTCCGTTTCAGCCATCAGATCATCTATGACGACGAGGTTCCTCGTCTTGGGATCGAACAATGACGCATTCGGTAAGCCTTCCTCGAACTGCAAGTTGGGCATGCTCATCGACGCGTAAGCCGATTGCCATTCTCCGTAACACCACGTCATTTTCTCGGGAGGAGGGTTCATCGTCATTGATGCGTGAAGTAGCAGACGCGTCACGAAGGTGCTCTTACCACACCCCGTCGGTCCGGCGACGACGCACGTGAATGGATGCTTCCATCGCGCGTCCATGGTCACTTATGAATGTCTTCCGTAGCGCGTCATCTTTTCTACACGTTCACCGGACCCGTGCTCACCCCGTCTTCGAGCACCACGCGTTTTGCATAGAAGTAGGTGAGGGCGGCTCGTTCCTGCACATACGTCAACACGGACGAGTGGTTCACTCGGAACCCGCGATTCTTTCCGCTACCGCTCCTTCTATTGGTGAGTACCTCGAGGAACGCGTCTTTGTCGATCTCGTTGTGACGTTTGCTCAGACCTTTCGTGCTATACTTGTCGGTGGGTCCGAAGCAATAGTATGTTTTGCTGCACAACCCCACGAACCCGTCGCCAGACCACTCCACCTTGAACAGACCGGGCGTCCTCTTGTCATATGCTTTGCGCGCAACACAGCATGATGCAGACCCGATCCAAGGATGACCGGCGAGTCGACACCGCACGTACTCGGACTCGTGGTCGACGCAACATTCGGATGGGAGCCATTTGGGATCGGTATCGGAAGTAATGCTCTCGAAGTTCCGGAGTTACGAGATCGTCGACGGACTCGCCGGCCAAGGCCAAATAGGCGCTATCCGTATCTGTCTCGCAGTACTGGAACAAAGGTCGTTCCAGGTACCTGTCGATAAAGTCGTAGTAGAACTGCAGCATGCGCATTTTGGCATACTGTAGAACGAAAAATCCTACGTGTATAGGCAAGGCATACGTCACTGTTCTCTTGCTCATCTCGATCTCATACGCGTTGTCGACGACGACGTCGAGTTGACGGAATCGACGATCGTTGATCATGCGCGACGCTTCAACCTCCGTGTAGTATTTCACGTCGCGATATCGGTCTTCCCGTACTCCGAATTCCCCAGTAGCTTCATGGTGTCCGCGATGATGGCCTTGTGGGGGTGGACGTCTCCCTCCCGTCGGGCCGTAGATACAGCGTCACCGAACCGACGGACGCATGGGTTGGGTTCGTACTCGATGACCTGATAAAAGCGCGTCACCTCGAGTCCGTGGTCCAGGTACCACCTCAGGAGCGGCGTGGCGAACAGCA
>JAMJIN010000487.1:0-1347 GCA_036784775.1 Chromatiales bacterium | reverse complement strand
GGTTAGCGTCTCGAAGCGTCGTATACATCTGTCGGTGGACAGCGAGTCGCGTCTTTCGCCATCGGCGCTCGGCGCGGTGGAGGTTGCGCTTCGCACCGGACAACTCTTCCGTGAGCCACGGTGTCTTTGGACGAGCCCTGACGACACGCGTGAGAATCGGTACATGCCTGTCCACGACGGTCGCGATGGCGGCGTTGTAGTTCTCGATGAGCCCAACAGTGGTTCCAGCGAATGCGTTGTACACTCGAGTACATGATGATCTGTAAGGAGAGTAGTCGGCCTTCCAGGTGTTGAGAGTAAGGTAGACGCACGTGGTGTGATTAGTAGATCGAGCGTGTTTCCAATCAGGTGCGTCGCACTAGTCACGTGCTGGACAAAACCGGCATTGTCTATGAGAGTAGCGAGATTCATCGCGCAGATTGAGTTGATGTTACCGTAATGAACATTAAAATCACCACAAATGATCGATTCATTCGTGTGTGTTGCTGCTGAACTAAGGGTAGCACCAAAATCATCTAAGAAGTCACGGGACAGCGATGACGACGGTGGACGGTAAATGACATATATACGAACGTTGCTGTCTGTTTCCGGACACTGGAGTGCAACGCTCAGGCCTTCAAGGGTGTTAGTCGTTAATGGAGTTTCTGAAATCACGTTAAAGGTTGACTTAAATAGGAGTCCGATGCCACCACCGCGATGGTTCCAGCGTGGCAGATGACAAAGATTGTAGCCGCCCGCCGGCAGCACATTGATTTCCGCTTTGTCGTCATGGGAGAGCCAGGTCTATGTCAGTGCGACGATATCTATGTGATGTTCAACAATGTAGTCTTTGATAAAGTCTTCCTTATTTCGGACGGATCGGTTGTTAATTAAAGCAAATTTAGTGTTCACTGTTTTATCTGCAGACCTCAGCAAATCGGTATTGCAAATAATATGTGTGAGATTGTTCAAGTTGCTGCTTGGTGCGCCTGTGTGGAGGGTGTTGTTGACACCAGTTTGTTTACTAACAGAACTGACCTGATGACACCATCTGCTGGCCACCCTGGTTATTGGCCTGGATCATCTTATTCCGGCTTTTGTGCCACGTCTAGTGGATGGTCCACACAAATGTAGTCTTTCTGTTGTTGCTGTCCATGGGTGACTAGGCGGCTGCATACAATTCCTTAGATTCAGCAGCAATGTTCTGGACAGCGACATGCTTGAGCGGTCGCTACCCCAAGCAGGCAATGTTCTGGACAGCGACATACTTCAGCGGTCGCTACCCCAAGCAGGCAATGTTCTGGACAGCGACATGCTTGAGCGGTCGCTACCCCAAGCAGGCAATGTTCTGGACAGCGACATACTTCA
>JAMJIN010000117.1:0-13112 GCA_036784775.1 Chromatiales bacterium | reverse complement strand
CATAGTGCGCGCTACAAGATCAGCCATGACAGTTTCCAAACCAGAGTTGTACCATGACAGGATTTTTAGTTTTTTGCCCCAAAACCCTGTCAAGTGCTTTTTGTAATTATTTACTGCTTGCCACGGGTTTTTGAGAAGTTACTGGACTGCACGTGAAGCATTGGCTGTTTATGAATTTATTGATGAGCTACGTGAGGTGTTCTGGAGTCGATACGGGTTGCAACTGCAGGAGCTGATGCAAGAGGATCGGGTGACAGTCTTTGACGTGGACGAGGATGTGACGTTCTGACGGAGGATGTATCGACGCAGCGAGGCGGCCTTCGCCATCTATGCGCGGTTTTACTCAGCCGCTAACACTTGAGTCACAGGGGTAATCAGAAACAGAAGAGGCGGGACTCAAGCCTTGCCGAATGCCTGTTTTTGAACGCTCAAAACCAGCCTTTCAGGAATCGATTCCGCTGTGAAGCGCCTCTCTTCCAGTTCTGAGACAGGACAGATCCCCATAATCGAATTGGTGATGAACAAAGCGTCGCCCGCCTTGCACTCCTGAAGCGTCAGTCTTTTGATTAGAGTTTCGATCCCCAGCTGCGTAGCCATCTCAAGCACCAACCGCCGCATCACGCCGGCAACCCCACAATCGGTGAGATCCGGTGTCAACAGACGTCCTTCTGACAGCAGAAAAAGGTTCGATTGAGTACCCTCAACCACCAAGTCGTTCTCATCGAGCATCACACCCTCCGCAATCTCCGGATCATCCCACTCATTCCGGGCCAATACCTGCTCCAGACGATTGAGATGTTTTAGCCCTGCCAGGGCGCGATTCCGTCCAAGCCGTGTTTCACACACGCGCAGCCTGATACCTGCTTCGAACCAAGCATCAGGATAGTCGGGCCAGGGGTGCAGCGTCAGTATGCGGCGGGGGGTTGCATCACGAGGGGCACGATAACCGCGGCCACCACTGCCACGGGTCAGCAGCAACTTCAACACACCATGCCTGGTGTCGGAGATCAACTTCCGCGCCTCTGCCAACAGTAGCGACTTATCCTGAAAGGGAAAACCAAGACGATCTTCTCCCTGGGTCAGGCGCTCCATGTGCGCTTCCCACAGACGGGGCACTCCTTCCGTCACAGCGATGGTTTCAAACAACCCATCACCATACAGCAGGCCACGATCTGATACCGGAATCCAGTCTGCGGGTTGTCCGTCGATCAACAAAGGCTTCTGCCCGAAAATGGGCCGGAAAGGAGATGTACGCAGCCCCCCGGACGGGGAACTGCGTAGTACAGATGTATCGAATCAGTCAATCTTGCGGAACGCGAGCGTACCGTTGGTACCACCAAAACCGAAAGAGTTGGAGATAACCACATCCAGCTTCATCTCACGCGCAGCATTGGGCACAAAATCCAGATCACACTCAGGATCCTGATTCTCCAGGTTGATCGTGGGCGGGGCCACCTGATCGCGCAGAGCGAGAACGGTAAAGACCGCTTCGGCACCACCTGCGGCACCCAGCATGTGGCCAGTCATCGATTTCGTCGAGCTGACGCAGAGCTTGTAGGCGTGATCCCCAAAGGCCAGTTTTACCGCTTTGGTCTCGGCCACATCACCTGCCGGGGTGGAGGTGCCATGGGCGTTGATGTAATCCACCTCTTCCAGATTGATGCCGGCATCTTCCAGCGCCAGCTTCATACAGCCGGCAGCACCGGAACCGTCCTTCGAGGGCGAAGTCATATGGAACGCATCGGAGTTCATGCCCACGCCAACCAGCTCGGCATAGATCTTCGCCCCACGGGCCTTGGCATGTTCGTACTCTTCGAGGACCATCACACCGGCCCCGTCGCTGAGCACGAAACCATCACGATCACGATCCCATGGACGGCTGGCACCCTGCGGATCGTCATTGCGGCGCGATAGCGCTCTGGCGGCGGCAAATCCACCGAGGCCGACCGGTGACGTCGCCATCTCCGCCCCACCAGCGACCATGACATCGGTGCGGCCATGACGGATCATCATCGCAGCCTCACCGATGCTGTGAGCACCACTGCTGCAGGCAGAGACGATCGAATAGTTGGGCCCCTTCAATCCATATTTGATCGAGAGGTTCCCGGAGACCATATTGATGATATTGGCCGGGACAAAAAATGGCGAGATCTTACGGGGACCGCCATCTTTATAGGCTTGGTAGCTATTTTCGATGCCCGTGATGCCGCCAATACCGGAACCGATCAGCACACCGATTCGATCGGCATTCTCATCCGTCACTTCCAACCCGGAATCCTCGATTGCCTGACATCCCGCAGCGACACCGTAGTGGATGAACTTGTCCATCTTCTTGGCGTCTTTTTTCGGGACATAGTCAGTCATCTCGAACCCGTAGATCGGTCCGCCGAAACGGGTAGTGAAGGGCTCGATATCGAAATGAGTGATCGGTTGGATACCACTCTTGCCAGCCAGGATGCTTTCCCATGACGACGGCACGTCCAGTCCAACAGGCGCGACCATTCCGAGCCCGGTAACGACAACCCTTCTTAAAGTCATGTAAGACTACCCCCTGATCTGGTTAGGCTTGCAAAAAGCAAAAAGCCGCGTCCCAGTAACTGGGAACAGCGCGGCCCGAGCAATTAGCCGATAGCTATCAGTTGTGCGAGTTGATGTAGTTAACAGCCAACTGAACAGTGGTGATCTTTTCAGCTTCCTCATCAGGAATTTCGGTTTCGAATTCCTCTTCGAGTGCCATCACCAGTTCAACAGTGTCGAGAGAGTCGGCACCGAGATCATCGACGAAGGAAGCTTCGGTAGTCACTTCGTCCTCTTTGACACCCAGTTGTTCCACGACAATTTTACGAACTCTTTCTACGACATCAGTCATGTTCTTAATTTCCTCTGGATTAAGCTTCGGCCACGAATGCGGCGGATGCGATATTGTATTAATAAACCTTGCATGAGAAAAGCGTAAACCGCCGTAGTGTATCACACAAGAAATATTGGTAATTTCTCTTATTTATCAAAAACATAAATGATTTTTCTCGGAAGAATATCGCTTTCGACAAAAAGAAATTCACCATTCAGCACAGTTAATATGAGCTTGTAGCTGAATAGTTACCCCATATACATGCCACCATTGACGTGAATCGTCTCGCCGGTAATATAGCCACCGCTCTCCGAAGCAAGGAACAACACCGCATTGGCAATATCCTCCGGCTGCCCCAGTTTCTGCAGTGGGATACCATTGATGAGCATCTTGCGCTGCTCTTCCGGCAATTCATTGGTCATGTCGGTTTCGATAAAGCCGGGGGCGATCGCATTGACCGTAATATTCCGGGATCCCACCTCCCGCGCCATGGAACGGGTAAAACCGAAGATACCGGCCTTGGCCGCCGCGTAGTTGGTCTGCCCGGGATTACCCATGGCTCCAACAACGGAAGAGATATTGATAACCCGGCCTTTACGCGCCTTCATCATGCCGCGCAACAAGGCCTTGCTGAGGCGGAAGATCGAAGTCAGATTGGTGTCGATAATGCTTTCCCACTCCTCTTCCTTCATGCGCATCAACAGATTATCGCGGGTAATACCGGCATTATTGACCAGAATAGTGGGTACGCCGAACTGATCATTGATTGCCTTGACCACCCCATCGACCGATGCCTGTTCGGTCACATTCAGCACCATCCCCTGTCCCTTGAAACCTGCCGCTGCAAAACGCGCTGAGATGGCATCCGCGCCACCCTGTGTTGTAGCAGTACCGATAATGGTTGCGCCCGCCTTTGCCAGCGAATCTGCGATAGCTTCACCAATACCCCGGCTGGCGCCGGTCACCAGTGCAATTTCATTTTCCAGCATCATTTCAGCGCCTCCAGAGCAGCATTCATGGTATCGCTATCGAGGACGGCAAAACCGGTCAGCTTGCGGTCGATGCGTTTGTTCAAGCCAGTGAGTACCTTACCCGGTCCAGCCTCGACGATCTTGTCGATGCCTCTCTCCGATATGCTCTGGATCGTCTCCACCCAGCGAACCGGATTATGGAGCTGCTCCGCAAGCCGGGCTCTGATGGCCCCGGCATCAGCCGCAACCGCCACGTCGACATTGTGTAATACGGGGATCGAGGGCATCTCAATCGCAATATCCTGCAGCTGTTCAGCAAGTCTTTCGGCTGCGGGCTTCATCAATGCGCAGTGGGAGGGCACACTGACCGGAAGGGGCAACGCACGCTTGGCGCCCGCCTCTTTCGCAAGTCCACAGGCGCGATCCACCGCAGCCTTGCTACCAGCGATCACCACCTGCCCCGGAGAGTTGAAGTTAACGGCCTCCACCACTTGTGACTCTGCGGCGGCGGCACAGACGTCCTGCACCTTGTCATCATCAAGTCCCAGGATCGCAGCCATGGCGCCGGTACCTTCCGGCACCGCCTCCTGCATGAACATACCGCGCTTGACCACCAGTGAGACCGCATCGGAAAAACCCATCGCACCGGCGCAGACCAGTGCAGAGTATTCACCCAGGCTGTGACCGGCCATGATTGACGGAGCCGCGCCTCCCTGGGCCTGCCAGACGCGCCAGACGGCGACACCGGCCGCAAGCATCGCAGGCTGGGTATTCTGGGTCTGGTTCAGCGTCTCTTTCGGGCCTTCCAGCACAAGCTTCCAGAGATCAAAGCCCAAGGCGTCAGAGGCTTCTATAAAGGTTTCGCCCACCAAAGAAAAATCGTCGGCTAATGCTTTCAGCATACCCACAGACTGGGAACCCTGACCGGGAAATACAATACTAAATGCAGTGTCACTCATAATTTGGATAATCAGAAAAATCTATGGATCAGAATTTGGCGAGGACGGAGCCCCAGGTGAACCCACCACCAAAGGCTTCCATCAAAAGCGTTTCGCCACGCTTGATGCGTCCATCCCGAACTGCGGTATCCAGCGCCAGTGGCACCGAAGCCGCCGATGTATTGCCATGTTCATGCACGGTAACGACCACACGATCCATGGAGGTACGCAGCTTCTTGGCAGTAGCGTTGATAATGCGAATATTTGCCTGATGCGGGATCAGCCAGTCCACATCCGATTTATCCATATCGTTGGCCTTGAGGGTTTCATCGACGATACGGCCCAGTGTGGTGACCGCCATCTTGAAGACCTCGTTGCCCCGCATCTCCATATAGGCGACACCCTCTTGCAGCGCTCCATAGTTGCGGGAGACACCGCTGGGTACACGCAAAAGCCCTTCGAAGGCGCCATCGGCATGCAGATGTGTGGAGATGATGCCCGGCATTTCACTCGCCTCAAGCACAACAGCACCCGCGCCGTCACCGAACAGAACACAGGTATTGCGATCGTTCCAGTCGACAATACGGGAGAGAGTCTCGGCACCGATTACCAAGGCGCGTTTGGCACTGCCGGTTTTGATGAACTTATCCGCCACACCAACCGCGTAGACAAACCCGGTACAAACGGCCTGAACGTCGAAAGCCGCAGGTCCGTGGATACCGAGCCGGGCCTGCAACAGGCAGGCGGTGCTGGGGAAAATCTGATCCGGCGTGGTGGTGGCCACCACGATCAGATCGATATCTTTAGGCTCGACCCCAGCCATCTCCATGGCATTCCGGGCGGCCTTTTCAGCCAGATCACAGGTGTACTCATCGTCAGCGGCGATATGGCGCTTCTTGATACCGGTTCGATCCACGATCCACTGATCAGTGGTATCCACTATCTTTTCCAGATCCTGATTCGTCAGGGCCTTTTCAGGAAGATAACTGCCGGTACCGGCTATACGGGAGTAGATCACTCGCTTTCCCTTCTCAAATGCGCTTCGACCTGGGTCTTGATGCGAGATGGAACATCGGTAAGCGCCTCTTTGCGCGCTTGGCTGATCGCATTGGCAAACGCCAACTCATCCGCGCCGCCATGGCTTTTGATGACAATGCCCCGCAGGCCCAGCAGACTGGCGCCATTATAACGGCGTGGGTCGATGCGGCGGCGAAGCGACCGGAGCACCGGCAAGGCAATCAATCCGGCAAGCTTGGTCAGCCAGTTCCTGCTGAAGCCCTCCTTCATGAAGTGGCTGATCATCTTGGCCACGCCTTCACTGCTCTTGAGCGCAACATTGCCGACAAAACCGTCGGAGACGACAACATCCGCACCGCCTTTGTAGACATCATCCCCTTCCACATAACCCACATAATTCAGCGAACTTGCCGCCAGCAGTTCATGGGCGCTCTTTACCTGCTCATTACCCTTGATCTCTTCCTGTCCGATATTGAGCAGGCCGATACGTGGATTGGGAATATCCGCCACCGCCGAGACCAACTCGCTGCCCATCACCGCAAACTGAAACAGATGCTCGGCAGTACAATCCACATTTGCACCCAGATCGAGCATGTAAGTCTGGCCTTCGATACAAGGCAGCGCCGAAATGATCGCAGGACGATCTATATTCGGCAACATCTTCAATACAAAGCGGGAAGTCGCCATCAACGCACCGGTATTACCGGCACTGACACAGGCATCGGCAACGCCCTCCTTCACCAGATTTATGGCAACGCGCATGGAGGAGTCCTTTTTCCCCCGCAGCGCCTTGGATGGCAGCTCATCCATCGCAACTTCCTGGGAAGCGTGATGAATCTTCAGACGATCACCAAATCCATGGCTACCGACCCTCTCCTTGAGCAGCGCCTCCTGCCCTACCAGGATAAGGGAGGTATTTTTATCATGCTTCAGGTAGTCCAGAGCGGCAGGGATAACGACATCAATGCCGTCGTCGCCACCCATCGCGTCCAGAGAGATTGTGACAGCTTTAGTCATCAGATTTGATAAGCCCAGATAATAAAGAACCCGGCCAGATCAGAGGATCTGCCGGGACTCCAGGTTTAACCAGGAGTCTGTCGGATTTGGAATTGATCTGCTGCGTTACCGAGAGCGCAGTCTAAATCCGACAGATTCCGAGGGAACAGACCACAGAGGTGTCTTATTCGCCTTTGGTATCGATCACTTTACGACCACGGTAGAAACCATAGGCACTCATATGATGGCGCAGGTGGGTTTCACCGGAGGTAGAATCGATGGAGAGAGTCTCCGCAGACAGGGCATCGTGAGAACGACGCATGCCACGCCTGGAAGGGGTTTTTTTGCTCTTTTGAACAGCCATGGCTGAGCTCCTAAGTTCAGTCTAACAATTAATCGTGGTCGCGCTTCAATTCTGCAAGCATTGCAAACGGGTTCTCCCGCTCTGCCGTCTCGCCCTCCGATTCCGGATCCAGGGAAGGCTCATCCACAGACTGCATTGTGCAGTCCCCTTCCGAATGCCTGGCAACCTGGGGCAACGCCAGTAACAGGTCGTCTTCCACCAAGTCCCTGAGTTTCACCCGCCCATCTTCCACAAGATGAGGGTCCAACTGCTCCGGCAACGCTTCAGCCTCATCCTGGCCTTCGACAAACGCCAGAGAGATCTCCGCATCCACCGGCAATACCATCGGGCCGAGACAGCGCTGACACTCCAGCTTCAATGAAGCCCGCAAGTCACCCTGCACACAGGCGCGTCGGCGCTCATCACGCTGAAACACCAAGTCAAAGGCGACATCGCCTTCGGTATCCATCAGGCAAGCCCGTAATCTCGGCAAATCCGCCAACGGAAATCGACCGCTGATTTGATTGCCCAGATCAGCAAAGCGCCAGGGATCAAACTGATCGGGCAAGTGCTGCGACATAAGCGGACAATGATATTACGGAAAGGGTCGGCGTGTCAAAATGACCAACCGGTTCACTAAGTTAGGAAGTGTGATGTAGACCCGATCAAGCGCAGCGGATCGGGCACTCTGAACGAACGGTGCAGATAGGATTGCCGGTTCCGCTGCGCTTGAACCGGCCTACCCTGATTCCTGAATGCAAAGGACACAATGCCTGAGGAACCGTGCCTCGCGGCGAAGGGAGCACAGGGCGTCAGCCACCCACGATTGCCAGCAACACACCAGCAGCTACGGCAGAACCTATGACTCCCGCGACGTTCGGACCCATGGCATGCATCAGGAGGAAATTGTGGTGATTGGTTTCCAATCCGACCTTGTTCACCACCCTGGCTGCCATAGGCACGGCGGAGACACCGGCGGCACCGATCAGGGGATTGATCTTGCCGCCGGTAACACGGTGCATCACTTTGCCCATTAAAACACCGGTCGCCGTACCGATGCAGAAGGCAAAGGCGCCCAACCCAAGGATGCCCAGCGTTTCAACGGTAAGAAATTTATCTGCAGAGAGCTTGGAACCCACCGCCAGGCCAAGAAGGATCGTCACGATGTTGATGATCTCATTTTGCGCTGCGTGACTCAGGCGCTCCACCACACCACTCTCCCGCAGCAGATTGCCAAACGTCAGCATCCCGATCAGCGGCGCCGCAGTGGGTAGAAAGAGGATGCAGAGCAGCAATACCGCAAAGGGAAAGAGCACCTTCTCCAGCTTGCTGACGTGGCGCAACTGCTGCATGACGACACCCCGCTCCTCCTCGTTGGTCAGCCAACGCATGATCGGCGGCTGAATAATGGGTACCAGCGCCATATAGGAGTAGGCGGCCACAGCAATCGCCCCGAGCAGATCCGGCGCAAGGCGGGACGCAAGGAAGATCGCCGTCGGCCCGTCGGCGCCACCGATGATGGCAATGGCTGAGGCATCCGCCAGGGTAAAATTGAAACCCGGCACCATATTCAGCGCCAGCGCACCCATCAAAGTCACGAAGATACCGAACTGGGCGGCAGCCCCCAACAGCAATGTCCAGGGCATGGCGATCAGCGCACCGAAATCGGTCAATGCCCCAACACCCATGAATATCAACAGGGGAAATACGCCGGTCTCTATACCGACATGATAGATGTAACCGAGCAGTCCGGTGTCACCCCCAATACCAGCCACCGGGATATTGCTCAGGATAGCCCCAAAACCGATAGGCAGCAGCAGTAGCGGCTCAAACTTCCTGACGATGGCGAGATAGATCAGAAGGCAGCCGATAAGCATCATCAGCACCTGCCCCCAAGTGAGGTTAGCCAGGCCGGTGGACAGCCATAAAGGCTCCAGTCCGATCTCCATCAGGCGAGACTCAGGAGTGCATCATCGACCTGGACGGTATCACCCTCTTTGACCAGGATATCCGCGACCACACCGGCCATCGTCGTCCGCACCTCGGTCTCCATCTTCATGGCTTCAAGGATCATCACCACTTCACCAGAGGCAACCGACTGGCCCTTCACAACCTTTACCTTAAATATATTTCCCGCCAATGGAGAGGAGACCAGCCCGCCACCTGCAGCTACCGGTGCTGCGCTGGCCGCAGGGGCGGCGGGGGTGGGCTGAATGCCACTCACCTCGCCACCGGCAGTCACCTTCACGTCGTAGGCCACACCATTGACTTCAACCTGGTAGAAACCAGGCTCATCGTTCGAAACCGGCACTGCAGCGACCGGCACTTCCGGTTCCTGTCCGGGCACCGGTTCAAATGCATCCGGATTATCCCGATTCTCAAGAAACTTAAGCCCAACCTGGGGAAAGAGCGCATAGATCAACACATCGTCGACTACCGCATCCGCAACCCGCAGACCCTTCTCTTTGGCAAGGAGATCAAACTCACCCGCCAACTTGTCCATCTCCGGCTCGATCAAGTCAGCTGGACGACAGGTAATCGCCTCCCCACCATCCAGTACTTTGTCCTGAAGCAGCTTATCGACCGGTGCCGGAGTTGCACCATATTCACCCTTCAACACACCCGCCGTCTCTTTAGCGATATTCTTATAGCGTTCACCCAACAGCACATTGATAACGGCTTGGGTACCGACGATCTGCGAAGTCGGCGTCACCAATGGAATATACCCAAGATCCTTGCGCACCTTGGGTATCTCTTCCAGTACCTCGTCGAAACGATCGCAGGCGCCCTGCTCACGCAGTTGATTCTCCATATTGGTCAGCATGCCGCCAGGCACCTGTGCCACCAGGATTCTGGAATCAACCCCTTTCAAGGAACCCTCAAACTTTGCATACTTTTTTCGCACTTGGCGAAAATAGGCTGCGATCTCTTCCAACAGGTGCAGATTGAGACCGGTATCGCGCGCCGTGTTATCCAGAATTGCCACCAACGACTCAGTCGCTGAATGGCCATAGGTCATACACATGGAGGAGATCGACGTGTCCAACATGTCGATACCCGCTTCCGCAACCTTGACCGCAGTCGCAGTGCTCATACCGGTAGTGGCATGACTATGCAAGGCAATGGGAATCGAACAGGAGGATTTCAGGCGGGTAACCAACTCCTCGGCCACATAGGGCCTGAGCAGACCCGCCATATCCTTGATGCAGATGGAATCGCAGCCCATCTCTTCGAGTTGACGACCCATCGTCAACCAATAGTCCATGTCGTGCGCAGGACTCACAGTATAGGACATGGTGCCCTGCGCATGTTTGCCTGTCTTCAAGGTGGCTTTGACCGCGGTTTCCAGGTTCCGCAAATCATTCATAGCATCGAAGATGCGGAATACGTCGATGCCATTTTCCGCCGCACGATCGACAAAAGATTCAACAACATCGTCCGCATAATGCCGATAACCGAGTATATTCTGCCCGCGCAGCAACATCTGCTGAGGGGTTTTCGGCATGGCCTTTTTCAACCGGCGCAGCCGCTCCCAAGGATCTTCGCCCAGAAAGCGAATGCAGGCATCGAAGGTTGCGCCGCCCCAGGTCTCAAGGGACCAGAATCCCACCCGATCAAGCTTTTCGGCGATCGGCAACATATCCTCGATGCGCATACGCGTCGCAAACAGCGACTGATGGGCGTCACGCAAAACAAGCTCAGTGATACCTAGAGGTTTTTTTTCAGTCATGGGAAGTCTGCCGCCATCTGTTAACAGATCAGGTCAAAATAATTATATAGGAGTCGGATTTTACTGGATAATCAATTGTGCGTCGTGCGGTAACGGGTAACGGCCGCTGTTATGACGGCGACCAGATCCCCTCTTGCTGATGGGTGACCCTGCTGTAAGACAGGCAGGCCCCCATCCGGCTGCTCCTCCAATTCCGGCTTCTGCAGCGCCATGGCAAAACGGGACATGGCCAGCATGACAAATACCAGAACGACCAGAAAAGAGAACACAATCCCCATTCCCAGCGCCATAAGCTTGGAACCAGCCAGCATTAAATCCGATATTGGCATAGGCGAATCTTATCTCCCAAATAGCACGCAATGCCCTTTCTACGTCACTTGGTGGATACGAGTCAAGCACAATCTACATTAAGAAAGAAAAGCTACTTATTGTTAATTAAAGGAAAACATGCCATCTATTAAGATTATTCATGCTTTGTATTGAAAATACCAATAGAATAATAAACAGCATAATTTCTACCCAATATACAACAGAGTCAGCTTAAATGCGCTTATTCACTGTGGTTTTTGCTATTATCCGCGCGTCCAACCTCCAGACACACTTAATTGATAGAAGTTGATATGGCCACAGCAATGCGAACCCTCGTCCTTGGCTCCACCTCCCCTTTCAGACGCGAGCTTCTCAACCGCCTTGGCATCGCCTTTGAAACAGCCTCTCCAGAGATCGACGAGACACCTGTTCCAGAAGAGACCCCGGAGGCGCTGGTCACCCGCCTTGCCAAACTCAAGGCCGAGGCAGTCAGGAAATCCTGGCCCAACGCCCTGATTATCGGCTCCGACCAAGTGGCAACGATTGACGGAGAGATTCTTGGCAAACCCGGCAGCCACGAACGTGCCGTCGAGCAACTCTCAAAAGCGGCAGGAAAGCGTGTCACATTCTCCACCGGCCTCTGCCTGCTTAACAGCCGTACCGGTAACACTCAGGTTTGCTGCGAGCCCTTTCACGTCTATTTCCGTCAGCTGGAACAGCAGGCCATCGAGCACTATCTTCAGCGCGAGCAGCCCTACAACTGCGCAGGCTCATTCAAATCCGAGGGCCTGGGTATAACGCTGTTTGAGAAGATGGAGGGCGATGATCCCAATTCGCTGATCGGACTGCCGTTGATCCGCCTGGTGGATATGCTGGCCAACGAGGGTTGGGAGATCCTGGGAAACGCCTGATCCTGACCGGTAGACTAATCTCTCTGATTTAATACCGGCCCTTAAACTGTCGAAAAACTTTACAGTTGCAATCGCCCTGCCCTGGACTGCGGATCCCGTCTTCTTCCTGAACTGCGGATCCTTGATATTTTCTTTTATTACAGCAAGTTAATAACCCGCTGTGGAGATCTGAAATAAAAAAGGAACGACAGGAAGTTCATAATTCCTATGGAGTACATTCTTATAATAGGATTTATATTCATTATGATGTGTCGGATTATTTTACATTCCTTTACAATTTGAGGGTTTCTGAGATAAACATTATTCTTCAAAAACAAAGCTTCCTGCCGTCGATCCAATCGATTTCCAACCAAACGTCTGGACCGCTTGTGAGGAATGGCACTGCGAGCAGGAGGAGGCCCAGCAGTACCAGGCACATCCATATGAGATCCCGCGAGACAAGGTGCCTAAAGGGTCGGTTCCTCATAACTGCGCCATGCGATAAATATGGAGGGTCTTCGAAATATGAGGTAATGCCATTTTATTCCATTATAAACTTCAATGGCTGCTGGCACCTTTCATGATCACAGTCCGTTTATTGAATAATTCATCTATTTCTCTGGTGGTCGCAAAAAACCATCGTTAATCATCATATCCGTCGCTTGCTTCGGATCCTGATCATCCATCGGAATGCGTAAATAATAGGGAAGAATTGAAGGGCGCAGGGTCAACTCAATTACATCAGTATCGGTCAATCGTTTAATAACAGACTCCACCGTGTGGGTGGCGAATTCTTACTTCCCGCATGAAAACAGACACTTAATAGACCTTGCGCTTGATAGCGGCCTACCCTACCCTGTTTTCCCATGAAGGATTTGTTCGTACTCCTCATGCATCTGTTAACCACCCTAGCCAAACTCATGGGGCCGGGTGGCGCCAAGGCTGTTGTCGCAGACAGCCTCCTCATGAAACAGCAACTCCTGGTGTTAGCGGCTGAGTAAAACCGCGCATAGATGGCGAAGGCCGCCTCGCTGCGTCGATACATCCTCCGTCAGAACGTCACATCC
>JAMJIN010000486.1:0-1349 GCA_036784775.1 Chromatiales bacterium | reverse complement strand
ATACATACTGTTAATACTATCAATACTTTAGTAAAATAAAGAGAATGGCAGCGCAACGAATGTGTTTTGCCATCGCCTCCTAAAGTTGGCTGCGGCTTAGACCCGGGTCAGATACAGCGCGGCAATGTCGAAGCGATCTGTGCCGTTGCGGACGTGGCGCATTCAGAGTCACTGACCCGATGAAACAGCAGGCTTTGCATAACGTGTTACTAGTGAAGGTAGGTGGGGCAACCACTGGCAAGCAGTATATCACGTTACCCAACGGGTGAGTTTTATTGGTTGCAGGGTTCAACGGTGCAACCCCCACCAGGGGTTAAAATAGGGTTTCTTGCGCACTTGGTTTACACCTCTTTTAGAAGCAGCTGAGACACTGAACGTAACATCCCGTCACCAAGACACAAAACGTCTTCTACCTATATCGATCGGTATGTAGACACTTACGTAAATTGATAGGCACGTTGCCGCAGATCGTTAGTGACATATTGCAGGTGTCAACGTATATGTCGCTATATACACAGACCACCAACATGTGGTGACGAGATGAAGAAGGGTGATATTATGTTATCGCGTTCATCGACGGAAGAACGGTTTTGTTTAGGAGCCCTCTAGAGGCGGGTGAGTTTTGTTTAGGAGCCCTCTAGAGGCGGGTGAGTTTTGTTTAGGAGCTCTCTAGAGGCGGGTGAGTTTTGTTTAGGAGCCCTCTTGAGGCGGGTGAGTTTTGTTTAGGAGCCCTCTTGAGGCGGGTGAGTTGTGGCGAAGCGGTTGGAGGTGTAGTGTAAAGTACGAATATCAAATAAAACATAAACAAAGAAGTATAACCCGTCCTGTTGTCGCTGTATGACAAGCATTATCAGAACGACACTTCAGATATGTTGGTTCACCGATATGGCGCATGAGTTGTGTAATGTGACGTCATCGTACTTAGGCTTTCATAGCACCAAGAGATGACGTTCTTAGTCAGTGACATAACCGTGCACATAAGTGCTAGTACGTGATGCCCACTGACCGCGCCCGCTGACTGCGCCGGACTGGCGCAGAGTGCAGCGATGCGAGACGAAGTGCGCTGTGTGAGTAGCCGAATGTAACCGTCGCACGGAGGGGCGGGGCCTCCACTCTTGTCACTCAAACGTGGGTCGTACGTCAACTTGATGCTATGTTTACCTCGCTGAGCGGGCCATAGCTTGGGACGTGCGGGCCACAGCTTGGGACGTGCGGGCCATAGCAGCATTTCGCGGGGCTGGTATATTTTCTCGAACAAGCACGGAATGAGATTTGACATCGAATAGCGCGGATTTGGTGCTCGGTATAAATCTATCATTGACCGTTTCTGTAGGTTCAGCTCACACGGG
>JAMJIN010000485.1:0-1349 GCA_036784775.1 Chromatiales bacterium | reverse complement strand
ACCCGGAGAACCAAGTAACAGAAGAAGCTGGAATTAGAGACGAAGCAGCGTAGAGAATTGGACAACTATCTTGACAAACGTCGCCTCCCATAGAGTACCACTACGCCGATAGGTTCGATTGACATACTGAACATAACGCTGACCAAGCTGTTTCATTAGTTGACCAGCAGCGCCCGAGGTTGAAGGCGTGATGAGCAGATGAACATGATTGGTCATCAACACATAGGCATGAACAGCACAATCGTGTTTATCTGCGTACTCCTTTAGCCAGTGTAGGTACGTTTGGTAATCATCATTAGAAAAGAAACAGGCTTGGCGATTGTTCCCACGCTGGATCAGGTGGTGTGGTACGCCGGCAAGAGTAATGCGGGGTCTTCT
This sequence comes from Chromatiales bacterium, assembly GCA_036784775.1. GTDB lineage: Bacteria > Pseudomonadota > Gammaproteobacteria > Chromatiales > Chromatiaceae > QGON01. The sequence continues at coordinate 971 of JAMJIN010000485.1, read as the reverse complement.
TGGCATATTGAGATCATCCTTGATCAGTTGTCTGCTCATAAGATTAGCAAGGAAACCGTGGTCTGTCCCCGATAAATGCTGTGGGAGAGAAGGCAGCAGCTGGGGATACCCAGGCCGAAGCGGTAGGCGTTTGCGTAACAATGTAGGGGGGATCAAGCGAAGCGGATCCACCAACCTACTTGAGTTATTTGTTGCCTGATTTATCCACCAACTGACCATCAACGAACTTATGCAAAACGCTGGATACCAATGTTTGGTATGGAATACCTTCTTTTAAAGCCCTTACCTGCAACGAGCGAAGATCCCGGGAAGATAGACGGATGTTGATGCGGGCATCTTTCTTAAATGTCGCCTCAGCAACAGCTTTATGTTGCTTGATCTCCTGCGTGACATTATTGGCCCGTTTTAGCTCGCCTTTTTCAAAGGCTTCAAGGATCTCTTTCTCTTCAGAATCAAGCTTACTCACTGGAATCACCTGAATATTGCTTAGTTGCTTTACGACTCGGAATGATAGTTTTCAGAAATATTTCATCTCCATTTTCAACAAAAGGCACGAGATATGCGTAACCTTCAATGACAACAACAGAAATCTTCTGTCCTGGATAACGCCCCTGGTTGGGGTGGTCGTAGATGTCCATCTCATTTCCAAGCTGGATATGGAGAACAACCTCTTCGAACGAAACCCCTCTTTCTTCTTTGAGCAGATCGTTCTTTTCCGGATTCCAAGCAAAAGTCTTCACCTTTAAATGATAGCAAGGCGTGTGCCTTTTGTCTTCACTCGGCTAACAACGAGAATGTAGGGTGGATCAAGCGGAGCGGATCCACCAAAACACCACCAAACCCATATAAGTGTCGATTTTATTTACACATCCATATAAAGCCAGCAATGTAACTTCTCAAAAACCCGTGGCAAGCAGTAAATAATTACAAAAAGCACTTGACAGGGTTTTGGGGCAAAAAACTAAAAATCC